>NZ_LZZV01000009.1:0-135228 GCF_014170385.1 Delftia sp. UME58
ATGCCGAACTCCAGTTTTGGCGACCATGCTTGCGCAGCCACACCAACACGGTCGAACGGCCCTGGATGCCGTAGCGCTCCTGGGCCTGTTTGTACGTGAGATCGCCTTTTTCCACCTGATCGACCACCGACAGCTTAAAAGCCAGCGTGTAGTCCCGCTGCGTGCGTTTGACCCTTGATTCCATTGACTTGCCTTTTCTGAGAGGAAAAGGTGTCAACCCAGGTCAGGACGGGTCAAACGCCACAAAAAAGCCTCGCACTGCGAGGCTTTTTCTATGGGTCGAGAGCTACTCAGGGATTCATTGTTCTGTGCATCTTCCACAGTCCATGAAACTGGCGCTGCCCAAAGCAAGGGGCACCAAGGGTGCAGTCCTCCCGCGAAGCGAGAGGGGGAAGCGGCGTAGCCGCTCAGGGGGAGCTTTATGTCCCCAAGCGCTTTTCCAGTTCGGCCTTGGTCACCAGCAGCTCTTGAGGCAGCTTGTGGGCCAGCTTGTCGAAGTGCTCGGTGTGC
The DNA here is from genome assembly GCF_014170385.1 of Delftia sp. UME58. Taxonomy (NCBI): domain Bacteria; kingdom Pseudomonadati; phylum Pseudomonadota; class Betaproteobacteria; order Burkholderiales; family Comamonadaceae; genus Delftia; species Delftia sp. UME58. The sequence goes on from NZ_LZZV01000009.1 coordinate 511, forward strand.
AGTTGCATTTCCTCGGCCCAGGCGGCCTTGTCGATGCTGGTCACGCTGGCGAACTGCTCGGCGGAGAAGTCCAGGCCGGTCCAGTTGATCTCGGCGTACTGGGGCGCAATGCCGAAGGCGGTCTGCTCGCCCTGTGCCTGGCCTTCGAGGCGGTCGATCATCCACTTCAGCACGCGCATGTTCTCGCCGTAGCCGGGCCAGACGAACTTGCCGTCGGCGTTCTTGCGGAACCAGTTGGTGGTGAAGATCTTGGGCAGGGCCGCGCCCTGGCCTTCGATCTTGGCGCCCAGCGTGAGCCAGTGCTGGAAGTAGTCGCTCATGTTGTAGCCGGCAAACGGCAGCATGGCGAAGGGGTCGCGGCGCACCACGCCCTGGGCGCCGAAGGCGGCGGCCGTGGTTTCCGAACCCATGGTGGCGGCCATGTAGACGCCTTCGGTCCAGTTGCGGGCCTCGGTCACCAGCGGCACGGTGGTGGAGCGGCGGCCGCCGAAGATGATGGCGTCGATCTTCACGCCCTTGGGATCGTCCCAGGCTTCGTCCAGCGCGGGGTTGTTGGTCGCGGCCACGGTGAAGCGGGCGTTGGGGTGGGCGGCCTTGGCGCCGGTCTCGCGGGCGATCTGGGGCGTCCAGTCCTTGCCTTGCCAGTCGATCAGGTGATCGGGCTGCTTGCCGGTGTCCTTGTCCATGCCTTCCCACCACACGTCGTTGTCATCGGTCAGCGCGACGTTCGTGAAGATCACGTTCTTGTCGAGGCTGGCCATGCAGTTGGGGTTGGTGTGGTAGTTCGTGCCCGGGGCCACGCCGAAGTAGCCGGCTTCGGGGTTGATGGCGCGCAGCGAGCCGTCGGCCTGGGGCTTGATCCAGGCGATGTCGTCGCCGATGGTGGTGACCTTCCAGCCTTCGAAGACCTTGGGCGGCACCAGCATGGAGAAGTTGGTCTTGCCGCAGGCGCTGGGGAAGGCCGCAGCCACGTGGTACTTCTTGCCCTGGGGGTTGGTCACGCCCAGGATGAGCATGTGCTCGGCCAGCCAGCCCTGGTCGCGGCCCATGGTGGAGGCGATGCGCAGCGCAAAGCACTTCTTGCCCAGCAGGGCGTTGCCGCCGTAGCCCGAGCCATAGCTCCAGATCTCGCGCGTCTCGGGGTAGTGGACGATGTACTTGGTCTTGTTGCAGGGCCAGCTGGTCTGGTCCTTCTCGCCTTCGGCCAGGGGCGCGCCCACGGTGTGCACGCAGGGAACGAACTCGCCTTCCACGCCGATCACGTCATACACGGCACGGCCCATGCGGGTCATGATCTTCATGTTGACGGCCACATAGGCGCTGTCGGACAGCTCCACGCCCACGTGGGCGATGGGCGAGCCCAGCGGGCCCATGGAGAAGGGCACCACATACATGGTGCGGCCGGCCATGCAGCCGTCGAACAGCGGCTGCAGCGTGGCGCGCATCTCGTTCGGGGCCATCCAGTTGTTGGTCGGGCCCGCGTCTTCCTTGTTGGCCGAGCAGATGTAGGTGCGGTCCTCGACGCGCGCCACGTCGGACGGGTCGGACCAGGCCAGGTAGCTGCCGGGGCGCTTGACGGGATCGAGCTTCTTGAAGGTGCCGGCATCGACGAGCTGCTGGCACAGCTGCTCGTACTCTTCCTGGGAGCCGTCGCACCAGTGGATCCGGGCGGGCTTGCACAGTGCGGCCATCTCGGCCACCCAGGCGATCAGTCGGCTGTTCTTGACGTAGGCAGGGGCCTGGATGTTCAGGCCTTGCATGACGGGTGCGTTCATCGCGGAGCTTCCTTCAATTGAAAAAACCAGTTTTTCAAAGGGGACGCGCCTGTTGCCGCGCCAACTTTGAGAAACGGGCTCTCGTTCAGTCGGCGCGCGAAGGAAGCTCTTCTCGGGGCGGCGAGGCGGCGCTGGCGGAAGCTGGCGGCGCACCGGCTGGGGATTCGATTCTAGGGAGCGGTCACGAATTTGTCAGCAAACGAATGGCAAAAACTATGCATTCTATGCATTGAAATATGCAAGATACTTTGTCTGTCTGCCTATTGCATAGGCAAACAAAAAGCCCCGCAAAGCGGGGCTCGGTGCAGTGGGCGAAGAGGCCGGATCAGGCCATGTTGACGGCGATGAAGGCCAGCAGGAACATCATCACGGCGCCCGCCAGGGGCAGGATGACGGGCATGTAGGGGACGATGGCCTCGGTGGCGTCTTCGGGGGGCGACTGCTCGCCGTGGTTCGCTGCGGGATCATGCGACATGCAAAAGCTCCTGGCTGCCAATGGGGATGCCCCATTCTAGGCAGGCCTGCCCGCCAGCGCCTTCGGGGAAAGCCATGACACAAGGGCCAGGGGCCTGCTAGGGCTCTAGACGGCGTTGACCTGCATGCCCTCGGCCTGAAGGGCGGCAATGACCTCGTCGATATGGGCCTTGTTGCGCGTCTGCAGCACCAGCTCGATCTCCACGCTTTGCGCGGCCAGCATGGTGAAGGCCCGCTGGTGGTGGACTTCCTCGATATTGGCACCCGCCGCCGCCACCGTGGCCGTGATGCGCGCCAGCACGCCGGGCACGTCGCGCGCGCTGACCTTGATGCGCGCCAGCCGCCCGGAGCGCACCATGCCGCGCCCGATGATGGCCGCCAGCAGCAGCGGGTCGATGTTGCCGCCCGACAGGATCAGCCCCACCTTCTTGCCCGCGAAGTGCTGCGGGTGGCGCAGCAGTGCGGCCAGGCCTGCGGCGCCCGCGCCCTCGACCAGGGTCTTCTCGATCTCCAGCAGCATGAGCACGGCCTGCTCGATGTCGCCTTCATCGACCAGCAGCATGTCGTCCACCAGGCGTGACACGACTTCCTGCGTGATCGCGCCGGGCTGGGTGACGGCAATGCCCTCGGCGATGGTCGAGGTGCCCATGGGCAGCCCGGCCTGTCGCACGGCATTGAACATGGACGGAAAGCGCTGGGTCTGCACGCCGATGACCTCGATGCCCGGGTTCAGCCCCTTGGCCGCCGTGGCCACGCCCGCGATCAGGCCGCCGCCGCCAATGGCCACGATGAGCTGGTCCAGGTCGGGCTGCTCGGCCAGCATCTCCAGCGCCAGCGTGCCCTGGCCGGCCGCGATCTGCTCGTCGTCATAGGGGTGGACGAAGCACAGGCCCTGCTGCTCGGCCAGCGTGTAGGCATGCTGGCGCGCCTCGGCCAGGGAGTCGCCGTGCAGCACGATCTCGGCGCCGAAGCCGCGCGTGCGCTCCACCTTCACGCCCGGCGTGAAGCGCGGCATGACGATGACGGCACGCACGCCCAGGCGCTGCGCGTGGTAGGCCACGCCCTGGGCATGGTTGCCGGCGCTCATGGCGACCACGCCGCGTGCGCGCTCCTCGGGCGAGAGCTGGGCCAGCTTGTTGAGGGCGCCGCGTTCCTTGAACGAGGCCGTGAACTGCAGGTTCTCGAACTTGAGATAGACCTGCGCTCCCGTGATCTGGGACAGCGTGCGCGATTCCACGCAGGGCGTTTCGAGCACGGCGCCGCGCAGGCGGCCGGCGGCGTTCTGGATGTCTTGGAGGCTGAGCATCACGCATTGTGGCGCACGGCGGAGCGCCTGCGGGCAGCCCTTCAGAACTTGTGGGTGAGGGTCACCAGCAGGTTGCGCGGTGGCCCATACGACTTGGTGCTGTAGAAGTTCACCTGGCTCAGGTATTTGCGGTCGAAGGCATTGTGGATGTTCAACTGCAGCGCGGTGCGCTCATCGAACTCGTAGCGCGCCATCAGGTTCACCAGGGTGTAGCTGCCCTGTTCGCTGCGCCGCTGGAGCACGGTGCCGCTGGCGTCCGCACCCCAGGCCAGGCCCCAGATGCTGCCCTGGCGGCGCAGTCCCGCTCCCAGCGTGAGCCTGGCCTGCGGGCCGCCGGGCTTGAATGTGGTGAAGAGGTCGAGGATGTTGCGCGGCAGCGTGGTGCTCAGCGGCGTGCCTTGCGCGTCCTTGATGTCGTAGCGCGTGTAGCCGAGCTTGGCCTGCCAGCCGGGCCGTATCTCGCCGGCGATCTCGGCCTCGAAGCCCTTGCTTCTGGCGCCTTTGGCGCCGTAGTAGGCCTGGGCCAGCCCGTCGGGCGTGGTGGCGCTGGTGTCCACCTGGGCCAGGTTGTCCTGCAGGATGTCGAACACGGCGGCGCTGGCCTGCAGGCGCTGCTCCAGGAAGGCTCCCTTGAGGCCGATTTCGCGGCTCTTGCCGATCACGGGGTCCAGATAGCGGCCCCGGCGGTCCATCTGGCTTTGCGGCTGGAAGATGTCGGTGTGGCTGGCATAGGCCGACAGGCCATGGCCCAGCTCCAGCACCACGCCTGCATAGGGCGTGAACTGCGTGAAGCGGTCCTGCGTATTCCTGTCCCAGACCGAGTAGCGGCTGCCGAGGATGACTTTCAGCGGTTCGGCCAGGGACAGGCGCACGGCCGCGTAGGCGCCGGCTTGCCGCGTGGCCATATCGGACTCCACATAGGACTCGCCCCAGGTCGGTTCGGGGTAGGAGCCGTTCCAGTCCAGCATGCTGTCTTCGTAGGAGGCGCTCTGCGCGGCCGGCGTGCCCATGATGAACTGCCTCTGGCGCGAGGCCGTGGCGCCGAGCACCAGTTCATGCTCGCGGCCCAGCCACTCGAAGCTGCCTTCGGTCTTGGCATCCAGCGCATGCTGCTCGCGGTGGCCTGTGTAGCGGAAGATGTAGGGCGTGCCGCTGCCGGACTGCCAGGTCTGCGGGTCGATGCTGCCCAGGGCCATGGCCAGCGGTGCGTCATAGGACTGCTTGCTGTGCGTGTAGCCCAGGTGCGTTTTCCAGCCGCTGTCCCACTGGTGCTCCAGCACGGCGAACTGGGTCTGGGTGGTGGTCTGCCAGCGCGCCCAGTCGGGAGCGAGATTGGTGGAGCGTTTCCAGTCGATGGGCTGGCCGTTGGTGAACCAGATCGGCAGCCCGCCCCAGGAAGAGGCGCGGGGACGGTTGCTCTGGTGGTCCATGCCCACGCGCAACAGGGTCTGCGGCGTGAGGTCTGCCTCGACGGTGGCATAGAGCAGGGATTTGTTTTTCTTCTGGCGCTCCATGAAGGTGTCGCTGCGCTGCACCGAGCCCACGATGCGGCCCCGGATGCGGCCGTCGGCACTCAGCGGCGCGGACAGGTCGGCATCGCTGCGGTAGTGGCTCCAGGAGCCAAGCGTGGCCGCCACGGAGCCGGTCAGCGTGCGGCTGCCGGCGCGCTTGCGCACGAGATTCACCGAACCGCCGGGATTGCCCGCCCCCGTGAGCAGCCCGGTGGCGCCACGCACGACCTCCACCCGGTCATAGAGGATGGCGTCCAACTCGCCCTCTCCGGCAGAGTAGGGCGATTCGAACGCGGTGGCCACCCCGTCGTAGAGGTAGTTGTCCACGCTGAAACCGCGGTAGCTGAAGGATGAGCGCTCGCTGTCATAGGCGCTCTCGGATACGCCGGTGGTGGTGCGCAACACATCGGCCAGGGAGCGCAGCGCCTGGTCGTCCATGCGCTGGCGCGTGACCACTTCCAGCGATTGCGGCGTCTCCCGGGGCGCCAGCGCCAGCCCCGTGGCGGCCGCGGTGCTGCGGGCCGCATACAGCCCGGTCCCTTCGGTCAGGCTGCTGACGGGCGCGGAGGCGGTCACCTGCACCTGGGGCAGGGTGGCGCCCGGGACGGGCGCGGAGGCCTGGGGGATGCGTTGCAGCGTCATGCTGCCATCTCCCTGGGGGCGCGCCTGCAGGCCGGTGCCTGCCAGCAGCGCATCGAGCGCCTGGACGGGGGTGAGGCTGCCGCTGGCGCCCGGGCTCTGCAGGCCGGCCACCATCTCGGGCGTGAAGCTGATCAGCATGCCGGACTCCCGGCCCAGCCGGTTGAGGGCCGCGGCCAGCGGGCCCGGCGCAATGGCATGGCTGCGTGCCGCCCCGGCGGCGGCCGTCTGGGCCAGGGCATTCGGCAAGGCCGTGGCGGTCCAGACGGCCAGGCCGGCACACAGCAGGTGCGCGGCCCAGGCGGTGCGGCGCGGGATGGATGGTCGGTTGGATGGTTGGCGGTTCATGCGTCGGTTCCCTCGGATGGTCGGTGGCAGATGCGGCACGGCGCGCGCGGCGCAGTGCGTCTGAGGGGCTTGACACGCACGGCGGCACAAATGGCCGCTTTTTTTTGAAGGAAATTGGAGGGATGGCGCGCTGTCTGCCGTCTGCGCTGGCGATGGCGCTCCTGAGGGGATAGCGCTTTCAGTCGCTGAGCTCCACCGTCACCCACCAGCCGGTGCGGCTGCGCACCTGCACGGGCAGCGTGTGCGTGAGTGCGGCGAGCACGCGGTCGGTGTCGGCCAGGGGATAGGCGCCGGAGACGCGCAGCCGGCCTGCCTCGGGCGTGCAGCGCAACAGGCCGGGCCGATGGCGGGCCAATTCGGCGATGAAGTCCTCCAGCGGCATGTCGTCGGCCACCAGCATGCCTTCGCTCCAGGCGCCGGCGCTGTCGGGCAGCGGGGTGGCGGGGCTGGTCCGGGTGCCGGTGAAGCGGCCCTGTTCCCCGGCCGACAGGCGGCTTGCGGCTGCCGTGCCATGCAGGGGCTGCAGCTCCACCGCGCCCTGCAGCACGGCCACGGCGGTGGCGCCCTCATGCTGGCGCACCGTGAAGCGCGTGCCGATGGCGCGTACCGTGCCCTCGGCCGTGCGCACGCGCAGGGGGCGGTGGGCAGTGTCGGACGCGCTCTGCACCAGGATTTCGCCTGCGCGCAGCACGATCAGGCGCTCGCTTTCCGAATAGCGCAAGTCCACGGCCGAGGCCGTGTTGAGCATGAGGCGGGTGCCATCGGCCAGCACGGCCTCGCGGCGCTGGCCGGTGGCGGTGGACAGGTCGGCGGCCCATTGCTGCCAGGCCCGCTCGCCCGGTGCGGTGTACCGCGCGGCAAGCAAGCCGCCTGCGCCCCCCGCCAGCAGCACGGCCAGCCGCACCGCATGGCGCCGGCCCATGCCGCGTGCGGCCAGTGTCTGCAGTGCCACGGCGGGCGGCAGGCCCCGCAACTGGCCGTCGATGCCGGCAATGCGCTGCCAGGCCTGCGCATGCAGGGGATCGGCTGCCAGCCAGATCTGCCATTGGCGGTGCAACTGTTCGGTGCCGGGACCGGGCTCCAGGCCCAGTTCCAGCAGCCAGTGCACGGCCTGCCGGGCCACCTCGGGCGGTATGGGGGCTGCAGCGGGGTCTGCCATCAATCCGCCAGGCCGAAGTAGCAGCGTGTGGCAGCTGCGGCCAGATGGCGGCGCACGCTGGTGCGCGAGAGACCCAGTTGGTCCGCGATCTCCTCCTGCGTCAGCTCCTCCAGGCGCCACAGCAGGAAGGCCTTGCGCGCCACCACGGGCAGGCCATCGAGCAGCCGGTCGATGGCGACCAGTGTCTCCAGCACCATCAGCCGGGCTTCGGGTGGCGGCGTCACGGGCTCGGGCAGCAGGGCCAAGGCATCGAGGTAGGCGCGTTCGATCTGGCGCCTGCGCAGGTGGTTGGACAGCAGCCGCTGCGCGATGGTGGTCAGGTAGGCGCGCGGCTCGGCCAAACGGTCCAGCGGCAGGTCGCGTGCCGCAAGCACGCGCACGAAGGTGTTCTGCGCCAGGTCGGCCGCATCCCAGCCGCAGCCGAGTTTGCGGCGCAGGCGTGCCACCAGCCAGCCATGGTGCTGTAGGTACAGGGTCTGCACCGTGTCGGTGGCGGCAGGGGGAACGGCGGGCATGCGAGGCACCTCGGAGTGTCAAATGCGAATGAATCGCATTTTATGTCTCATCGCCTGCGGGGTGTACAGACGCGGCCGGCGCCCGCAGCCTTGCGTGCCTTAAAATAAGAATCATTCTTGTCTGTGGGGCGCGCAACGCTCCGGCTGGCCATGGCTTCCTCCTCTGTCCAACCCCCCGCACGCCCGCCGCGCTGGCTGGGGCGGGGCACGCTGCGTGCCTGCGATTTCACCGGGCCCGACTACCGCATCCTCGATGCCGAGGTCACGGCCCAGGACGCGCTGCTGGCCGGGCACCTGCAGGCCTGGCAGGTCCAGCCCGGGCTCTGGCTGCATGGCGTGGAGGCGCGCGATCTGCGCACCATGAGCACGCGCTCTCCGGCCGTGCCGGGCCTGCACCTGGTCGTGCTGCTGGAAGGCTGCGTGGACGTGGCCTTCGGCAACCAGGGCCTGCAGCTGCAGGTGGCACCCTCCAGCCCCGCCGGCGCGCATGCGCAGGCCTGCGGTGCCGTCATCCATTCGCGGCCCGGCGACCTGTTCACGCGCCACTGGCGGCGCGGCAAGTTCGAGCGCAAGCTCAGCATCACCGTGCAGCCGCAATGGTTCGCCGCCCAGTCCCTGCCGAGGGCGGCGCCCGCCATGCTGCGCCACTGGATGGAGCAGCAGGTGCTGGCCATACAGCCCTGGCAGCCCTCGCCGCGTGCCGTGGCTGTGGCCGAGCAGATCATCCAGCTGGCGCGCGAGGGCTCGGCGCCCCTGCTGCTGGCCAGCCGCACGCTGGAGCTGGTGCATGAAGCCCTGCAGGCCCTCGACGTGGTCGAGCCCGACCCGGCGCAGACCGTGCCGGGCGTGCTGGGCGTACGCGAGCACCGGCGCATGGCGCGGCTCAAGGCCTTGCTGGACAGCGGCGGCGACGGCTGCCGCACGCTGGCCGAGATCGCGCGCGAGGTGGGCCTGAGCGCCAGCGCGCTGCAGCGCCAGTTCCGCCACGCCTATGGCTCGAGCATCGACGAATACCGGCGCGAACAGCGGCTGGAGCGCGCCTGGGCCGCGCTGGAGCAGACCGGCTGCAATGTGTCCGAGGTCGCGCATGCGGCCGGCTACACCAGCGCAGCCAATTTCTCCACCGCCTTCAAGCGGCGCTTCGGCATCTCTCCCAAGCTGGTGCGTGCCCGGCTCTGAGGGCGTGTGCCGCGGGCCTTGGCGCGTGGCGCAAACGTCGGCGAAGCTGGCACAAACCACGCAGCCATCGGGCGGTGCTGCAATCCATCGAACGAAAGGAAAACCCCGAATGACATTGCTGCAGGCACGCACCTCGGTGCGCTCGGAGCGCGCCGACGAGGCTATGGCCGCCGTGGTCGAACACATGCTGGAACACGACATCGCCGTGCGCCGTGAAGGTGCACGCTGGGTGGCGGCCTACGAAGGCGGACGGGGCCAGCTGTGGCTGGAGGACGGACAGATCCATGCCGAGGTGGCAGCGCCCGGCGTGGAGCTGCTGCAGGACATGAAGCTCATGCTGGCCCACCTGCTGCTGGGGGCCACGGGCGCCGCCGATGCCGCGCTGGCCTGGGACGGCGACGGCGCCGCAATGCTTCGTCCCCCGGCCTTCCGCGAGCTGCAGGTGCTGGCCGTGCGCGACCTCACGCCGCACATGCGCCGCGTGCGCTTTGCCTGTGACGACATGGCACGCTATGCGCAGGACAGCAACATCCACGTCAAGCTGCTGTTTCCGCAGCCGGGCGTGGCCGAGCCCGAGTGGCCCACGCTGTCGGCCAGCGGCCTGCTGCGCCTGCCCGAGGGCGACAGGCGTCTGGACATGCGCACGTACACCATGCGTGCGATGGGTGTGGATGGCGTGGACAGCGAGGCGGGCGGCGCCAATGGTTGGATGGACGTGGACTTCGTGCTGCACGAGGACGCCGGCCCCGGGTCGGCCTGGGCCGCGCGCGCCCAGCCGGGCCAGCGCATCGGCATGACCGGCCCCGGCGGGCGCACGGCCACCCCGGCCGACTGGATGCTGCTGGCCGGCGACGACACAGGCCTGCCGGCCATGCTGCGCATCGCGGCCGCCCTGCCCGCGCACACGCGCGGCCATGTGTTTGCCGAGGTCCAGGGCCCGCAGGACGAGCAGCCCGTGCAGGCGCCCGCAGGCCTGCAATGGCACTGGCTGCACCGTGGCGCTGCCGAGGCCGGCACCACCACGCTGCTGATCGACGCGCTGCGCGCCGTGCGCTGGCCGGATTTGTTGGCCGGTCATCCCGCCAGCCGCTTCGTCTGGGCCGCTGGCGAGTTCGACACCGCCCAGGCCGTGCGCCAGTGGGCGCGCGAGGAGCGCGGGCTGGAAAAGCACGAGCAGCTGGTCGTGGCCTATTGGCGGCGCGGCATGAGCGAGTCGGATTTCAAGGCCGCGAAGTAGACCGTGAAGTAGACCGTGAAGTAGGCCACGCAGGGGGCCGGCGCCTCAGGTGGCGCTGCGCTCCTGACGCAGCAGAAACTTCTGCAGCTTGCCTGTGGGCGTGCGCGGCAGGCTGGCCGCAAAGACGAATTCACGCGGGATCTTGTAGCGCGCCAGCCTGTCGGCCAGGAACTGCTGCAGTGCCTCCGCATCGGGGGCGGTCTCGCCGCGCGGCACCACGTGGGCGATGACGGTCTCGCCCCATTCGGCGTGGGGCCGGCCCACGACGGCGACATCGGCGACCTGGGGATGGGCCGACAGCGCGTCCTCCACCTCCTTGGAATACACGTTCTCGCCACCCGTGATGACCATGTCCTTGGTCCGGTCCACGATGAAGAGATAGCCCGCATCGTCCAGGCGAGCAAGGTCGCCCGTGCGGTACCAGCCGCCCGGTGCGAAGGCGGCAGCCGTGGCCTGGGCGTCGTGCAGGTAGCCGTCCATCACGCTGCCGGTGCGCAGCCAGATCTCGCCGGTGTCGCCGGGGCCGGCGTCCGCACCGTCGTCGCGCACCACGCGCATGTCCACGCCGGGCAGGGCCACGCGGCCGATGGAGCCGGCGCGCTCCACCTGCTCCTCGGGGTAGAGCGTGGTGCCCGTGGGGCCGGTCTCGGTCATGCCGTAGACCTGGTAGAAGCGGTCGCTGCGGTAGGCCGTGGCCAGCTTGCGCGCCATCTCGGCGCCGATGGGGCCGCCGCCGTAGACCCAGGCGCGCACGCTGCTCAGGTCGTAGCGGGCAAAGTCGGGCAGCATCTGCAGCGGCGCGAAGTAGGAGACGGGGGCGCCGAAGTACAGCGTCACGCCCTCGTCCTGCACGGCCTGCAGGAAATGCTGCGGGTGGTACTCGCGCAGCAGCACCACGGTGCCGCCCATGTACAGCGTGCCGCCGAACCAGTTGTTGAGCGGCGAGGAATGCCAGATGGGCATGGCCATCAGCGTGCGCTCCTCGCGCGTGATGGACAGGCCCAGCGCGGCCGTGATCGCCGCCAGCGTGACGGCGCGGTGGCTCAGCAGGCAGCCCTTGGGCCGGCCCGTGGTGCCCGAGGTGTAGAGCACCTGGGCGATGTCGCCATCGGCGGGCCGCGTGCCTTCCATGGGCCTGGCGGCCGCCACCAGCGTGTCCCAGTCCTGGACACCCGGGACGGCCTCTTGCGCCTCGGTCACAAGGCGGGCGCAGGGGTGCGGCGCGGCCGCGACCACGGGCGCGAGTGCGGCGTCAAACACCAGGGCCTTGCACTGCGCGTGGTCGAGGATGTACTGCAGTTCGGGCGCCTGCAGCTTGTGGTTGACGGGCACCAGCGCGGCACCCAGGCGCCACGCGCCGAACAGGGCCTCGACGAAGCCCGGCGTGTTCAGGCACATCAGCGCCACGGTATCGCCCCGGCCCACGCCCTGGGCCTGTAGCACGGCGGCAGCGCGCTGCGAGCGCCGCTGCATGTCTGCATAGCTGATGGAGGCGCCCCGGTCGCGCACAAAGGCCTTGGCGGGCGTCTTGCGCACGGCGCTGTCGAAGGCGTCGAGCAGGTTCATGTCTTGTCTCCTTGTGGTTTTTCTGTCGGGGTTCCTGCCGCCGCTTCAGGCCGGCAATGCGCGTTGCAGGATGGCAGCGATGTCCAGCCCTGCGGGATCGAAGGCGCCCGCCACCATGGCGCCTTGCTGCGCCCCCAGGCGCGTGGCGATGAAGCCATCGGCCATGGTGGGCGGCGCATGGCGGCGCAGCAGGCAGGCCTGGGCCAGCAATACCAGGTCCTGCACCAGGCGGCGTGCCTGGGCCTCGAGCTGGTCAGGCGGTCCGGACAGGCGCCGCGCCAGCGATTGCGCCTGCTGCAGCAGCACGGGCTCGCCCGCCGCCGTGTCGATCAGGTCCTGCAGCAGCAGCTGCGCGCCGTCGGGCTCGCGCGAGATGGCGCGCAGCACGTCCAGGCACATGACGTTGCCCGAGCCTTCCCAGATCGAGTTCACGGGCGCCTCGCGGAACAGGCGCGCCATCACGCCCGTGTCCACGTAGCCGTTGCCGCCCAGCACCTCCATGGCCTCGCCCGTCAGCTCCACGCCGCGCTTGCAGACCCAGAACTTGGCGGCCGGCGTCATGATGCGTTTCCAGGCGCGCTCCAGCGGGTCGCCACTGCCGCCATCGCTGCCGCTGTCGTTCTCGTAGGCCCGGGCCAGGCGCATGGCGATCTGCAGCGCGGCCTCGCTCTCCAGCGCCAGGTCGGCCAGCACGGTGCGCATCAGCGGCTGCTCGGCCAGCAGCTTGCCGAAGACGCTGCGCCGGCGCGCATAGGCCAGGGCCTGCACCGTGGCCGAGCGCAGGATGGCGGCGCTGCCCAGCACGCAGTTCAGGCGGGTGTAGGTGGCCATCTCGATGATGGTGGGAATGCCCCGGCCTTCCTCGCCCATCAGGATGCCCCAGGCGTCCTCGAACTCCACCTCGCTGCTGGAGTTGCTGCGGTTGCCGACCTTGTCCTTCAGGCGCTGCACGCGCACGGCATTCCTGCTGCCGTCCGGGCGCCAGCGCGGTACGTAGAAGCAGGCCTGGCCACCGCCTTCCCCCATGCGCGCCACCACCAGGTGGGCATCGCACATGGGTGCCGAGAAGAACCACTTGTGACCGCGCAGCAGGTACTCGCCGCCGCGCCCGCCGGCGTGCACCGGCATGGCCACCGTGGTGTTGGCGCGCACGTCGGAGCCGCCCTGCTTCTCGGTCATGCCCATGCCCAGCCACATCGATGCCTTGTCGGCCACGGGCAGGTCGCGCGGATCGTATTCGTGGCTGAACAGCTTGCCCTGCAGCTGCTTCCACAGCGCCGGTTCCTTTTGCAGCAGCGGGATGGCTGCCGTGGTCATGGTGGCCGGGCACAGCGTGCCCTGTTCGACCTGGCCGTGCAGGTAAAAGCCTGCGGCCCAGGCGCTCCAGCGGCCCGCGCTGCTGTCCTCGAAGGGCAGGGAGATCAGCCCCTGCTGCCGGTATAGTCCCAGCAGCGTGTGCCAGCTCGGGTGGAACTCCACGGCGTCGATGATGCGGCCGCGCGCGTCGAAGCGGTGCAGCTCGGGCGTGTGGCGGTTGGCCTGCTCGGCCAGTTCCCAGGTGGCGCGCTCGCCCAGCTGCTGCGCATAGCGCGACAGCGAAGGGATGTGGCGTGCGGCGCCGCTGCGCTGCAGGGCCTCGGCCAGGGCGGGGTCGGCCTCCAGCAGGTTGAAATCGGTGTATTCGTCGAACTGGTTCAGGACCTCGTGCGTGTCCCAGCTCTGCAATGTTTGGCCGTTGCTCATGCGTGTCTCCGTGATCATTGGTCTCAACGCAAAAGTCTAGGAAAAATGCCCAGCAAAGGTGTTCGGGTTTCAAGGCAGCAGCCGCAGCCGCCCAAAGTGCGGCGCCGCCCCCTGCAATCGCGCGCGCAGGCCACGTCGCAGGCGCTGCAGGACGCCTTTGTTCGGCTTGTGATCGAGCAGGGCTACGAGCGCACCACGGTGCGCGAGGTAGCCGCCGTGGCCGGCGTGGGCCTGGGCACCTTCTATGAATACTTCGGCAACATGGACACGCTGGCGGCCATGTGCATCCACCGCCAGGTGCAGGCCCTGCACGCCCAGGGGCTGCAAACGCTGCAGGACAGTGCCGGCATGCCGCTGGCCACGCGCGTGGACCGCCTGCTGGACACCCTGGTCGATGGCATTGCGCGCGAGGCGCCGATGTGGGCCGTGCTGTTCATGCTGGAGCGCAAGGTGTCCGCGCCCGAGCCCTTTCGTCGCCACTACCAGGCCTATGTGCAGCTATGGGCCATGGCGCTGCAGGACTGCGATCCGCCACTGCCCGAGCCGGCCCAGCCCCTGGCACGGCTGCTGCACACGCTGACCTATGGCTGGGTGTCGCAGTCGCTGCTGGCTCTGGGACCGCAGCAGACGCTGCCGCAGCTGCGCGCGCCGCTGGGCTGGGCCATCCATGCGCTGCTGCGCGAGGCGCAGGCTCCGTCCGCGTAGCGGTTCCAGCGGCCTTCAGCGGCCCTGTCGAGTCGCAGGATCAGACACGCGGAAAGCGCAGCGTGAAGCGGGCGCCGCCCTGCTCGGAGTCGTCGGCCTGCACGCTGCCGCCCTGGGACACGGTCAGTGCCTTGACGATGGACAGGCCCAGGCCCGAGCCCTCGCGGCGGCGCTTGCCGGGCACCTGGGCAAAACGCTGGAAGGGGTGGGCGCGCAGCTCGCTGGGCAGGCCGGGGCCTGCATCGCTGATGCGCAGCACGGCCCAGGCGCGGCCTTCGATATCGGATTCCACCGTCAGCGCCACGCCCAGCCATGCGCCGCTGGCCGCATGGCGGATGGCGTTGCTGACGAGGTTGGAGAGGATCTGGCGCATGCGGTCGGCGTCGGCACGGATGTCGGCCATGCCGATGTCACTGGGCGCGGGCAGGTGCATCTCCAGCTGCATGCCATGCTGCTGGAGCTGGGGGTGCAGGTGATCCAGCGTCTCGGCCACGAGTTCGGCCAGGTCCAGGCGCTGCTTTTGCAGCGACAGCTGGCCGGCATCGGCCATGGACAGCGTGTGCAGGTCGCCCACCAGCCGGCCCAGGTGCTCGACCTGGGACAGCAGCGTGTTCAGCTCGGTGTCGTCTGCGGCGATGACGCCGTCGCAGATGGCATGCAGGCGCGCCTGCAGCACGGTCAGCGGCGTGCGCAGCTCGTGCGAGATCGAGGCCGCCGTGGCGCGGCGCTCGGTCTCCAGCGTCTCCAGCGAATCGATCATGCGGTTGAAGGCCACCACCATCTCGGCCATCTCGCCATGCGCCTTGCCGGGCAGGGCGCGCGCGCTGAAGTCGCCCAGCTCCACGCGCTTGGCCACCTCGACCATGGACGCCAGAGGCCGCGTTACCAGGCGCGAGACCCAGAAGCCCACGGCCAGCCCGAAGGGCAGGCACACCAGCAGGCCGATGACCAGGGACCATTTCTCGCCGAACAGCAGATCGCCCGTCCAGTACTGGCCGTAGATCTGCATGGCGCGCGGGCTGTCTTCCAGCGACTGGGCGTTGAGTTCGTCCAGCTCGATCTGCACGGCCGGCGGCAGGCTGCTGTAGAAATCGCGGTACTGGATCTCCGAGAACACCAGCACGCCGATGGCCAGCAGGGCAATGGTGCTGAGCACGGTGGCCGTGATCCACAGGCCGAAGCGCACCCAGATGCGGTTGGGCCTCAGTCCCAGGGCCATAGCCGGTAGCCGATGCCGCGCACGGTCTCGATCAGGCCTTCCTGGCCGGCCAGCTGCAGCTTGCGGCGCAGCTTGGACAGGTGGGAGTCGATGACGCGCTCCAGCGCATCGCTCTCGGGCAGGCAGTGCTCGATCAGGTGGGAGCGCGAGAAGCAGCGCCGGGGCTGGGCCGCCAGGCAGGCCAGCAGGCGGAACTCGGTCAGCGTCAGGGGCAGCGGCAGGGCGCGGCCCTCGTTGTCGTAGACCACGGCGCTGTGCGCCTCGGCATCGATCTCGATGGGGCCCACGCGGATGGGCGCGGGCGCCGGGTTCTTGCGCGCCTGGGTGCGGCGCAGCACGGCGCGCACGCGGGCCACGACCTCGGGCGGGTTGAAGGGCTTGACCACATAGTCGTCGGCGCCCAGGCGCAGGGCCAGCAGCTTGTCCACATCGTCGGCCAGGGCCGTGACCATGATCACGGGCGTCTGGCTGTCGTCGCGGATGGCGCGCAGCACGTCGATGCCGTCCATGCCGGGGAGGTGGATGTCCAGCAGCACCAGGTCGGGCCGCAGCTGGCGGAACAGCTGCAGCGCCTCCTGTCCGTCCGAGGCCATGCGCGAACGCAGCCCATCCCGCTCGAGATAGGCCGTCAGGATGCTGGCGATGGCGGGCTCGTCTTCGACGACGAGCACGAGGGGGGTGGTGGCGGGCTGGGTGGACGTATTCATGGCAGGCACCGGGGCCGGTCGCTGCGGGCCTGCGGCGTTGCCTCAGACCGCCGCAGGCGGCTTCAAAAGCGCATTATGGGGTGATGCCCGCTGCCGCGCATGTCTCCATATTCCCTCCATAAAGCCTGCAACCTGCCGCAAGCTTGGCCGCGTCCAATGGACATTCCTGGAGGCATGGTCCCCCGGGCCCGCCGGCTCCCTCCACCCTTCTTTCCGACTGCCCCTGCCCACCCTGTGAACACTGCTGCCGCCGCGACGCACCGCTTTTCCTGCCTGTGCCTGGGTGCCGTCCTGGCGCTGGGCGGCTGCTCCTCGCCGCCGCCTGCGCAGCTGGACGGCACGGTCCCGGGCCAGTGGACGCAGCCCGTGCCGGCCGCAGGGGCCGCCGCCGCGCCCGACCTGCAGGGCTGGTGGAAGGCCTGGGACGATGCGGCGCTCGACGCCCTGGTGGACGAGGCGCTGGCCGCCAACCTGGACCTGGCCCAGGCACAGTCGCGGCTGCGCCAGCAGCGCCTGCTGGCCGGCACGGCCGGATCGGCCTTCCAGCCCGTGCTGACGGCCGGTGCGCGCACGCTGCAGGACATTGCGGCCATCGACTCGTATTTCCACGCCAGCATCGACGTGAGCTGGGACCTGGGCCTGTTCGGCGCCCGCGAGGCCGGCGAGCGCAATGCCGCCGCCTCCGTGCTTGACGCACGGGGCCGCCTGCAGGCGGCCCGCGTGGCCCTGGTGGCCGATGTGGTCCACCGCTATCTGGACATCCGCATGGCCCAGCGCCAGCGCGCCCTGATCGACGAGCAGGCACTGCTGGATGCGCGTGCCCTGCAACTGGCCCAGGTGCGCCAGCAGCAGCGCCTGGGCACGGCAGAGGCCGTGCACCAGCTGCAACTGCAGGCCGGCCAGAGCGCGGCGTTGCGTGCCAGCCTGCGCGAAACCCAGGCCCGCAGCGCCCACATGCTGGCCGCCTTGCTGGGCCGCACGCGGCCCGATGCGCAGTGGCTGCAGGCCGATGCGAAGGCCCCGCTGCCCGGTGCCCAGGCACTGGGCGTGGCTGCCCTGCCGGCCGACCTGCTGCGCACGCGCCCCGACATCCAGGTGGCGCAGGCTGCCGTGGAGCGTGCTGCAGCCGAGCAGGGCATTGCGCATGCGGCGCTGTACCCGCGCTTCGTGCTCGGTGGCTCGCTGCTGTACTCGTTCAACATCACCCAGAACTTTCGCACCACGCAGGACAACGCACCCACCTTCGGGCCGCAGATCGACATTCCCCTGTTCGACTGGGGCCGCCGCCGCTCGCAGGCCGACGCCAGCGAGCTGGCGCTGCAGGCCGCCGTCCAGGCCTACCGCCAAAGCGTGCTCGACGGCGTGGCCGAGGTCGAGTCCGCGCTGGCCGCGCTGGACGCCCAGCGCGAGCGCATCGCCTCGCTGCAGTCCACCCAGCAGGTGCTGGCCGAACGCGAGCGCGTGCAGGACCAGCGCCTGAAGCTGGGCCTGGCCAGCGAATTCGGCGGCCTGGCGCCCCGGCGCGCAGCGCTGCAGGCGCGCAGCGAGCAGACCACGGCCCTGGCCGCCCATGCGCTGGCCTACGTGGCGCTGTACAAGGCCCTGGGTGGCGCGCCGCTGCCGGCCGAGGACAAGGACGATGCCGACAGCGGCATGGCGCCGCGGGCCCCACGGGCAGAAGGGGCGCCCTCATGATCGCCCTGGCACGCAAGACGCTGGTGCACGAGTGGCGCCGCTTCATTCCCTCCGTCTTCGCCGTGGGCTTCTCCGGCGTGCTGCTGGCCATGCAGGCCGCGCTGGTGCTGGGCATCTTCGGCTCGGCCGCGCTGTATGTGACGGCTTCCTCGGCCGACCTGTGGATCGGCTACCCGGGCACGCAGAGCGTGAACTTCGGCCGCACCATCGGCCGCGACGTGGACATGCGCCTGCGCATGGACCCCGATGTCGCAGCGGTCGAGCCCTATGTCTGGGTGGATGGCGACTGGCGCTCGGACTCGGCGGCCGGCGGCGCGGCGAGCGAGCACGGCGGCGGCGTGTCGGTCTACCTGTCGGGCATTGCCACCGATGACGCCTCCATGCTGTTTTCCCACGTGCTCCAGCCCTGGCAGCGCCAGCGCCTGCGCGAGCCCGGCGCCGTGATCGTGGACCGGGCCGACCTGCAGACGCTGGGCACCAACGAAGGCGGTGTGGCCTGGGTCAACAACCACCGCGTGCAAGTGGTGGCCGCCGTGGACGGCCTGCGTGGCCTGGGCGGCGTGAACGTATTGGCCTCGCTGGCCACGGCCCGCGGGATTGCGGGCGACCCCGGCCAGGGCAGCACCTATTTCGTGGCGCGCGTGCGCCAGGGCGCCTCGGCCAAGGCCGTGAAGCAGCGCCTGAACCAGCCCACGCCCAGCTTCGGCCCCTACGAGGCATGGACGGCCAGGGAATTCGCGCGGCGCTCGCAGCGCTACTGGATGTTCGACACGGGCGCCGGCGCGGGCGTGCTGTTCATGGCCGTCATCGTCTGCCTGGTGGGCTCGGTGGTCACCAGCCAGTCGCTCAAGGCCGTGGTGGCCGCTTCCTCGCGCGAGTACGCCGTGCTCAACGCGCTGGGCGTGAGCCGCGCGGCATTGGGCCGCGTGGTGGTCGAGCAGGCCTGCTGGATCGGCGGCCTGGGCTTTGTGATGGCCGCGCTGGCCAGCGCCGTATTGCTGGCCCTGGCCATGGCCTACCGCGTGCCCGTGGCGCTGAACGCATCGGCCGTGCTGGCCTGCGCCGTGCTGGTGGCCGTGCTGTCCCTGCTGTCGGGCCTGGGCGCCATGCGCAGCCTGCTGCGCGCCGACCCGGCCACGCTGCTGCGCTGAAGACGGCCAGACGCCATGAACGTGATGAATGCCCACTCCCCCGCGCCCACGGCGGCGCCCCGCACGGCACCCAGCCTGGAGGCCGTGCGCCTGTGCAAGTCCTTTCTGTCGGGCATGGTCAGCGTGCAGGTGCTGCAAGGCCTTTCGGTGTCGCTGTACCCGAGCGAGCTGAGCCTGATCTCCGGGCCCTCGGGCTGCGGCAAGAGCACGCTGCTGTCGCTGATGTCGGGCCTGCAGGCGCCCGACAGCGGCCACGCCATGGCGCTGGGCGAGGACCTGGGCAAGCTGGGCACGCGGGCGCTGGAGAAATTCCGCCTGCGCCACACGGGCTTCGTCTTCCAGGGCTTCAACCTGTTCCCGGCGCTGACGGCCATCGAGCAGGTACAGCTGCCCCTGGGCTACATGGGCCTGCGCAGCGACGAGGCCCTGCGCCGCGCGCAGCAGGCGCTGGACGAGGTCGGCCTGTCCCACCGCGCCCACATGCGCCCGGCCGAACTGTCGGGCGGCGAAAAGCAGCGCGTGGCCATCGCCCGCGCCATGGCCAAGGCGCCTCAGCTGCTGTTTGCCGACGAACCCACGAGTGCGCTGGATGCCGAAAGCGGCCAGCGCGTCATCGACATCCTGCACCGCGCGGCGCGCAACCATGGCACGACCGTGCTGTGCGTGAGCCATGACCCACGCCTGGTGCGCCATGCCGACCGCGTGCTCGGCATGGAGGACGGCGCCATCCGCAGCGACTGGCGCCAGACCTCTCCGTTGAAGGAAAAAGAATGAAGTACCCAATGAGCGGCTTTGCCGCTTCCACTGCCGGTCTGGCTGCGGCGCTGGCCGCCGCCGCGCTGCTGGCGGGCTGCGGTCCTTCGCACGACGCTGCCGCCAACGCCGCTCAGGCCAGCGCCAAGGCGCAGCAAAACGGCCCGGCGGCCGTGGCCGTGGCGCGCGGCAAGATCGAGGTTGAAGGCGGCCTGCTGGACCTGTCGCCCGCCGTTGCCGGCGTGGTGCAGCAGCTGTCCGTCAAGGAAGGCCAGTCCGTGCAGCGGGGCCAGTTGCTGCTGAGGCTGGCCGACGATACCGGCCAGGCCGACCTGGCCGTGGCCGAGTCCGAGGCCCAGCTGGCCAAGGCGCGCCAGAAGGCGCGCGCCGCGCGCCTGCCCCAGCTCAAGCAGACCCTGTCGCGCTGGCAGGCCGCAGCGCGCGAGGGCGCCGCCGATGCACAGAACGTGGACGAGGCCGCGCAGGCGCTGCGCGATGCCCAGGCCGAGATCGACGTGGCCGCGGCCGAGGCCCAGGTGGCACAGCGCAAGCTCGAACAATTGCGCGCCCAGCACAAGCGCCAGGAACTGCGCGCGCCCGAGGCCGGCACCGTGGTGCGCCTGGCCACCCATGCGGGCAGCCAGGCCGTGCCCGGCACGCCGGCCGTGGTGCTGCTGCCGCAGCGCCCGCTGCAGGTTCGCGCCGAAATCAACGAAAGCTTCGCCGCCGCCGTGCGCGAAGGCATGCGGGCCACGGTGACGCTGGACGCCGATGGCGCCGCGCAGCAGCAGCTGCCTTCGGCACGTGTGCTGCGCATCAGCCCCGTCTACGGCACGGCGCGGCTGCAGGACGACCAGCAGCGCGGGCCGGTGCGCGTCATCGACTGTGTGCTGGTTTTCGACCAGGCCCCCGCCGCCGTCGTGCGCGTGGGCCAGAACGTAAGGGTGCTGTTTCATGAATAAGCGCATTCCCCTGTACCTGGACACCGCCGCCCCCGGCTGGATGGTGCAAAGCGATTTCGACGGCACGATCAGCCTGCTGGACGTGACCGACACCCTGCTCAACCGCTTCGGCAAGCCCGGCTGGCAGGAACTGGAGGACGCCTGGGAGCGCGGCGAGATCGGCTCGCGCGAATGCATGAAGGGCCAGGTCGCGCTGCTGGACATGGACGAGGCCGAACTGCGCGCCCACCTGGACACCATCGAGATCGACCCCGGCTTTGCCGGCTTCGTGGCGGCCGCCCAGGCCCACGGCATGGCGGTGCAGGTGGTCAGCGACGGCATCGACTACGCCATACGCCATGTGCTGGAGCGCCATGGCCTGGGCCATCTGCAGGTCATCGCCAACCGCCTGGTGCAGACCGGCGAGCGCAGCTGGCGCCTGGACTCTCCGTGGGCCAGCGCGCAGTGCGCGCGCGCCAGCGGCAACTGCAAGTGCGAGCGCCTGGCCGAGCAGCAGGCCCTGCACGGCCGCGTGCTCTACGTGGGCGACAGCACCTCGGACTTCTGCGTCTCGGGCCGGGCCGACTTCGTGCTGGCCAAGTACAAGCTCATCGCCCACTGCGAAAGCCGGGGCATCGCCCATGCGCCCTTCGAGCATTTCGAGCAGGCCACGGCCCTGCTCGACAAGGTGGTCCTGAGCCTGGAGGCGCTGGCATGACATACCACCCCCTGAGTCGCTTCGCGCCTTCCCGTTGCACGGCGCCCCCCAAGGGGGACGACACCTTCGGTGCGGGGCTGCGCGGCCGGCCAAGGCCCTTCCTTGGTGTCTCTGGCCTCAGGGCACGCCAGTTTCATGGTCAGAGGGCGACGCGCAGCGTCATGGAAAATTGACATGAATTTGAGTGATGGGCTCTCCTTGGTTCAGCACAGCGAGCAGGCTGCTGCCACGGGGCTGGACAGCGTCTGCGTGACCGAGCATGAATTCGTCATGCCGGGCACGGGCGCTGCCGCGCGCACCGGCGTGCTGCTGGTGCACGGGCTCACGGGCACGCCGGCCGAGATGCGCCTGCTGGCCAAGGGGCTGAACAAGCAGGGCTTCACCGTCTATGCGGTCCAGCTGGCCGGCCATTGCGGCAGCATGGAAGATCTCGTGGACACGCGCTGGACCGACTGGCTGGCCAGCGTGGAGGCCGGCCTGCAGCGGCTGTCGCAGCACATGGACCATGTGGTGGTCGGCGGCCTGTCCATGGGCGCCGTGCTCTCCCTGGCCGTGGCCCAGCGCCACCCCGACAAGGTGGACGGCGTCTGCGCCCTGTCCACCACCTTCCGCTACGACGGCTGGAGCATCCCCTTCTACACGCGCCTGGCCTTTTTGCTGCCGCTGTTCCGCGCGCTGGGCATTGGCCGCCACAGCGTGTTCATGGAGCAGCCGCCCTACGGCATCAAGGACGAGGCCCTGCGCGCGCGCGTGGTCGAGCAAATGCATTCGGGCGACAGCGCGGCGGCCGGCCTGCCGGGCAATCCCTGGTGGTCCATCATCGAGCTGCGCCGCCTCTCGGCCCATGTGCTGGCGCGCCTGCCCCAGCTGCGCTCGCCCTGCCTGGTCATCCATGCGCGCAACGACGACATCTCCTCGGTGGCCAACGCCCATGACATCGTGCACGGCGCCAGCCAGGCCCATGTCGAGCTGGTGCTGCTGGACAACAGCTACCACATGGTCACCATCGACCGCGACCGCCGCACCGTGATCGCGCGCACCACCGAATTCGTGGCGCGCATCGCCAGCGGCGCCGCCCCCCGCGAGGTGCGGGATGCGGAGGCCGCGCGGCATGGGCAGTGATCTGTCGCCTCTGGTCATCACGCTGTGGGTGCTGAACGTGCTGGTGGACAGCGGGGGGCAGCTGGCCTTCAAGGCCGCCGCCAGCCAGCCCGGTGAACTCGACGGCCTGGCGCGCTGGCGCTTCATGGCCTCCAGGCCCTGGCTGTGGCTGGGCGTGGGCTGCTATGTGGCCGAGTTCGTGCTGTGGCTGGCCTTTCTCTCGCTGGTGCCGCTGTCCGAAGGCGTGCTGCTGGGCTCCATCAACATCGTGGCCATCATGATCGCGGGCCGGCTGCTGTTTGCCGAGAAGCTGGCACCCATGCGGGTCGCCGGAATTGTCCTCGTGTCCATAGGCGTCGCCATCGTGGGCCTGCATTGAAGATGGAATACCCCCTGAGCGGCTGCGCCGCTTCCCCCTGGGAGGGGGACGACACCTTCGCTGCGAGGCGGCTCTTGCTCGGCGTCCCGCGCATGCGCCGCGGCAGTCCCACGCGATGCGTGCAGAGCGAGCATCAAGGAACTGAAATACCGGTATGAAGCGCTTTTATTTCATTGGCTTTCTGGTGCTCATGGCCTTCGACACGCTGGCCCAGCTGAGCTTCAAGCAGGCCGGCAATGCGGCGCTGCCGCTGGAGTTCTCCACGGCCTGGCTGGCGCGCGTGTTCGGCCAGCCCTGGATCTATGGCGCCTTCGTGGGCTACATCGGTGCGTTTTTCTCGTGGATGACCCTGCTCAAGCGCGCGCCCATCGGCCCGGCCTTCGCGGCATCGCACCTGGAGATTCTTTCCGTGCTGGCACTGTCGTACTGGCTGTTCGACGAGCGCATAGGCATGCCCCAGATCATCGGCTGCCTGTTCATCGTGGCCGGCATCGCCTGCCTGGCCGTCAGCGAGACGCAGGAGGCCGAGGGGCCCGGCGCAGACGATGACACGCCGGGCCATGCGGGCGGCAATCCGGGCGCGGGCTCGGCCAGCGCGGGCGCCGCGCATCTGGCGGCCTCGGCCGAGCACGGCACGCACCGTGGCTGAACGCGTGCTGCCGCCCACGGCGGGCCTGCCGCTGCGCGCGGCCGACCTGCTGCCCTGGGGCGACGCGGACCTGGCGACGGCGCTGGCGCAATGGCTGGGCGTGCCCGCCGTGCAGCTGGAATGCTCGGGCACCTCGGCGCTGATGGTGGCGCTGCAGGCCCTGCGCCGCCTGGCGCCGGGCCGCAGCGAAGTCATCGCCCCCGCCTATACCTGCCCGCTGGTGGCCCTGGCCGTGGCGCACTGCGGCCTGCAGCTGCGCCTGTGCGATCTGCAGTCCCACACACTGGACATGGACAGCGCCCGCCTGCGCGCGCTGTGCAGCGAACGCACGCTGGCCGTGCTGCCCACGCATCTGTGCGGCCGCGTGGCCGACGTGGCCACGGCCGTGGACTGCGCGCGCGCCGTGGGCGCCTGGGTGGTGGAGGACGCGGCCCAGGCCCTGGGCGCCCGCCTGCGCGGCGAGCCCCTGGGCTGGCAGGGCGATGTGGGCTTCTACAGCCTGGCCGTGGGCAAGGGCCTGACCACCTTCGAGGGCGGCGTGCTGCTGGCACGCGAGCCTGCGCTGCGCGAGGCGCTGCGCGAGACACATGCGGCCAGCGTGCGCCAGGACCGGGGCTGGGAGTTGCGCCGCAGCCTGGAGCTGCTGGGCTATGCGGCGCTGTACCGCCCCGCCGGGCTGGACCTGGCCTATGGCCGTCCCCTGCGCGATGCGCTGTCGCGCAGCGACTGGGTGCAGGCCGCCGGCGATGATTTCGACGACGCCATTCCCCGCCATGAGCTGGGCGCCTGGCGCCGCCGCGTGGGCCGGCGCGCGCTGGCGCGGCTGGCGGATTTCCAGCAGCAACTGCAGCGCCAGGCCCATGAGCGCAGCGCCTGGCTGTCGGCCATCGACGGGGTCGAGATGGTGGGTGACACCGTGCCGGGTGCGCAAGGCGTCTGGCCCGTGCTGCTGCTGCGCCTGCGCGATGCGGCGACGCGCGATGCGCTGCTGCGTGCGCAATGGGGGAGGGGCTGGGGTTTGTCGCTGCCCTTCGTCCATGTGCTGCCCGACTATGGCCGCTACGACCATGTGCTGGGCCTGGCGCGCCAGGACGTGGTGGACCAGGGGCGTGACTGGGCACGGCGCCTGGTGGCCGTGGGCAACAGCCTGTGGTTCGACGACGCGCGCTTTGGCGATCTGGTCGATGTACTGGAAAGCGCCACAGCGCGGGCGGCCGTCTGACGCCGCGGGCCCGGCTCCTCAACTGGCCTGCTGCAGACGCTCCACCAGCCGTTCGTTGAAGGCATGCTGGCCCAGTTGCCAGGTGGCCAGCGTCTGTGCGTCGATCTGCGTGTCCTGGCCGTCTCCGGCACTCATCCAGCGCTTCCACCAGGTCGTGTAGCGCCAGGAGGACACATCGCCCGTGATGTCGCTGCCCACGATCTGGCCGGCCAGCGCGCCGATGATGTCCAGGGCCTCGCTTTCCTGCATGCGGCCCTGGTCCCAGTTGGTGCGCACCACCTCGGGCGCGAACACGTCCTTGTCGATGCTCAGGTAGGTGGGCTGGGCTTGCTCGCGCAGCATGCGTGCCAGCGTGCGCGACAGATCGGCCACGCTGGCAAAGCCGCGAAAGGCGGCATCCACGCCCAGGCGGCGCGCCCAGCCCGTGTCCACGCCCGCGCTCCAGTAGCTCAGGCGGCCGGCGCGCAGCGGCGTGAGGTAGTTCTCCCAGGCGTGCGCGCGGCCGATGTCGCCGGAGGTGATGCCGGCCACATGCACATGCGAGACGGCCGGATGCAAGGCCACGCGCCGCACCCAGGAGCCGCAGTGCACGCCCCAGGGAAAGCGCATGTTGTCGGGGTGGTTGTCCAGCACGACCACGCGCAGCGGCCGGCCCGCGGACAGGGCCTGGGCGGTGATGCAGCGCTCGATCAGCGGCCAGCTCAGGTGGTGGAAGTCGCCACTGCCCATGAGGGCCGTGCCATGCGCGGCGGGCAGTTGCGCGTCGAGGGCCGCGCGGAACTGCGCAAAGCGGCGCAGGCCGCAGCCGAAGCGCACCTGCTCCTGCCAGTGCTGCAGCGGCAGGCGCAGCTCGCCGGGCAAGGAGCCCACCGAGCCATCCACATCCAGCACCACGGGCTGGGCATTCAGTTCTGTTCGCTCCATTGGCGATCGCTTTCGAAGTGGCCGGCAAAGCGCCGGCCCAGTGCGCGCAGCAGCGGATTGCGGATGAAGACCGCATGCTGCGTGAAGGTGAAGCTGGCGCCCAGCTGGGCCTTGACCTCGGGGTCGGTCCAGCCGGCCACGTAGTGGCTCAGGCCGCGTTCGATGGCGTATTCAAGGTTGACCATCCAGCTCACGAAATAGAGATTGGCCTCGCGCGCGGCCGGGTAGGACAGGCCGATGTACTTGTCGATCAGCTTGCCGCCGTGCTCGAAGCACAGGTTCCAGCCCAGCAGCGCGCCGGGCGTGCCGTCGTCCTGCAGCGCGCGGTACTCGAACACGGTGCCGCCGTTGCCCGCATCGCGCAGCAGGGCCGCGAAGAAATCGCGCGTGAGCCTGTCGAAGTGGATCTCGCTTTGCGCATACACCGCATCGAACAGCGCGTAGTAGGCATCGACCCGGGCGTCATCGGCAAAGGCCGCGCCCGTGGGGATGCGCTGCACCTGCAGCTGCGCGCGGCTCCTGAGCTTGCGGCGCAGGTTCTGGCGGCGGCTCCTGGACAGGCGTGCAAGGTATTCGTCCAGGCTGGAGAAGTCGATGGGCACATGAGCCAGGGCCTGGCCCTCGACCAGGATGAAGCCCGCATCGGCCAGCGCCAGCGCCAGCGCCCGTGCATGGGCGTTGTCGGCGTCCGGCAGCAGCGGGGAATCCTGGGGCAGGTCCTTGACGATGGTCAGCATGCGCCGGCCTGCGCGCGCACGCAGCGCGGCAGCCTGCTGGGCGGCAGGGGTGCCCATGGGCAGCACGGCGTACTCGCTGACCGTGGTGCCCACGAAGTCGGTGGACAGGCGCAGCCGGCGCGACAGCCAGCCGCCACCGGGCAACGACAAAAGACGCGCCTTGAGCGCGTCGTCCGCCGTGGTCAGAAGATCGAAGGGCGCCGTGAAGGCCGGCGCCGGCCAGTCCTGCAGCAGTGCGAAGCCCTCGGGAGGATGGGCCGCGAACTGCGCGAGCAGGCCTGGGGGTTCGAGCTGGTTGTGCAGGCGCTCTGCGGGCATCGCGCCTTCAGGCCGCCTTGGCTTTCGTGAGCAACTGGTCCAGCAGGACCATGGCTTCGTCGATCTCGGGGCGCGAGATCATCAGCGAGGGCGCGAAGGTGATCACGTTCTTGTAGTAGCCGCCCACGTCCAGCACCAGGCCGCGTTTCTGGCCCTGGTATTCCAGGCCGCCTTCGAGGCCGATGTCCACCATCTTGTCCAGCAGCGCCTTGTTGGGCGTGAAGCCGTCCTCGGTGCAGATCTCGGCGCGCAGCGCCAGGCCCAGGCCGTCCACGTCGCCGATTTCCTTGTGGCGCTTTTGCAGCTCCTTGAGGCCTTCGAGGAAGTAGGCGCCCGATTCGCGCACCTGGCGGCCGAAGTCCATCTCGTGGGTCATCTTCATGACTTCCAGGCCCAGGGCCGTGCCCAGCGGGTTGGAGGCGAAGGTGGAGTGGGTCGATCCCGGCGGGAAGATGGTGGGGTTGATCAGCTCCTCGCGCGCCCACAGGCCCGACAGGGCGTTGAGGCCGTTGGTCAGCGCCTTGGCGAAGACCAGCACGTCGGGCTTGACGCCGAAGTTCTCCACCGACCACAGCGTGCCGGTGCGCCAAAAGCCCATCTGGATTTCATCGACCACCATCAGCACGCCGTGGTCGTCCAGCACCTTCTTGAGGCCCTTGAAGAAGTTGGGCGGCGGCACGACATAGCCGCCCGTGCCCTGGATGGGTTCCACGTAGAAGGCCGCGTACTCGCACTGGTTGGTCTTGGGGTCCCAGATGGCGTGGTACTCGTTCTCGAACTTGCGCGCGAATTCCCGGACGATGGAGTCCGCATACTCCTCGGACGTCATGCCCTTGGGGCGGCGGAACGGGTAGGGGAAGGGGATGAACTGCGCGCGGTCGCCGAAGTGGCCGTAGCGGCGGCGGTAGCGGTAGCTGGAGGTGATGCTGGAGGCGCCCAGCGTGCGGCCGTGGTAGCCGCCCTCGAAGGCGAACATCAGGCTCTTGCCGCCGCTGGCATTGCGCACGACCTTGAGCGAGTCCTCGATGGCCTGGGCGCCGCCCACGTTGAAGTGCACGCGGCCTGCATGGCCCCACTTGCGCTCCGCATCCTGGGCGATGAACTTGGCCAGCTCGATCTTGGTCGGGTGCAGGTACTGGCTGGCGACCTGGGGCAGGGTCTGCAGCTGCTCGATCATCTTCTGCTCGAGGCGCTTGTTCTTGTAGCCGAAGTTCACGGCCGAATACCACATCTGCAGATCGAGGTAGGGCGTGCCGGCCTCGTCGTACATGTAGCTGCCTTCGCAGCCCGAGAAAATCTTGGGCGGGTTGACGTAGTGGACGGTATCCCCGAACGAGCAGTACTTGGCTTCGTCGGCCAGAAGTTGGGCGTTATTGGTCACAGCAGAAGGGCTCCGTAGATTCAGCTGCCGCAGTGTGGGCGGGCAATCTTGCCGGGCTGTCGAGCCTTTGTGTGGGATTTGTGGAGGAGGGCGTGGGCGTGCTCAGTCCATGCCCGCGGCCTGCCCGCCGGATGGCGCTGCGCCGCCCGTGCCGGGCAGTCGCACGCGCCCCTCGCGCAAGGCCTTGAGCAGCTCGTGGGGCGTGGCGCAGATATGCGCCTCCAGCGCCAGGGCCGCGCGCGCCTCCTGGCCGGCCATGGCCAGCTCGAAAATCTCGGTGTGCTCGGCATGCACGTCGCGCGTCATGCCGGGCAGGTCCATGGCGTAGCAGCGGTAGCGCTCGCCATGGCGGGCCAGCAGTCGCAGCACCTTCTGCGTCCAGGGCGAGGGCTGGCCGGCCAGCAGGGCCTCGTGGAAGCGCAGGTTCATCATCTCCCAGGAGCGGCGCTGGGCGCGCGACAGCGGCTGCTCCAGCGAAGACAGCTCCTCGTAGCTGGCGCGCAGCCGGGCGCGCCAGTCCTCGCCGCCATGGCGTATGGAGTCGCGCAGGGCCTGGGTCTCTATGTGCACGCGCAGCCGCGTGAGGTCCTCCAGGTCATCGATGGCAATGGGCGAGACACGAAAGCCGCGCTGCCCCTCGGCCGTGACCAGGGCGTCGCTGACCAGGCGCGTCAGCGCCTCGCGCAGCGTCCCCGCTCCCACGCCATAGGTCTGGCGCAGGTGCTCGATGCGCAGCTTGCTGCCGGGCACGAGCCGGCCTTCGATGATGTCGGCGCGCAGCTCGGCGTAGGCCTGCTCGGTCAGCGTGCGCGAGGCTTCGCCGCCGCCGTCCGCATCGGCCATCAGCAGGCGCTGGATGAAGGGTCGCTTGGCCATGGGCTCACTCCTTGGTGCGTTCGCGAATGCGCGACAGCCGGTAGCTCAGCTGCGGCCGGGTCATGCCCAGCGCGCGCGCCGCAGCCGCGAGGTTGCCGCCGGCGCGGCGCACCGCCTCCTGCAGCAGGCCGTCCTCCAGTGCTTCCAGGTGCAGGCCCTGGCCCAGCATGGCGTCGTACAGGCCCGAGGCGTCGGCCACGCCCTCGGCACCGGGCCCTTGCGCCAGGTAGCCCTGCGCATCGATACCGCTATGCCCCGCGTTGCTCCATTGCGGGAACAGTGCCCCCACATCGATCAGCTCGCCGGGCGGCGTCAGGATCAGGCCGCGCTCCATGAGGTTCTCCAGTTCGCGCACGTTGCCGGGCCAGCTGTGGCCGCGCAGCGCGGCCAGGGCACGGTCACTGAGCCCGGACACGGGCTTGCCGTGCAGTGCCGAGAACTTGTGCAGCAGATGCATGGCTAGCAGCGCGATGTCGTCGGCGCGCTCGCGCAGCGCGGGGATGCGGATGGGATAGACGTTGAGCCGGTACAGCAGGTCGCGCCGAAAGCGTCCTTGCTCGACGGCCTGTTCCAGGTCCACGTTGGTCGCGGCGATCACGCGCACATCGACCTTGCGTGCCTGCGTGCCACCCAGGCGCTCGACCTCGCCGCTTTGCAGCACGCGCAGCAGCTTGGCCTGGGCCGGCAGCGGCAGCTCTCCCAGTTCATCGAGCATCAGCGTGCCGCCATGGGCGCGTTCGAAGCGGCCCATGCGCGCGGCTCCCGCGCCCGTGTAGGCGCCTTTCTCGGCACCGAACAGTTCGCTTTCGATCAGCTCGGCCGGCAGCGCCGCGCAGTTGACGGCCACGAAGGGCTTGCCAGCGCGCGGACTCATGGCGTGCAGCGCGCGCGCGAAGCGCTCCTTGCCCACGCCGGTCTCTCCCGTGAGCAGCACCGTGACCTGGGTGGGCGCGGCCTTGCGCAGCAGCTCCACGGCGCCCTGGAAGGCGCGCGAGCGGCCCAGCAGCGGACCCTGCTCGTCGCTGGGCTGCAGGCCCGTGCGCAGCGCCTCCACCTGCGACTGCAGCTCCTCCATGCGCACCAGCATGGACTCGGGCGCGTAGTCGCGCTCCAGCAGCTCGCCATCGGGCCATTCCTGCACGAAGCGCCCCTCGATCAGGCAGTGCGCGTGGCCGCAGGCCGCGCACTGCACTTCCTTGAACAGCGCGGGCCGGCGAAAGAAGGCGCTGGTATAGCCCGAGGCATAGCCCAGCAGCATCCAGCACACGGGCGCCTCCTGCGGGCCCCATTCGCGCCCGTGCATCTCGGCCTCCCAGCTGTGGTCCCAGCGCACCACGCAGCGCAGGCGGCCCGCGGCCTCGTCGATCTCGAAGACCTCGGGCGTGGCGCGTACCGCGCCTTCGAGCCGGTGCAGCTGCGGGCCCACGGCGAACATGTCGAACAGGCTGGCATCGGGCCGGATCTGGCGCGCCAGCTGCGCATCGCGCTCGCCCGAGGCATAGCCGGCCCGCATCAGCAGCCGGCGCGTATGGGCCGAGCCCATGGTCTCCATCATTTCGCGGCGCAGCGCGCTCAGCGAGGCCAGGTGCAGCAGCAGCATGCGCTGGCCCGAAAGCCAGATCAGCCCGTCCTCGGTGGAAAAGCGCACGAGGCTGCGCAGGTCGGCATCGGATGGCAGGGGTGGGACGGATGTGGGCATGGTTGAACTATCGATAAAACGACTTTTCCTGCCAATGCGGATTCACCCGCGCCCGGTGCCGGCCGGCAGGTGATCAATTGCGCACATGCGGGGTCCCGGATTCACCATTTCATCATGCTGCACTGCGCAATGGCAGGCGGGCGCGGCGCGGACATCCAAGGGTTTGCCCTGGATTGGCGCCTTTCCAGGGCCGGAGAGTGGTCTGAAATCTAGGGGCTAACCCTGTATTTATCGATATTTCTGCGCCATTGGGCCAGCCTGGCACGGCCCATGCAAACACCGGCCGGCAAAGACCTCGCCTGGAGCCCGCCATGGATACCCCGACCCGCACCGCCACCGCCACTGTCGACCTGCCCGCCTGCGATCTCTCGCGCCGCTCGGTGCGCGTGCTGCAGCGGCGCGCCAACGGTTTCGTGGAGTTCGAGTTCTCCGTGGGCTGGCCCGAGCTGGTGGTGGAGCTGACCATGGCCGAGCCCGATTTCCAGGACTTCTGCCGCAGGCAGGGCGCCACGGTGCTGTGAGCGCATCCCGAATCCCGACGAACCCCACAGGAGACAAGCCCATGAACATCGAGCTGCAGGCGCGCGAGATACAGCCGCTGCGCCATACCTTCGACCGCGTCGCGGCGCACACGGGGGACAAGCCCGCGTCGCGCTATCTGGAGGCCATGCTGGGCGCCCAGCCCAAGGAAAACTTCCACTACCGCCCGACCTGGGAGCAGGGCCTGGAGTTGTTCGACGCCGGCCGCACGGCCATCCGCATGGCCGACTGGTATGCGCTGCGCGATCCGCGCCAGTTCTACTACGCCACCTGGACCATGGCCCGTGCGCGCCAGCAGGAGGCCATGGAGGCCAACTACCAGTTCGTCGAGTCGCGCGGCCTGGCCGCGCGCATGGCCGATGCACAGCGTGCCCATGCCTGTGCCGTGCTGATGCCGCTGCGCCACGTGGCCTGGGGCGGCAACATGAACAACTGCAGCATGTGCTCGCGCGGCTATGGCACGGCCTTCACGGCGCCGGCCATGTTCCACGCCATGGACCAGCTGGGCGTGGCCCAGTACCTGACGCGGCTGGGCCTGGCCATGGACGAGCCCGGCGTGCTGGAGGCCGGCAGGAACGACTGGCTGCAGGACTCCACCTGGCAGCCGCTGCGCCGCCTGGTCGAGGACCTGCTGGTGCTGCAGGACCCCATCGAGCTGTTCATTGCCCAGAACCTGGCGCTGGACGGCCTGCTGTACCCGCTGATCTACGGCCGCTTCGTGGACGGGCCGCTGGCGCTGCACGGCGGCACGGCCGTGTCCATGCTCACGGCCTTCATGCCCGAGTGGCATGCCGAGTCGGCCCGCTGGATCGATGCCGTGGCCAAGGTGGCGGCCGCCGAGTCCGGTGCCAACCGCGCCCTGCTGTCGCGCTGGTACCTGGCCCATGTGGACCAGGCGCAGACCGCGCTGGCACCCGTGGCCGCGATGGCCCTGGGGGAGGACGCGCAGGCCGCGCTGTCCGAAGTGCGCCAGGCCTTGGACGCCCGCGCCCGCAAGGCCGGCCTGGATATCTGAAGGGGAGCACGCCATGACGACAAGCGCAACCGCCGCCACCGCCCCAGTCTCCAGGGTCTTCATCGCCTTCCAGGACAACGAGGAATCGCGCCCCGTGGTCGAGGCCGTGCTGGCCGACAACCCCCAGGCCACGGCGGCCCATACGCCCGGCCTCGTGAAGATCGACTGCCCCGGGCGCCTGGTCATCCGGCGCGCCAGCATCGAGGCCCTCACGGGCCAGCCCTTCGACCTGCAGCAGATCCAGATCAACCTGGTGACGCTGTCGGGCCACGTCAACGAGGACGACGAAGAGTTCTCCCTGAGCTGGGGCCGCTGAGCCGCGCCCCGCCCGCCAGGCAACACCACAAGCAACACGACAAGGAGACATCATGGACGCACCCGTGATCAAGAAGAAGCTGGGCCTCAAGGAGCGCTACACCGCCATGACGCGCGGCCTGGCCTGGGACACGACCTACCAGCCCATGGACAAGGTCTTCCCCTACGACCGCTACGAGGGCATCAGGATCCACGACTGGGACCGCTGGGAGGACCCCTTCCGCCTGACCATGGATGCCTACTGGAAGTACCAGGGCGAGAAGGAGCGCAAGCTCTACGCCGTGATCGAGGCCTTCGCCCAGAACAACGGCCAGCTGGGCGTGACCGACGCGCGCTACGTCAACGCGCTCAAGCTGTTCCTCCAGGGCGTGACGCCGCTGGAGTACGGCGCGCACCGGGGCTTCGCCCACGTGGGCCGGCATTTCACGGGGGCCGGCGCGCGCGTGGCCGCGCAGATGCAGTCCATCGACGAGCTGCGCCATTTCCAGACAGAGACGCATGCGCTGAGCCACTACAACAAGTACTTCAACGGCATGCACAACGCATCGCAGTGGTACGACCGCGTCTGGTACCTGTCCGTGCCCAAGTCCTTCTTCGAGGACGCGATGACGGCCGGCCCCTTCGAGTTCCTCACGGCCGTGAGCTTCTCGTTCGAATATGTGCTGACCAACCTGCTGTTCGTGCCCTTCATGTCGGGCGCGGCGCACAACGGCGACCTGTCCACGGTGACCTTCGGCTTCTCGGCGCAGAGCGACGAGTCGCGCCACATGACGCTGGGCATCGAGTGCATCAAGTTCATGCTGGAGCAGGACCCGGCCAACGTGCCCATCGTGCAGCGCTGGATCGACAAGTGGTTCTGGCGCGGCTACCGCCTGCTGACCCTGGTGGCCATGATGCAGGACTACATGCTGCCCAAACGCGTGATGAGCTGGAAGCAGGCCTGGGAGATGTATGCCGAGGAAAACGGCGGCGCCCTGTTCCGCGACCTGGCGCGCTACGGCATCCGCGAGCCCATGGGCTGGAAAGAGGCCTGCGAGGGCAAGCACCACATCAGCCACCAGGCCTGGAACATCTTCTACAACTACGGCGCCGCCGCACCCTTCCACACCTGGGTGCCCGAACCGCAGGAGATGGACTGGCTGGCCGCGCAATACCCCGACAGCTTCGATCGCCACTACCGCCCGCGCCTGGAGCATTACCGCGCCGAACAGCAGGCCGGCCGGCGCTTCTACAACAAGACCCTGCCCATGCTGTGCACCACCTGCCAGATTCCCATGGGCTTCACCGAGCCCGGCGACGCCACGCGCATCTGCTACCGTGAGTCCGACTACCAGGGCGACAAATACCATTTCTGCAGCGACGGCTGCAAGCACATCTTCGACCACGAGCCAGAGAAATACGTGCAGTCCTGGCTGCCCGTGCACCAGATCTACCAGGGCCGCTGTTTCAAGCCCGATGCCGACCCCGGCCGGCCCGGCTTCGATCCGCTGGCCGCCGTGCTCGACTGGTATGGCCTGAACGCGGGGCGCGACAACTTCGACTTCGAGGGCTCCGAGGACCAGCGCCACTTTGCGGCCTGGCGCGGCAATGCGCCGCCCGGCGCGGGCGGGCAGACAGGGGCCACGGCCGGCGAAGGAGCTGCGCCATGAGCGTCACCGCCCTGTACCCCTATGCCTTCGAGGCCGCCGACCGGCGCGAGAACTTTCCGGCCCCCTTGCTGTACATCGCCTGGGACGACCACCTGATGTTCTGCTCGCCCGTCTGCCTGCCGCTGCCGGCCGACACCCCCTTCGGCGCGCTGGCCAGCGACGTGCTGCCCGGCATCTACGGGGCCCATCCGGACTTCGGCCGCATCGACTGGAGCGCCGTCCAGTGGCTGAAGTCGGGCCGGCCCTTCGTGCCCGACCCGGCCCTGGGCCTGGCCGCCAACGGCCTGGACCACAAGGACGTGATCCGCTTTCGCACGCCGGGCCTGACCGGCATCGCCGGATCGCACAGCTAGACCCCATCGACGAGCCCGCACGGCAGGCGCTGCGCGCGCCTGCCGGCCCCACGACCATGAGCTACCAACTGACGCTGCAACCCCTGGGCGCCACCATCGAGGTGGAGGACGGCCAGACCCTGCTCGATGCCGCGCTGCGGCAGGGCATCTACATCCCCCATGCCTGCGGCCACGGCCTGTGCGGCACCTGCAAGGTCCAGGTCTGCGAGGGCGAGGTGGACCATGGCGCGGCCAACCCCTTCGCGCTGATGGACATGGAGCGCGACGACGGCATGACCCTGGCCTGCTGCGCCACGCTGCAGTCCGACGCCACCATCGAGGCCGACATCGAGGACGAGCCCGACGCCCGCGTCATCCCCGTGCGCGACTTCGGCGCCACCGTGCTGCGCACCGTGCAGCTGACGCCCACCATCAAGGCCATCCACCTGCGGCTGGACACGCCCATCGCCTACCAGGCAGGGCAGTACGTGCAGGTCCGCATTCCGGGCCTGGACGCGCCGCGCGCCTTCTCCATCGCCAACGCGCCATCCGGCGCCGACGGCACGGCCCGGGACATCGAGATCAACGTGCGCCATGTGCCCGGCGGTGCCGGCACCACCTGGCTGCATGCATCGCTGCAGGAGGGCGAGCGGCTGCAGCTGGCCGGCCCCTACGGGCGTTTCTTCGTGCGCCACTCGGCGCGCCAGCCCCTGGTCTTCATGGCCGGCGGCTCTGGCCTGTCCAGCCCGCGCGCCATGATCCAGGAGCTGCTGGAGCGCGGCTGCGAGCAGCCCATCACCCTGGTCTACGGCCAGCGCAGCCGCGCCGAGCTGTACTACGACGAGGAATTCCGCGCGCTGGCCGAGCGCCATCCGCAGTTCACCTACGTCCCCGCCATCTCGGGCGGGGCGGCCGATGCCGGCACGGACTGGCGCGGCGCCCTGGGCTTCGTGCATGAGGCCGCGCAGGCCCACTTCGGCGGCAACTTCGCGGGCAGCAAGGCCTATCTGTGCGGGCCGCCGCCCATGGTCGAGGCCTGCATCGCCACGCTGATGCAGGGCCGGCTGTTCGAACGCGACATCTACACCGAGAAATTCCTCTCGGCTGCCGATGCCCAGGGCGCGCGCAGCCCGCTGTTCAAGCGCGTCTGAACGGAGAGCGCCATGTGGATCAGCCCCCGTGCCACCGTGGACGTGCAGGTCGAGCAGACCGCCGAGCGCTATGCCTGCGCCCTCGATGAAAGCCTGCTCAGGGGCATGTTGCGCCTGGGCCGAAAAGGCATTCCCGTGGGCTGCGTCAACGGCGGCTGCGGCGTGTGCAAGGTGCGCATCGTCGAGGGCGGCGTGCGCGCCCTGGGCCCCGTCAGCCGCGCCCACGTGAGCGCCGAGGAAGAGCAGCAGGGCTACACGCTGGCCTGCCGCGCCGCACCCGTGGCCGCCGTGCGCCTGCAGATCTGCGAGCGGCTGGCCAAGCCCTTTGCCAGACCTGCCTGCCCAACGATTTCCCCACCCCGGGCGGACGCCGGTGCAGCGCCCGCCTCTTTCACCACGACACAAGCAACCAAGGAGACATGACATGGGCGTACTACGCATAGGCCACGCAAGCCTGAAGGTGATGGACATGGCCGCCGCCGTGCACCACTACGAGAAGGTGCTGGGCCTGAAGACCGTGATGCAGGACAAGACCGGCAACCTCTATCTCAAGTGCTGGGACGAGTGGGACAAGTACTCGCTGATCCTCACGCCCTCGGACCAGGCCGGGCTCAACCACCTGGCCTACAAGGTCGAGCGGGACGAGGACCTGGACAGCCTGCGCCAGCGCATCGAGGCCTGGGGCGTGAAGACCGAGATGCTGGCCGAGGGCAGCCTGCCCGCCACGGGGCGCATGCTGAAGTTCCACCTGCCCAGCGGCCACGAGATGCGCCTGTATGCCATGAAGGAATGCGTGGGCACGGACGTGGGATCGACCAACCCCGACCCCTGGCCCGACGACATCCGCGGCGCGGGCGCGCACTGGCTGGACCACGCCCTGCTGATGTGCGAGCTCAACCCCGAGGCCGGCATCAACACCGTGGAGCAAAACACCCGCTTCATGCGTGAGTGCCTGGATTTCTTCCTGACCGAACAGGTCGTGGCCGGTCCCGGTGGCGCCGTGCAGGCCGCCACCTGGATGGCCTGCACCACCACGCCGCACGACATCGCCTTCGTGGGCGGCGCGCGCAGCGGGCTGCATCACATCGCCTACTTCCTGGACTCCTGGCACGACGTGCTCAAGTCGGCCGACGTGATGGCCAAGAACAAGGTGCGCATCGACGTGGCGCCCACGCGCCACGGCATCACGCGCGGCGAGACCATCTATTTCTTCGACCCCAGCGGCAACCGCAACGAGACCTTCGCAGGCCTGGGCTACCTGGCCCAGCGCGACCGGCCCGTGACCACCTGGACCGAGGACCAGCTGGGCAGCGGCATCTTCTATCACACCGGCGATCTCGTGCCCTCGTTCACCGAGGTCTACACCTGAGCCCGCGCACCGGAGAGCCCCCGATGAACAAGAACATGGGACACACCGCGCCGGCCCTGCTGTCGCTGCTGGCCGCGCTCGGCGCACTCGCCGCCCCGGCGGCCCGGGCCGAAGGCCATTACGTGCCCGGCGTGGAAGGCCTGCAGGGCGCCAGCGTGCCGCCGCCCGGCGCCTACTACCTGGGCTACCTCGTCAACTACCAGATGGACGACTTCCGCGCGCCCGGCACCAGCAGCAACCTGCCCGGGCACAACCGGGGCACGGTCACGGCGCTGGCCAACCGCTTCGTCTGGATCACCGGACGAAAGCTGCTGGGGGCCGACTACGGCATGGAGGCCATCGTGCCCGTGATGCGCACCTCGCTCACGGTGAACGCGGCCGGCATCTCGGACACGCGCTCGGGCGTCGGTGACGTCTACCTGGGGCCACTGGTGCTGGGCTGGCATGGCCCGCAGTGGGATGCGGTGGCGGCCGCCGGCGTCTGGCTGGACTCTGCCGGCACGGGCCATCCGGCCTCGCCGGGCAAGGGCTTCAAGAGCACCATGCTCACGGGCGGGCTGACGTACTACTTCGATGGCGCCAGGACCGTCTCGGGATCGGCCCTGCTGCGCCTGGAGCGCAACGGCCGCAACGCGGCCGGCATGCGCCCCGGCAACCAGGCCACGCTGGAATGGGGCCTGGGCCGGTCCTTCGGCGCCTGGCAGGTGGGCCTGGTGGGCTACAGCCAGTGGCAGTTCAGCGATGACAGCGGCCCGGGCGCGAGCACCGACCGCGCCTCGCGCCACGCGCTGGGGGCCGAGCTGGTCTATCCGGTGCCGGGCGCGGGCCTGTTCCTCAAGGGCGCCTTCTACAAGGAGGTGCGCGCCGAGGCCGGCACGGGCGCCCTGCCCAAGGGTTCACTGCTGCGCCTGACCCTGGTCAAGGCCTTCTGATGGAGGCGCGCATGACCCAGACCCGGGAGATTTCCCAGGCCCCGCAGGCCGCCACGATCGCCGCCCTGGCCGCGCTCCAGCCCGTCATCGACGCGCCCGCCGCCCTGCGCGCCACGCAGGCCGCCGTGCAGCATGCCACCGAGCTGGGCGTGCGCGCCAACGTGGCCGTGGTCGATGCGGGTGGCCTGACCGTGGCCTTCGCGCGCATGGCCGGCGCGCCGCTGCACTCCATGGACATCGCCACCGACAAGGCCTACACGGCCGCCAGCTTCGGCCTGGCCACGGGCGACTGGACCCAGGCCCTGGCCTCGCACTCCGAGGCCGTGCGCCAGGGCCTGGTGCTGCGCCCGCGCTTCGTGGCCTTCGGCGGCGGCCTGCCCATCGTGGCCTCGGGGGCGCGCCTGGGCGGCATCGGCGTGTCCGGCGGCAGCGAGGCCCAGGACGAGGCCATCGCGCACGCCGGCCTGCGGGCCCTGGGCCTGGACGCCTGACACACAACGACGACTGCAACGGATCACCATGAAACAGATACGCAACTTCATCAATGGCGCCTACGCCGAATCGGCGCGCCGCTTCGACAAGCATTCGCCACTCACGGGCGAGGCCATCGCCCAGGTCCACGAGGCCGACCGCGCCCAGGTCGATGCCGCCGTGGCCGCCGCGCGCGCCGCGCTGCAAGGGCCCTGGGGCCGCATGGGCGTGGACGAGCGCGTGCAGAGGCTGCACGCCGTGGCCGACGGCATCAACCGCCGCTTCGAGGAGTTCCTGGCCGCCGAATGCGCGGACACGGGCAAGCCGCGCAGCGTGGCCAGCCACATCGACATCCCGCGCGGTGCGGCCAACTTCAAGATCTTCGCCGACGTGGTCAAGAACGTGCCCACCGAGTTCTTCGAGATGGCCACGCCCGACGGGCGCGGTGCCATCAACTACGGCCAGCGCGGCCCCGTGGGCGTGGTCGGCGTGATCTGTCCCTGGAACCTGCCGCTGCTGCTCATGACCTGGAAGGTCGGCCCGGCGCTGGCCTGCGGCAACACCGTGGTGGTCAAGCCCTCGGAGGAGTCTCCGCAGACGGCCGCCCTGCTGGGCGAGGTCATGAACGAGGCCGGCATCCCGCCCGGCGTCTACAACGTGGTCCACGGCTTCGGCCCCGATTCGGCCGGCGAGTTCATGACCACGCACCCCGGTGTCGATGCCATCACCTTCACGGGCGAGACGCGCACGGGCGAGGCCATCATGCGCGCCGCCGCCAAGGGCGCGCGCCCCGTGAGCCTGGAGATGGGCGGCAAGAACGCGGCCATCGTCTTCGCCGACTGCGACTTCGACGCGGCCATCGAGGGCACGCTGCGCTCGGCCTTCGTCAACAGCGGCCAGGTCTGCCTGGGCACGGAGCGCATCTATGTGGAACGTCCCCTGTTCGAGCGCTTCGTGGCCGAGCTCAAGCGCCAGGTAGAGGGCTGGAAGATCGGCCTGCCCGAGGACGCGGACACGAAGCTGGGCCCGCTGATCAGCCGCGAACACCAGGACAAGGTGCTGTCGTACTACGCGCTGGCCAGGCAGGAGGGCGCCACCGTGGTCACCGGCGGCGGCGTGCCCGACATGGGCGCGCGCCTGGCGGGCGGTGCCTGGGTGCAGCCCACGATCTGGACCGGCCTGCCCGAGACGGCGCGCGTCATCAAGGAGGAGATCTTCGGCCCCTGCTGCCATATCGCCGCCTTCGACCGCGAGGACGAGGTGCTGGCCCTGGCCAACGACAACGACTACGGACTGGCCTGCGCCGTCTGGACACGCGACCTGGCGCGCGCCCACCGCGTCGCCGCCCGCATGCAGGTGGGCATCTGCTGGGTCAACAGCTGGTTCCTGCGCGACCTGCGCACGCCCTTCGGCGGCGCCAAGCAGTCGGGCATAGGCCGCGAAGGCGGCGTGCATTCGCTGGAGTTCTACACGGAGCTGAAGAATGTCTGCGTCAAGCTCTGAAAACCCCGAACTCGGCCGCTGCATCGAGGTGGATGGCCTGCGCACCAACTACCACGACCATGGCCAGGGCGATCCGGTGCTGCTGATCCATGGCTCGGGTCCGGGCGTCTCGGCCTGGGCCAACTGGCGGCTGGTGATGCCTGCGCTGGCCGGCAACGCACGCGTGGTCGCGCCGGACATGGCGGGCTTCGGCTACAGCGCACGGCCGGCGGGCGGAGCCTTTGGCATGCAGGCCTGGGTGGACCAGGCCGTGGGCCTGCTCGATGCCTTGCAGATCGAGCGCGCCGACCTCGTGGGCAACTCCTTCGGTGGTGCCCTGGCCCTGGCGCTGGCGATACGCCATCCGGCCCGCGTGCGGCGCCTGGTGCTGATGGGCAGCGCGGGCCT
Source organism: Delftia sp. UME58 (assembly GCF_014170385.1). Taxonomy (NCBI): domain Bacteria; kingdom Pseudomonadati; phylum Pseudomonadota; class Betaproteobacteria; order Burkholderiales; family Comamonadaceae; genus Delftia; species Delftia sp. UME58. Next base: position 40,802 of record NZ_LZZV01000009.1, read on the forward strand.
GCCCTTCGCCCTCACGCCGGGGCTGGATGCGGTCTGGGGATACCAGCCCTCGCTGGAGGCCATGCGCGGGCTGCTGGACATCTTCGCCTTCGACCGGGGTCTGGTGAACGACGAACTCGCGCGCCTGCGCCATGCCGCCAGCATCCGGCCGGGCGTGCAGGAGTCCTATGCGGCCATGTTCCCCGCGCCACGCCAGCGCTGGGTCGATGCGCTGGCCAGCCGCGAGGACGACATCCGCCGCCTGCCCCATGAAACCCTGGTCATCCATGGCCGGGAGGACCGCGTGATTCCGCTGGCCAATGCCTACACGCTGGCCGACTGGATTCCGCGCGCCCAGCTGCATGTCTACGGCCGCTGCGGCCACTGGACGCAGATCGAGCATGCCGCGCGCTTCGCGCGGCTGGTCGGAGACTTCCTGGCCGAGGCCCGGCCCGATGAACCCCTTGCCCTTGCACGGTGACCCCATGAAACCCGAACTGCAACACACCCTGGGCGACGAGCTTTACGCCGCCCTGCACGAACGCCGCGCCATCGCTCCACTGAGCGAGCGCCATCCCGAGATCACCATCGCCGACGCCTACGCCATCCAGCAGCGCATGCTGGCGCGGCGCCTGACGGCGGGCGAGCGCGTGGTGGGCAAGAAGATCGGCGTGACCTCCAAAGCCGTGATGGACATGCTGGGCGTGTTTCAGCCCGACTTCGGCTGGCTCACCGACGGCATGGTCTTCAACGAGGGCCAGGCCGTGCCCGCCGCCACGCTGATCCAGCCCAAGGCCGAGGGCGAGATCGCCTTCGTGCTCAAGCGCGCGCTCAAGGGCCCGGGCGTCACCGCCGCCGACGTGCTGGCCGCCACCGAAGGCGTGATGGCCTGTTTCGAGATCGTCGATTCGCGCATACGCGACTGGAAGATCCGCATCGAGGACACCGTGGCCGACAACGCCAGCTGCGGCGTCTTCGTGCTCGGCGACCGCCTGGTCGATCCGCGCGACGTGGACCTGGCCACCTGCGGCATGGTGCTGGAGAAGAACGGCGAGATCGTCGCCACGGGCGCGGGCGCCGCCGCCCTGGGCCATCCGGCCAACGCCGTGGCTTGGCTGGCCAACACGCTGGGCGCCCTGGGCATTGCGCTGGAGGCGGGCGAGGTCGTGCTCTCGGGCTCGCTGGCGGCCATGGTGCCGGTACAGGCCGGCGACGACCTGCGCGTGACCATCGGCGGCATCGGCGGCTGCTCGGTCCGCTTCATCTGAAGAACAAGGAGAACTCCCATGAACCGGAACAAGATCCGCTGCGCCCTGATCGGGCCCGGCAACATCGGCACCGACCTGCTGGCCAAGCTGCAGCGCAGCGCGGTGCTGGAGCCCGTGTGGATGGTGGGCATAGACCCGGCCTCCGACGGCCTGCAGCGTGCGCGCGAGATGGGCCTGAAGACCACGGCCGACGGCGTGGACGGCCTGGTGCCGCACATGCGCGCCGACGGCGTGCAGATCGTCTTCGATGCCACCAGCGCCTACGTGCATGCCGAGAACTCGCGCAAGGTCAACGAACAGGGCGCGCTGATGATCGATCTCACGCCCGCGGCCATCGGCCCGTTCTGCGTGCCACCCGTCAACCTGGGCCAGCACCTGGGCGGGCGTGCGATGAACGTCAACATGGTCACCTGCGGCGGCCAGGCCACCATTCCCATGGTCGCGGCGGTCAGCCGCGTGCAGGCCGTGGCCTATGGCGAGATCGTCGCCACCGTGTCCAGCCGCTCGGTGGGGCCGGGCACGCGGCGCAACATCGACGAGTTCACGCGCACCACGGCCGCTGCCGTGGAGCAGGTGGGCGGCGCCGGCAAGGGCAAGGCCATCATCGTCATCAACCCCGCCGATCCGCCACTGATCATGCGCGACACCGTGCACTGCCTGACCGAGGAGGAGCCCGACCAGGCGGCCATCACCGCCTCCATCCACGACATGCTGGCCGAGGTGCGCAAGTACGTACCCGGCTACCGCCTGGTCAACGGGCCGGTGTTCGATGGCCGGCGCGTCTCGGTCTTCCTCGAAGTCGAGGGCCTGGGCGACTACCTGCCCCGGTACGCGGGCAACCTGGACATCATGACCGCCGCCGCCGCGCGCACGGCCGAGATGTTCGCCGAGGAAATGCTGGCCGGCCACCTGCAACTCCAGGCCGTGGCCGCCTGAAGGAGACAACCCCCATGACCACAGACAAGACGACAGACAAGACGACGGGCGCGCGCGGCCTCCAGGGCCGCAGGATCACCGTCCACGACATGACGCTGCGCGACGGCATGCACCCCAAGCGCCACCTGATGACGCTGGAGCAGATGAAGAGCGTGGCCCAGGGCCTGGACGCGGCCGGCGTGCCGCTGATCGAGGTCACGCACGGCGACGGCCTGGGCGGCGCCTCGGTCAACTACGGCTTTCCCGCGCACAGCGACGAGGAGTACCTGGGCGCCGTCATCCCGCTGATGAAGCAGGCCAGGGTCTCCGCGCTGCTGTTGCCCGGCATCGGCACCGTGGACCACCTGCTGATGGCCCACGGCCTGGGCGTGTCCACGCTGCGCGTGGCCACGCACTGCACCGAGGCCGACGTCAGCGAGCAGCACATCGCCAAGGCGCGCGCCCTGGGCATGGACACCGTGGGCTTTCTGATGATGGCCCACATGAACAGCGCCGAAGGCCTGGTGGCGCAGGCGCGGCTGATGGAAAGCTATGGTGCCCACTGCGTCTACGTCACCGACTCGGCCGGCTACCTGCTGCCCGAACAGGTGCGCGAGCGCATCGCCGCCGTGCGCGATGCGCTGCGGCCCGAGACCGAGCTGGGCTTTCACGGCCACCACAACCTGGCCATGGGCGTGGCCAACTCCATCGCCGCCGTCGAGGCGGGCGCCAACCGCATCGACGCGGCGGCCGCCGGCCTTGGCGCCGGCGCGGGCAACACGCCCATGGAGGTGCTGGTGGCCGTCTGCGACCGCATGGGAATCGAGACCGGCGTCGATGTCTGGAAGATCCAGGACGTGGCCGAGGACCTGGTCGTGCCGCTGATGGACTTCCCCATCCGCGTGGACCGTGACGCGCTCACGCTGGGCTATGCGGGCGTGTACGGCAGCTTCCTGCTGTTCGCCAAGCGCGCCGAGAAGAAGTACGGCGTGCCCGCGCGCGAGCTGCTCGTGGAACTGGGTCGGCGCGGCATGGTGGGCGGCCAGGAAGACATGATCGAGGACACCGCGCTGACCATGGCGCGCGAACGCGGCCTGCTGGCCGCGCAACCCCTGGCCCGCGCGGCCTGACGAGGAGAGCCAGCATGGCACTTGACGAACACACCATCGCCGCGCTCGCCGAGCACCTGGAAACCTGCCAGCAGCAGGCGCGCGACACGCCCAAGATCACCGACGAATACCCGGGCATGGGCTGGGACGACGCCTACGCCATCCAGGACCGCATCCTGGCCCGCAAGATCGGGCGCGGCGCGCGCGTCATCGGCTACAAGGCCGGCCTGACCTCGCACGCCAAGATGCGCCAGATGGGCGTGAGCGATCCGGTCTTCGGCTTCCTGGTCGATGAATACAGCGTGGCCGAAGGCAGCGAGATCCCCGTGGCCTCGCTGATCCACCCCAAGGTCGAGCCCGAGATCGCCTTCGTCACGCGCAGCGAGCTGCGCGGACCGGGCTGCCATGTGGGCAGCGTGCTGGCCGCCTGCGATCTGGTGCTGCCCGGCATCGAGGTCATCGACAGCCGCTACCGCGATTTCCGATTCGACCTCAAGAGCGTGGTGGCCGACAACACCTCGGCCGCGCGCTTCGCGGTCGGCGGACGGGGCGCCGCCGTGCGTGACCTGGACCTGCGCACCCTGGGCGTGGTGCTGGAGAAGAACGGCCAGCCCGTGGCCCTGGGCGCGGGCGCCGCCGTGCTCGGCCATCCGGCCGCCGCCGTGGCCATGCTGGTCAACCACCTGGGCCGGCGCGGCCAGAGCCTGCCGGCCGGCAGCCTGGTGCTGTCCGGCGGCATCACCGAGGCCGTGGCCGTGCAGGCCGGCGACCATGTCACGCTGCGCGTGCAGCACCTGGGCAGCGTCTCGCTGCGCTTTGCCTGAAGGGGTGCCCGCCATGCAACGCAGACAATTCCTGTCCTCGGGGCTGGGCGCGGGCCTGGCCTGTGCCGGTCTGCCGCCGGCTGCGGCGGCGTCCGGCGCGGCCGGTGAATGGCCGGTGCGCCCGGTCAAGCTCATCGTGCCCTTCCCGCCGGGGGGACCCACCGACATCATCGGCCGCACCGCGGCCCGGGTGATGGGCGAACGGCTGGGCCAGCAGATCGTGGTCGAGAACAAGGCGGGCGCGGGCGGCAACATCGGCACGGATGCCGTCGCCAAGGCCATGCCCGATGGCTACACCATCGGCCTGTCGGCCATCAGCAGTCTGGCCATTGCGCCATCGCTGTATGCGCGGCTGCCCTACTCGGTGGAGCGCGACCTGGCGCCCATCTCCCTGGCCGGCTACACGCCCTGTGCCATCGTGGCGCACCCGGGCGCTCCGTTCGATGACCTCGCGGGCCTGATCGCCTACGCCAAGGCCCACCCCGGCAAACTCAGCTATGGCACCTCGGGCCTGGGCACGAGCACGCATCTGGCGGCCGAATACTTCCAGTCGATCGCGGGCGTGTCCATGCTCCATGTGCCCTACAAGGGAACGAGCCAGATCGCCCAGGACCTGCTGGCGGGCACGATCCCGCTGAGCTTCGAGAGCTCGCTGACCACCACCTTGCCCAATGTCAGGGAGGGCCGGGTGAAGGTCATCGCCGTGACCTCGGCACGCCGATCGCGCGCCTTGCCCCAGGTGGCGACCGTGGCCGAGCAGGGGTTTGCCGGCTTCGATGTGGTCACCTGGTTCGGCCTCATCGGTCCCGCGCGCCTGCCGCGCGAACTGGCCCATCGGATCTCCGGGGCCTGGCAGACGGGCTCGGCCACGCCTTTGGCACGGCAGGCCTTCGAGAACATCGGCGCCGATCCGCAAGCCGGCAGCCCTCAGCAATTCGGCGACTTCATGCGCAGCGAGACCCAGCGCTGGGGCGCCCTGATCCGCAAGCTGGGCATCCAGCTCGATTGAACCCGCCGACCGACCGGAGAACGCCATGCCATTTGCACAGATCCACATGATCGAGGGCCGCACCGAGGCCCAGAAGAAAGCCGTGATCGAGAAAGTCACCGAGGCCCTGCACGAGGCCGTGGGCGCCCCGCGCGAGAACATCCGCGTCTGGATCCACGAGCTGCCCCGGGAGAACTGGGGTATCGCGGGTGTCAGCGCCAAGGAGTTGGGGCGCTAGCGGCGAGGGCGGAGGCGCCGGGGCAGGAAGATTGTGTCTGTGACTTAAAAGATACAAAACAAATGATAATCATTATCAATTGATGGGAGAATCGGGCAAAGCCAGCAGGAAGAATCACACACGGGGGAAGCAATGGTCTCGCAAGAGCGCTCCGCGGACAGGTCGGCAGCTAGCCAGCAACCCTCTTTCCCTGATTCGCGCCATGGCTGCCTCTCCTTTACCCTGCTCCTCTTACCCCCTTTCCCGCAACTCCTGCCTCCATCTCTCCCGCGCACCGGCCTTGCATCGCAGCCTGCTGGCCACGGCCGTGCAGGCCGCCGTCATCGGGCTGGCTTCGCCCGCCGCATGGGCCCAGGCCCAGGAACCCGCGGACCAGGCGCAGCTGATGGCCCAGGCGCCCGCGAAAGCCCTGCCCCAGGTCGACGTGGTCGACACGGCCGAGCCCGCGCAGCGCACACCCGGCGCATCGGCCACCATCAGCGGACCGGCGCTGGAGCAGGCCGGCAGCATGGCTGACGTGGTGCGCTACCAGCCCCTGGTGTCGGCGCCCGGCACGGCCTCGGGCACCAGCCGCAACCGCAGCAGCTTCGACCGCTCGGGAACCACGGGCTACAACATCCGCGGCATCGAGGGCAACCGCATCGGCATGGATGTGGACGGCGTCGAGATGCCCGACGCCACCACGCGCCCCTATGTGAGCCGTGCCGGTGCCAACACCTTCGGCGTGGGCCGTGACTTCATCGACCCCGAGATGTTCTCGGGCGTGGACATCCACTCCGGCACCACCACGGCGCGGCGCGCGGCCGGCGGCATCGGCGGCGCGGTGGGCTTTCGCACCAAGTCCCCCGAGGACTACCTGGTGGGCGGCAAGACCTCCTACCTGGGCGGCAAGATCGGCCACGACACGGCCGACCGCTCCTGGAACGAGAGCTTCACGGCCGCAGGCCGCTCGGGCAACCTCGACGGCCTGATCGCCTATTCGCGCCGCGACGGCCATGAGACGCGCAACCACAGCGCCATCGTCAACAGCTATCCCGATGACTGGAACTCCAACGCCCTGCTGCTCAAGGGCGGCCTGCGCATCGATCCCACCCAGCGCCTGGTGCTGTCGGCCGACCTGTACCGCCGCAAGAACGACACCTCCTTCCACGGCTGGGATGCCACCAGCACCAGCATCACCGAAAGCTCGCGCCAGAACAGCGACACCAGCCGCAACACGCTGCAGCTGCAGCACCTGTGGACGCCTGCCGGCGCCTGGGTGGACCAGCTGGACACGCGGCTGTACTTCCAGAACACGGACACCAACGACGTCACCGACACCACCACGCTGGCCACGGGCGCCAAGGTGCACAACGTCTCCGGCAACGAGACGCGTACCTGGGGTTTCTCGAGCACGGGCGACAAGCGCATCGAGCGCCACCGCCTGAGCTTTGGCGTGAACGCCTCGACCCAGGACACGGAGCGCCCCTGGGCCGTGTCCGGCAACATGAAGCCCCAGCCCGACACCACCACCCGCCGCTACGGCGCTTTCCTGCAGGACGAGATCAGCTTCCAGGCCGGCGGCCGCCGCCTGGCGCTGATTCCCGCGCTGCGCGTGGACCGCGTGGAGCTCAAGACACGCGACCTGGACAACTTCGTCTCGGGCGTGCTCACGGCCGCCGATGTCCAGAAGCTCTACGGCGGCACGCGCGGCAACACCATCCTCAGCCCCAGCCTGGCCCTGGTCTATGACCTCACGCCCAAGTTCAGCGCCTACGCCCAGTTCAAGCGCAGCGGGCGCGCGCCCTCGGCCGGCGAGATCTTCGGCTCGTGGAACATGGCCAGCAACTACAACACCGGCAACCAGTACGCGCTGGTGGGCAATCCCAACCTCAAGGAGGAAAGCAGCAATGCCCTCGACTTAGGGCTCAAGGGTTCGCCCACGCCGGGCGTGACCTTCAACAGCTCGGTCTTCTACACCAGGTACTCCGACTTCATCGCCTACACGCGCTACCTGCGCGCGGGCCGTCCCGACCTGTTCGTCAACGTGCCCGCCCACATCGGCACCATCTACCAGGCCGAGAACCGCGACAGCGCGAAGATCTACGGATTCGAGGCCAGCGCGCGCCTGGACCACGGCCAGTGGATGCCTGCAGCCAGGGGCCTGTACTCCACCTGGGCGCTGGGCATCAGCCGCGGCACCTCCAAGTCCTACTACGCAGGCGACAAGGATGTGCCGCTGGACAGCGTGCTGCCGCGCAAGGCCATCGTCGGCGTGGGCTATGACGCGCCGGCCCGGCAATGGGGCCTGAACCTGACCGGAACCTTCGTCGCGGGCAAGCAGGCCGTGGCCACCAACCGCGACAGCTACCAGAACGCGGGCACCGGCCTGGCCGACTCGACCACCGAGCTGTTCCGCGTGCCCGGCCATGCCATCTTCGACCTGGCCGGCTACTGGCAGGTCGCAAGGAACGTGCGCCTGAACGCCGGCATCTACAACCTGGGCGACAAGCGCTACTGGGACTATTCCAGCACCCGCAGCCTGCAGCCCGGCGTGGCGCGCGACCGCCGCGACATCGAGCTGCTGAGCAACCCGGGCCGCACCTTCGCCGTGTCCATGAACGTTGCGTTCTGAGCGCCCTGCGCACCATGCCATTGCACCCACGCCACCTTCACTTGCCGCGTGGCGCGGATCCGAGGAGTTTCTCCAGGGGCCGGCCGGCCTTCCCTACAGCGGCGGTGTCGGCCGGAAAGCCTCCACCACCATCGCAGCCGCCGCTGTATCTGCCTACTTCAGGAGTCGTTTCATGATCGAGTTCTCTCTGTCCCACCGCATGCTGGCCGCTGCCGGCCTGGCGGCCCTGCTCACCGCCTGCGCATCGCCCGCGGCACCATCCGCCAGCGGCCCGGCCCAGCCTGCGGGCGGGCATGGCCAGTCTGCCTTCATGGGCAGCTACGACGCCAACCGTGATGGCGTGGTCACGCGCGAGGAGTACGACACCGTGCGCAAGCAGCGCTTCCTGGCCGGCGACACCAATGGCGACGGCTGGCTCAGCGAGAAGGAGTACGTGGACGAGTTCGAGGCCCGCCTCAAGCAGCAATACGCGGGCCGCCAGCCCGACGAGCGCTATGCCCAGTCCATGAAGCAGGCCCATGTGCGCTTCGGCATCGTGGACAGGAACCGGGACGGCAAATACACCGTGGAAGAAGACATGGCCATCGCCGAACGCAGCTTCAAGGAAGCCGACGTCAATGCCGATGGCGTCGTGGACAAGAACGACGTCAAGAAGCCCTGAGCGGACATGGCCAAAACCCCATCCAAGCGATCGGCCTGGTGGCTGCCGCTGCTGTCGGCCGTGTGCATCTCCGCCCAGGCCCATACGCCCTACCTGCTGCCCGCCAGTTTCGAGGCCCAGCCCCGGGCCGTCATCAGCGTGGATGCCAGCTTTGCCGACAAGTTCTTCATCCCCGAAGTGGCTTTTGGCGAAACGCGCTTCACCGTGATGGCGCCCGACGGCTCGGTCACGCCCATGGCCGATGTGCGCCAGTTCAAGACCCGCACCGTGGCCGAGCACCAACTGCCCGACGAGAAGGGCACCTACCGCGTCAGCACCGGCCCGCGCCTGGGCGCCGTCTTCCGTTCGTGGGAGCGCAACGGCAAGGTCGAGACCGCGCGTGATCCCGCCACGCCCACGCCGGCCGATGCCAGGCTGCTGAGCCACTACCAGTCGCTGTCGGTCTCCGAGACCTACATCACGGTGGGCAAGCCCAGCCGGGCCGCGCTCGCGCCCTCAGGCAAGGGCCTGGAGATCGTGCCCGTCACGCACCCCGCCGACCTGTTCGCGGGCGAGAAGTTCGACTTCACCGTGCAGTACGACGGCAAGCCGCTGGCCGCGCAGAAGGTGGAAATCTTCCGCTCGGCCATGGACCTGGCCAGCCAGCACAGCGTGGACGTGCTGACCACCGATGGCGAGGGCCGCATCTCCTTCGCCCTGCCCAAGTCCGGCATCTACCTGGCCCTGGTGCGCTACCGCGCCGACGCCCCCGCCGGCGCCGCCGCGCCGCAGTACGGCAACAACTACACGCTGACGTTCAGGGTGCTGGCGCAGTGATGAAGAGAGCCCGCTGATGCGGGCTCTTCTTTTTGCTTAGGGACTATTGAAGTCCGTACTGCCCGCTATGGAGCGGGCGGGAGAACATGATGCATCGCCAGGATTCTTCGCAGGGAACAGCCAATGTGCTGGTCGATCTGGGCTTCGAGGACGCACAGGAACTGTCAGCCAAGACCGTGCTGGCCATGAAGCTCAACGAGCTGATGGACAAGCGCGGGCTCAGTCAGACCGAGGCTGCAGGCATCACGGGCATGACGCAGCCCAAGATTTCCCAGGTCCGGCGCTACAAGCTGCAGAACATCTCTCTGGAGCGCCTGATGCAGGCGCTGGTGTCGCTGGACCAGCAGGTCGAGATCGTCGTGCGGCCTGCGCGCCGTGCGCACGCGGCCGGCATCACGGTGGCGCCCTGAACCTCACTCAACCCGTGGCCACCACCCGCAGCACCTCGGCGCCGTAGGCGTCCAGCTTCTTGGCGCCCATGCCGCTGATGCCCTGCAGGTCGTCCAGCGAGGCCGGGTTGCGTTCGGCAATGGCCGCCAGCGTGGCGTCGTGGAAGATCACATAGGCCGGCAGGTTGTGCTCGCGCGCGACCTCGGCGCGCCAGGCCTTGAGGTTGATGAAGCGCACCTGGGCATCGGGGCCCAGGCTGGCGGCGGCCGCGTTGGGCTGGGTGGCGCGCTTGGAGGTGCGCGTGCGCGGCGCGGCCACGGCCTCGCGCAGCTGCACGGGGACATTGCCGCGCAGCACGTCGCGCGAGCCATCGGCCAGGCACAGGGTGTCGAAGCTGTGGCCGCTGTTCTCGCTGGTGATCTTGTGCAGGCCCAGGGCGCCCGTGGCCAGCAGCTGGCGCATCACGCCGCGCAGCTGGGGCTCGCTGTAGTCCTTGCCCAGGCCGAAGGTGGAGATCTTGTCGTGGCCGTACTGGCGCACCTTCTCGGTGTCCTTGCCGCGCAGCACGTCCATGATGTGGCCCGCGCCAAAGGTCAGCTGGCTGGCCTCGTGCACGCGGTAGATGGTGGACAGCAGCTTGCGCGCGGCGTCCGTGCCGTCCCACAGGGCCGGGGGCTCCATGCAGTTGTCGCAGTTGCCGCAGGCGGTCTTTGCCACGCGCTGCAGCGGCCGGCCTTCAATGTCCGTCTCTGCGTCTTCTCCCGGTGCGCCCAGGCCGTACTGCTCGCCGAAGTAGGCCAGCAGCCGCACGCGGCGGCAGTCCGTGGCCTCGGCCAGGCCCAGCAGGGCATCGAGCTTGCCGCGCATGACCTGCTTGAAGGTGTCCTCGGCCGGGCTTTCGTCGATCATGCGGCGCTGGTTGACCACGTCGGACAGGCCGTAGGCCATCCAGGCATCGGCGGGCAGGCCGTCGCGGCCCGCGCGGCCGGTTTCCTGGTAGTAGCCCTCGATGTTCTTGGGCATGTCCACATGGGCCACGAAGCGCACATCGGGCTTGTTGATGCCCATGCCGAAGGCGATGGTGGCGACGATGACGATGCCGTCCTCGCGCAGGAAGCGGTCCTGGTGCAGCTGGCGCGTCTCGAAGGGCAGGCCCGCGTGGTAGGGCAGGGCGGGCACGCCGGCCTGGCTCAGCGTCTGGGCCAGTTCCTCCACGCGCTTGCGCGACTGGCAATAGACCACGCCGGCCTCGCCCTCGTGCTCGCGCTCTATGAAGCGCAGCAGCTGGTTGCCCACATCCTTCTTCTCGGCGATGCGGTAGCGGATGTTGGGGCGGTCGAAGCTGCTGACGAAGTGCCGTGCGCTCTCCAGCTGCAGCCGCTCGACGATGTCGGCGCGCGTGAGTGCATCGGCCGTGGCCGTGAGCGCGATGCGCGGCACGCCCGCATAGCGCTCGTGCAGCACGCTCAGGGCGCGGTACTCGGGCCGGAAGTCGTGGCCCCACTGGCTCACGCAGTGGGCCTCGTCGATGGCGAACAGCGACAGCTTGCCCTGGGCATGCAGGTCGTCGAGCAGGCCCAGGAAGCGCGGCGTGTTCAGGCGCTCGGGCGCGGCATACAACAGGGTGATGTCGCCGCTTTGCAAGCGCCATTCGACTTCCTGCGTCTCGTCATAGGACAGCGTGGAGTTCAGGTAGGCCGCGCTCACGCCGGCCTCGTGCAGCGCACCGACCTGGTCGTGCATGAGCGCGATCAGCGGCGACACCACCACCGCCACGCCGTGGCCCTGCTGCTGGCGCACGATGGCCGGCACCTGGTAGCACAGCGACTTGCCGCCACCCGTGGGCATGAGCACCAGCGCATCGCCGCCGGCGACCACGTGCGAGACGATGGCTTCCTGCGGACCGCGGAATTGTTCGTAGCCGAACACGGCTTGCAGGACGGAATGCGCGGCGGACAACGGGGACTTCTTTCGGCAGAGGCGGCTTGCGCGGGAGGGGGCGGGATGCGGGCGCTTCCCGCAAAAAATGCACTGCGGCCCGAAGGCCGCAACAGCCGCCATTTTGCGCCCCCTCGCAAGGTCCAGGGAAGACCTGGGGTTTGGACCGCTGTGCATCAACGGCCTTTTCCGGGCGCGAGGGTGTCATTATCAGATTTCTCCTAGCCGCCCGCCGCTGCATTCAGCTGCGGCCCAGCACCCCGCGCGCGATGATGCTGCGCTGCACCTCGGACGAGCCCTCGTAGATGCGCAGGATGCGCGCATCGCGCACCAGGCGCTCCAGCGGCATTTCGCGTGTGTAGCCGTAGCCGCCGTGGATCTGCAGGGCCTCGTCGGTGACGAAGCCCACCATTTCCGAGGCATGCAGCTTGGCCATGGCCGAGTGCTGGGTGAAGGGCTGGCCGGCCTGGCGCAAGGCCAGGGCCTGCATCGTCAGCGCCCACGAGGCCTCCAGCCGCAGTTTCATGTCGGCCAGCTTCCATTGGATACCCTGCTTCGTGGCCAGCGGCTCGCCGCCCACCAGGCGCTGGCTGGCCCATTGCGCGGCAGCGGCCAGGGCGGCCTCGGCCACGCCCAGCGCGGTGGCCGCCACGTCCAGGCGGCTGTTGTCCAGCACCTTCATCGCCGTCTTGAAGCCCGTGCCCTCGGCGCCCAGCCGGTGGCTGGCGGGCACGCGCACGCCGTCCAGCGATACCTCGAAGGCATGGCCGCCGCGGATGCCCATGAGTTTTTCTGGGGCCGAGACCTGGATGCCGGGCAGGTCGCGCGGCACGATGAAGGCGCTGACGCCACGCGCGCCGGCCTCCATGTCGGTCTTGGCGAAGACCACCATGAAGCGTGCCTCGGCCGCGTTGGAGATGAAGTGCTTGACGCCGGTCAGCACATAGCCATCGCCATCACGCACGGCGCGCGTGCGCATGTCGGCCGGGTGCGAGCCGCCGCGCGGCTCGGTCAGCGCAAAGGCCGCCAGCCATTGGCCGCTGGCGCAGCGCGGCAGCCACTGCTGGCGCTGCGCGTCGTCGCCACCCAGCAGCACGGCATCGGTGCCAAGGTAGTGGGCGCCGATCATGGACGAGGTGGCAGCGCAGGCGCGCGAGATGGCCACCAGGGACAGCAGCATGGCCGTGGGCGTGACACCGGGGCCACCCAGGTCCTCGGGCAGGTTCATGCCCATCACGCCCAGGGCCGCCAGTCCCGGTACATGGCAGGTGGCGGACAGCGCCTCCTCGTCCATGCGCTGCGCCAGCGGCGCCAGTGCGTCGTCGGCAAATCGGGCCACGGCATCGGCAATGGCCTGGTCGTCGGCGGTGGTGCCCAGTCGTTGGAAGTTCATGGAGGTTCGCTCAGTGTGATGGGGAAGAGGGGGCTGCGCCTGCGGTGCCCAGGGCACCGGATGCGCGCAGCGCGGCAATGGCTTCGGCGCCCCGGCCCAGCCATTGCGAGAGCAGGGCATCGGTGTGCTCGCTCAGGGCCGGTGCGCGCTCGGCGCGGTTGGGCGCGGCGCCGCTGAAATGCACGGGCTGGGTGGGCAGGCGCAGGCCCGGCAGGCGCTCGTCCTGCACCGCGCTGAGCAGGCCCCGTGCCTGGGTCTGCGGCGATTCCAGCGCCTGGGCAATGTTCCAGATGGGTGCGGCGGGCACGCCGGCCGCATCCAGCATGGCCACCACCTGCACCACGTCATGCCGGCCGGCCCAGGCCTCGATGGCCTCGCGCAGCGCGGGCTCGTGGGCCGAGCGCGATTCGTCGCTGGCAAAGCGCGGGTCGCCTGCCAGCCCGCCCAGTTCCATGGCCTGGAGTGCGGCGGCGAACAGCTTGTTGTTGAGCACGGCCAGCGCGAAGTGGCCGTCGCCCGCGCGGTACACGCCGAAGGGGGCCGACAGCGGATGGCGGTTGCCCACGCGGCGTGCGGGCCGGCCCGTGAACAGGTAGCGCGCCACCGAGGTGGCCAGAAAGCTCAGCGTGGTGTCGAACATGGCCACGTCCACCTGCTGGCCCTGCCCGGTGGTGCGGGCCTGCAGCAGCGCGGCCAGTGTGGCCCAGGAAGCGAACAGGCCGGCCACCACGTCGCTGACGGCCTCGCCCACCACGGTGGGCGCGCCATCGGGCTCGCCCGTGGCCTCCATGAGGCCGCTCATGGCCTGCACGATGATGTCGTAGGCCGGCCGGTGGGCCAGCGGCCCGGTCTGCCCGAAGCCCGAGACGCTGACATAGACCAGGCGCGGATTGAGTGCGCGCAGCTGCGCGGGGCCTATGCCCAGGCGATCGGCCACGCCAGGGCGGAAGTTCTCCACCACCACGTCGGCGCGGGCCGCCATCTCGTGGACCAGGGCCACGGCATCGGGGTGCTTGAGGTCCAGCACCAGGCTTTGCTTGTTGCGGTTCATCACCGTGAACAGCGCGCTCTCGCCGTTGCTCATGGGGCCGATGGCGCGGTAGTCGTCGCCCTGCGGCGGCTCGATCTTGACCACCTCGGCGCCCAGGTCCGCCAGCAGGGCCGTGGACAGCGGCCCGGCCAGCACGCGCGTGAAGTCGAGGATGCGCACGCCGTCCAGCGGGCGGGCGGTGGGAGCGGTGGAGTCGGTCATGGATGCAGCCTTGGACGGGTGGTGTATGGCTGCATGCTGGCGCGCGATTGAATCAATGGAAAATATTCATTTCTGATCTATTGCATTCAAAAAGATGATTCAAATCAGTCTGCGCCAGCTGGAGTATTTTCTTGCGGCAGCGCGCTATGGCGGTGCGGTGCGCGCGGCCGAGGCCCTGCATGTTTCGCAGCCCTCGATTTCCAAGGCCATCGCCGATCTGGAGACGCTGTGGGGCGAGGTCTTGTTCGTGCGCCGCCATGCCCGGGGCATGGACCTGACCGCTGCGGGCAGCGCGCGACAGCGCGAGGCGCAGGCGCTCATCGAACGCGCTCAGCTGCTGCAGGGGCCACGCACGGCCACCATGGCCGGCCTGTTGCGCCTGGGATACCTGAGCACGCTGGGACCCCGCTGGATACCGGCCATCGTGGCGCAGATGCGCAAGAGCCATCCGCAGGTGGAGATTGAGCTGGTCGATGGCAATACCGAAAGCCTGACGCGTCAGCTTGAGCGCGGCGAGCTTGATGTGGCGCTGCAATATGACCTGGGCTTGGCCCGACCGCGGCTGGAGCTGGCCCATGTGGCAGATCTGGCGCCCTATGCGGTGCTGCCCTGGGGCCATGCGCTGTCGCAAAAGGCCACGGTGCGGCTGGCGGAGCTGGCGCGATCGCCGCTGGTGCTGATCGGCCTGCCCCATAGCCGCGAGTATTTCCTGTCCCTGTTTCGCGACGCGGGTGCCACGCCGCAGATCGCCTTCGAGACGGAGTCGCTGGAGATGGCGCGCTCCCTGGTGGCCAACGGCCTGGGCGTCGGGCTGCTGACCACGCGGCCCGTGGTGGACAGGGCGCATGACGGCAGGCGCTTGGCCTGTCGCCGCCTGAGCGGCTCCGTGGCGCGGCAGTCGGTGGTGATGGTTTTCCCCAGAGCGATGGCGTCGCCGCTGGTCCAGCCGCTGCTGCCCATGGTGCGCTCGCTATTCGCCCGCGCGAACTGATCCGGGCGGCGCACGGCGCCTCTCCGCGATTTCCCGGACAGGGAAGTTATGTATATACAGGTATGCGCAGCTGAAGGATTCTAGCGTCCGGCTGCATCGAAGTTGGGCATGAAGACAGCACGGATCCGGTGCAGCCTCCGTGATCTTCGCACCAGATGAAGCGTGAATTCGCTCAGGGAGCTGCATGCATCTCCCGGTGAGCAGTGTGGCAGATCCCGTGGTCGGGCTGGCACGCATCCTGCTTTGCTGGGACATGTATAGACAGTTCTATCGGAGGCTTGACATGGCAGTTGTAGAACAGATGCCGATATCCGAGGCGGATATTGCGGCATTCGAGCGCGACGGGGTCGTCGTGATCCGTCAGGTATTTACCGAATGGATGGAGCCACTGCGCGAAGGCGTGCGCCGCCTGATGGCCGATCCAGGCCCCATGGAGCGGTCGGTGGTGCCGGCCGATGGCTCGGCCCCGTTCTTCCAGGACCTGTGCAACTGGCAGCGCATCCCCGAGTTCAGCGACTTCGTGCTGCATTCACCGGCCGGGGCCCTGGCCGCGCGGCTGATGCGCTCGCGTTCGGCGCGTTTCTTTCATGACCATGTCCTGGTGAAGCAGCCGGGTGGAAGCACGGTCACGCCCTGGCACCAGGACCAGCCCTACTACTGCGTGGAAGGCCGGCAGAGCGTGAGCTTCTGGACGCCGCTGGACCCGGTGGCGCGGTCGGTGGTGATGGAGTGCGTGCGCGGATCGCACCGCTGGGGCCAGGATTTCAGGCCCATGCGCTTTGACGGCACGCGCCTGTACGAAAACGACAACTATGCCGCGCTGCCCGATATCGATGCGGCGCGCGACCAGTTCGACATTGCGGGCTGGGATATGGCGCCTGGCGACGTGATCGCCTTCAACTTCCGTACCGTGCACGGCGCGCCCGGCAACCGCTCTCCAGTGGCGCGCCGCGTGTTCTCGGCCCGCTGGGTGGGCGATGACGCCGTCTACGCCGACCGTGGAGGCAAGGGGTCGCCGCCCATCAAGGGCCTGAGCATGCGCGATGGCGACCCGTTCGATGACCCGATGTTTCCGGTGGTCTGGCGCGAAGGCGCGCAGGCGGCCTAGGACCCTGGTGGAAGCAGACGGCCCGCGGTGGGCCTCTGCGCTTGTGCTGTCAATCTCGTTGAGGGAAATTTCCATGTCCATGATGAAGAAAACCGTGCTGGGCCTATCGCTGGCCGCAGGTCTGTCAGGAGCAGTCCTGGCGCAGGAAACCAAGGTGTCCATCGCCATGTCCGGCTGGACTGGCTTCGGTCCGCTGACGCTGGCCAAGGAGGCCGGCATCTTCAAGAAGCACGGGCTTGACGTGAGCATCCGCAAGATTCCCCAGAAGGATCGCCATCTGGCGATTGCTTCGGGCGATGTGCAGTGCGCCGCCACCTCGACCGAAACCTGGATCGTCTGGAACGCCAACGGCGTGGCCACGACCCAGCTGTTCAAGATGGACCAGGGCATGGGCGCCGACGGCATCGTGGCCCGGCCGGGCATCGACAAGGTAGAGGACCTCAAGGGCAAGACCATCGGCGTGTCCGCACCCGGCACCAATCCGTACTTCTCGCTGGCCTGGATTCTCAAGAAGCACGGCATGACCTTGAAGGACGTGAAGATGGTGACGTTGGAGCCGGCCCAGGCGGCCAACGCGCTGATTGCGGGCAACAGCGGACTGGATGCGGCCATGACCTATGAGCCCTACCTGGGTCTGGTGCGCAGCCAGCCCGACAAGGGCAAGCTGATTGCCGACTCCAAGCAGTACTCCATGGTGTTCGATACCTTCGGCTGCACGCCCAAATTCATCAAGGACAACCCCAAGGCTGCGAAGGGCCTGACCGAAAGCTACTTCGAGGCGCTGGACCTGATCGAGAAGGACAAGGCCAAGTCCTTTGCTGTCATGGGCGCCGACGTCAAGCAGACGGCCGAGCAGTTCGAAGCCTCGCAAAGCAAGATCAAGTGGGCCGACCGTGAGGCCAACATCCGCTTCTTCGACGGCGAGATCCAGGCCTTCAACAAGGAGGCGTCCACGCTGCTTCTGGAGACTGGCGTGATCCGGGCCATTCCAGCCAACCTCGATAGCCTGTTCGATACCCAGTTCCTGAGGAAGTGACCATGGCCTCCGTCAGCTCCATAGACAAGCAGGCGGTGGCGGAAACGCCTGCTGCCGCGCCCCCTCTTCACGCACCCCGCAAGATGAAGCTGCTGCACCCGGTCGAACCCCGCACACGCCTGTTCCTGGGCGTGGGCTTCTTTCTGCTGTTCCTGCTGTTCTGGACGTTTCTGACGGCGGCTGGCATTGTCGCGCCGCATTTCCTGGCCTCGCCCCTGCAGGCGCTCAAGGCGGCCTGGAAATTGTTCGCGGAATTCGGTTTTCTGAACGACGTGGGCATGACGGTGTGGCGCGTCATGGGCGGCTTCCTGCTGGCGGCCGTGATCGCCGTGCCGCTGGGCATCGCCATGGGCGCCTACAAGCCCATCGAGGCCGTGTTCGAACCCTTCGTCTCGTTTGCGCGCTACCTGCCGGCCTCGGCCTTCATCCCGCTGCTGATCATGTGGGTAGGCATTGGCGAGGCGCAGAAGCTGTCCATCATCTTCATCGGCTGCTTCTTCCAGCTCACGCTGATGGTGATGATGATCGTCAGCAATGCGCGTCGTGACCTGGTCGAGGCCGCCTACACCCTGGGCTCCACCGACTCCAGCGTGATCCGGCGCGTGCTGTTGCCTGGGGCCGCCCCCGAAATCGCCGAGGCGCTGCGCCAGGTGCTGGGACTGGGCTGGACCTATGTCGTGGTTGCCGAACTGATCGGCGCCGCCTCTGGCATAGGCCACATGATCATGGACAGCCAGGCGCTAATGGCCACCGACAACATCATTGCCGGCATCGTCATCATCGGCCTTGTGGGCCTGACATCGGACCTGCTGTTCAAGAAGCTCAACCAACTGCTTTTCCCCTGGAGCCTGATGCGATGAGCCGCCTTTCCATACGCCAAGTCACCAAGGTCTTCCAGGGCACGGCCCGTGGAGCGTCCCCCACCACGGCCCTGCAGCCCACCAGCCTGGAGGTGGCCGACAACGATTTCATTACCGTGCTGGGCCCATCGGGCTGCGGCAAGTCCACGCTGCTGCGGCTGGTGGCCGGCCTGGAGACACCGACGGGTGGCGAGATCCTGCTCGACGGCCTGCGCGTCGAAGGGCCGGGTGCCGACCGTGGCGTGGTGTTTCAGAGCTACACGCTGTTTCCTTGGCTCAATGTGCGCCAGAACATCTGCTTCGGCCTGCGCGAGAAGGGCGTGCCCGCAGCCCAGCAAAAGGAGATCAGCGAGCACTTCATCGCCAGCGTGGGGCTGCGCGGCTTCGAGCAGCATTTCCCCAAGCAGCTGTCGGGCGGCATGCAGCAGCGCGTGGCCATCGCACGGGCGCTTGCCAACGACCCCAAGATCCTGCTGCTGGACGAACCCTTCGGTGCACTGGACAACCAGACCCGCGTGGTCATGCAGGAGCTGTTGCTGGGCATCTGGGAAAAGCACCGCAAGACCGTGATCTTCGTGACGCACGACATTGACGAGTCCATCTTCATGGCCAACCGCGTGGCCGTGTTCAGCGCGCGCCCGGGCCGCATCAAGGCCGACATCCCCGTGAACCTGCCGCATCCGCGCCACTACACGGTCAAGACCTCGCCCGAATTCATGGAGCTGAAAGCCCGGCTGACCGAAGAGATTCGCGCCGAGTCACTGGCGGCTGCTGCACACTGAGGGTTTTCATGACCACTGCCCACACCATGTCCTCCCGCTCCACGGCTTCCCGACTTTCCGCAACGACGGCGGAGGTGCCCATGGCCCTGTACCAGCAGGTCAAGGACCATGTGATGCGCAAGATCGCCGACGGCTCGCTGTCGGCGGGCGAGCGCGTGCCGTCCGAGCAGGAGCTGGTGCAGGAGTTCGGCGTGGCCCGCATGACGGCCAACCGCGCGCTGCGCGAGCTGGCCGAGCAGGGCGTGATCGTGCGGGTGGCGGGCGTGGGCTCCTTCGTGGCCGAGGAGAAGCCGCAGTCCACGCTGCTGCGCATCGCCAACATCGCCGAGGAAATCCGTCAGCGCGGCCATGACCACCGCTTCGAGCTGATCGGCGTGCGCCGCGAGTCGGCCTCGCCCGAGGCGGCGGCTTCGCTGCAACTGCCCGCCGGCAGCTCGGTGTTCCACCTGCAGGGCGTGCATTTCGAGAACGACGTGCCCGTGCAGCTCGAAGACCGCCATGTGAACCCGCGCATGGCGCCGGACTTCATGGAGCAGGACTTCTCGCTGATCCAGCCCTCGGTGTACCTGGTGCGCAACGTGCCCTTCGACCAGATCGAGCATGTGGTGGACGCCATGCTGCCCACGCCCGAGCAGGCGCGCTGGCTGCAGATGGAGACCGACCAGCCCTGCCTGACGCTGACGCGCCGCACCTGGTACCTGGGCACGCCCGTGACCTGGGTGCACTGCGTGCATCCGGGCATGCGCTACCGGCTGGGCAGCCGCTTTCGCACCGACGGCGGATCGCACGACGGCTGAGGCCGCCAAAGCGGGGTTCCCGCTCTTGCGCTGCTCTGCTTCGATTGATATTGTATAGACAGGCATAGACATTCATCCCGGCACACCCTCCAAGACACCGACAGGGCATCACCATGAACACCATCACGACTCCCGGCCTCACCTCCCGTCCCGGCACCGCGCTGACGCTGCAGCCCGGCCAGGTCACCCTGGCCCAGCTGCGGTCCATACAGCATGGCGGCGTGCGCCTGTCCATGGCGGCGCCCGCCTACGAGCGCATGCGCGCCGCCCAGGCCCATGTGCAGCACATCGTGGATGAGGACCAGGTCGTCTATGGCATCAACACCGGCTTCGGCAAGCTGGCCTCCACCAAGATCGCCCATGACCGCCTGGCAGAGCTGCAGCGCAATCTGGTGCTGTCGCACAGCGTGGGCACGGGCGACCCGCTGCCCGACGCCGTGGTGCGCCTGGTGCTGGCCACCAAGGCCGTGAGCCTGGCGCGCGGCCACTCGGGCGTGCGCCCCGAGCTGGTCGATGCGCTGCTGGCCCTGGCCAACGCCGATGTGCTGCCCGTGATTCCCGCCAAGGGCTCGGTGGGTGCCTCGGGCGACCTGGCGCCGCTGTCGCACCTGGCCTGCGTGCTGATCGGCGAAGGCCAGGCCAAGATCGATGGACAGGTGGTGTCCGGCACCGAGGCCATGCGCCATGTGGGCCTGGAGCCCTTCGTGCTCGGCCCCAAGGAAGGGCTGGCCCTGCTCAACGGCACCCAGGTGTCCACGGCCCTGGCCCTGGTGGGCCTGTTCCAGGGCGAGAGCGTGTTCGCCGCCGGCCTGGTGGCGGGCTGCCTGACGCTGGAGGCCATCAAGGGATCGGTCAAGCCGTTCGACGCCCGCATCCACGAAGCGCGCGGCCAGCTCGGCCAGATCGCCGTGGCCGCCGCCGTGCGCGAACTGCTGGACGGCAGCGCCATCGACACCTCGCATCCCCACTGCGGCCGCGTGCAGGACCCCTACTCCATCCGCTGCGTGCCCCAGGTCATGGGCGCCTGCCTGGACAACCTCGGCCATGCGGCCCGCGTGCTGGTGATCGAGGCAAATGCCGCCTCGGACAACCCGCTGGTCTTCGACAACGGCGACGTGATCTCGGGCGGCAACTTCCACGCCGAGCCCGTGGCCTTCGCGGCCGACATCATCGCCCTGGCCCTGGCCGAGATCGGCGCCATCTCCGAGCGCCGCATGGCCCTGCTGCTGGACACCGGCCTGTCGGGCCTGCCGGCCTTCCTGATTGCCGACAGCGGCGTGAACTCGGGCTTCATGATCGCCCAGGTCACGGCTGCCGCGCTGGCTGCCGAGAACCAGTGCCTGGCCCACCCCAGCAGCGTCACCAGCCTGCCCACCTCGGCCAACCAGGAAGACCATGTCTCCATGGCCACCTACGGCGCGCGGCGCCTGGGCGAGATGGCGCGCAACACCGCCGTCATCGTGGGCGTGGAAGCCATGGCCGCCGCCCAGGGCATGGACTTCGACCGCAGCCTGAACAGCTCCGAGCTGATCGAGGCGCAGTACGCGCTGATCCGCAGCCAGGTTCCGCACCTGGACCGTGACCGCTACCTGGCACCCGACATCGAAACCATGCGCCAGTGGGCGCTTGCCACGGACTGGCCCCAGGCCATCGTCCGCCACCTGCCCAGCCACCAGGCTGCCTGAACCCCGCAACCGCTCACCCCCCCGCATCCAGGAGATCGCCATGAACGCCAACGACGCCATCCTCAACGCCAACGCTGCCACGGCTGCCAACAATCCCCGCTATGACGCCAGCCGCGTCATCCGCGCCCCGCGCGGCAGCGAACTGCACTGCAAGAACTGGCTGGCCGAGGCCGCCTACCGCATGCTGCAGAACAACCTGGACCCCGACGTGGCCGAGAACCCCAAGGCCCTGGTGGTCTACGGCGGCATCGGCCGCGCGGCGCGCAACTGGGAGTGCTATGACCAGATCCTGGAGTCGCTCAAGAAGCTGGAGGCCGACGAGTCGCTGCTGATCCAGTCGGGCAAGCCCGTGGGCGTGTTCAAGACGCATGAGAACGCACCGCGCGTGCTGCTGGCCAACTCCAACCTCGTGCCCCAGTGGGCCAACTGGGAGCACTTCAACGAGCTGGACCGCAAGGGCCTGTTCATGTACGGCCAGATGACGGCCGGCAGCTGGATCTACATCGGCGCCCAGGGCATCGTGCAGGGCACGTTCGAGACCTTTGTCGAGGCCGGCCGCCAGCACTACAACAACGACCTCGCGGGCAAGTGGATCCTCACGGCAGGCCTGGGCGGCATGGGCGGTGCCCAGCCGCTGGCCGGCGTGCTGGCCGGCGCCTGCGTGCTGGCCATCGAATGCCAGCAAAGCAGCATCGACTTCCGCCTGCGCACACGCTACCTGGACAAGCAGGCGCGCGACATCGACCACGCGCTGGAACTCATCGCCCAGCACACGGCCGCGGGCGAGGCCATCTCCATCGGCCTGCTGGGCAATGCCGCCGAAATCCTGCCCGAGCTGGTGCGCCGCGCAAAGGCCGGTGGCGCCCGCCCCGACATCGTGACCGACCAGACCTCGGCCCATGACCTGATCAACGGCTACCTGCCCGTGGGATGGACCGTGGACGAGTGGCGTGCCGCCGCGGCCGACCCGTCGCGCCATGCCCAGCTCAAGGCCGCTGCCGCCCAGGGCTGCGCCCAGCACGTGCAGGCCATGCTGGACTTCCAGGCCATGGGCATTCCCACGGTGGACTACGGCAACAACATCCGCCAGGTGGCCCTGGATCAGGGCGTGAAGAATGCCTTCGACTTCCCCGGCTTCGTGCCTGCCTACATCCGCCCGCTGTTTTGCGAAGGCAAGGGCCCGTTCCGCTGGGTGGCCCTGTCCGGCGACCCCGAGGACATCTACAAGACCGACGCCAAGATCAAGGAACTGTTCCCCGACAACAAGCACACCCACCGCTGGCTGGACATGGCGCGCGAGCGCATCAGCTTCCAGGGCCTGCCCGCGCGCATCTGCTGGCTGGGCCTGGGCGAGCGCCACAAGGCCGCCCTGGCCTTCAACGAGATGGTGAAGAACGGCGAACTCAAGGCCCCCATCGTGATCGGCCGCGACCACCTGGACTGCGGCTCCGTGGCCAGCCCCAACCGCGAGACCGAAGCCATGAAGGACGGCACGGACGCCGTCAGCGACTGGCCGCTGCTCAATGCCCTGCTCAACACCGCGGGCGGCGCCACCTGGGTCAGCCTGCACCACGGCGGCGGCGTGGGCATGGGCTACTCCCAGCATGCGGGCGTGGTCATCGTGGCCGATGGCACGGACGAGGCTGCGGCCCGCCTGGGCCGCGTGCTCTGGAACGACCCTGCCACGGGCGTGATGCGCCATGCGGACGCGGGCTACGACATTGCCGTGGCCGCTGCCAAGCGCCACAGCCTGAATCTGCCCATGGTCCGCTGAGGGATGGCTGCGCGCTTCCGGTCGAGCGAGGCGCGCATCTGGCCGGATGCCCCGCCCTGACCGCCTTCGTTGCACCCTGCAGCGCCTGTTCCCGCAAACCATGAACCAAGGAGACAAAAGCCATGACACAGCTACCCAGCCTGGAGGACCTGCAACGCCGCGTGCAGCAGAAAGTGGATGACGAGACGGTCGCCCGTTTCCAGCGCGATGGCGCGGTCTGCATACGGCAGCTGCTCACGCGCGACGAGGTGGCACTGCTGGCTGAGGGAATAGAGGCCAACCTGGCCGCTCCCAGCCCGCGCGCCAAGGTGGCCAGCCGGCCCGACGATCCGGGGCGCTTCTTCGAGGACTTCTGCAACTGGCAGGACAACCCGGCCTACCGGCGCTTTGTCTTCGAGACACCGCTGGCCCAGCTGGCCCAGCGGCTCATGGGGTCGCGCACGGTACGGCTGTACCACGACCACCTTCTGGTCAAGGAGCCCGGCACGCGCCAGCGCACGCCCTGGCACCAGGATCAGCCCTACTACAACATCGAGGGGCGCCAGAACATCAGCATGTGGATCCCCGTCGACCCGGTTTCGCGCCCCACCACGCTGGAGTTCGTTGCCGGCTCGCACCTGGGGCCGTGGCTGATGCCGCGCACCTTCATGGACAACCAGGCCAGCTGGTTTCCCGAAGGCAGCCTGGCGGATTTGCCCGACGTGGAAGCCGCGCGGGAGCGGTTCCCGATTCTTGGCTGGGACATAGAGCCTGGCGACTTCGTCTGCTTTCACATGCTGACCCTGCATGCGGCAGCCGGCGTGGAGGGGCAGAACCGGCGCCGCGTGTTCTCGGTGCGTTTCATGGGCGACGACATACGCCATGCCCCCAGGCGCTGGAAGACCTCGCCGGATTTCCCTGGCCTGGCCGACACGCTTCCTGCGGGCGCGCCCATGGAGCATGCGCTGTTTCCCGTGCTGGTGGGCGCTTAGATCGACGCAACGCTCAGAACAGACAAGGACAAGCGCTCATGACGGCACTTCACCGCTTCAGCCTGAACCAGATCGCTCCCAGCCCCTGGAAGAACGGGGGCGGCAGCACGCGCGAGATCGCCTGCTGGCCACCGGGTGCGGGCATGGATGCCTTTGGCTGGCGCATCAGCGTGGCCACCATCGCCCAGCCCGGGCCGTTCTCGGCCTTTGCGGGCGTGGACCGGCAGATCATGCTGCTCGATGGCGACGGCGTGCACCTGCGCGGCGAAGGCATCGACCATGTGCTGGACGCGCGCTGGCAGCCGTTTGCCTTCTGCGGCGATGTGGCGCTGGGCTGCTCGCTGCTGGGCGGCACTTCCACCGACTTCAACGTGATGGCGCGGCGCGGCCAGTGGCGGGCGCAGGTTCAGGTGCTGGACAGCGCTGCCGACGCCGGCCGCGCCGACGCCGGCCTGTGCATGGTGCTGCAGGGCGACTGGCAGGCGGATGGCGCTGCGCTCATCCCCGGCCAGGGCCTGTGGTGGAGCGCGCAGCAGCCCGACCCGCAGCATCTGGTGCCGCAGACCGACGACGCGCGGCTGGTGCAGGTGCTGCTGCAAGCCTGCTGACGACCCACGACATCCAAGGAATCACCCCCATGACCGAGCCCCACGCACCCGCTTCTGCACTCGCTCCATCCTCTTCGGCCGACGGCTGCTGGCAGAACCTGCGCCTGGCGCCTGACATGTTCGAGGCCGGCCAGCCCATGGGGGACGGGGAGGATGCCTGCATCGTGGTGCAGCAGGGCCGCGTGGCCTGGGTGGGGCCGCAGCAGGCCCTGCCGCCCGCATATGCGTCCCTGCCGCGCCATGACGGCCAGGGCATGCTGGCCACGCCGGGCCTGGTCGATTGCCACACCCACCTGGTCTATGGCGGCGAGCGCGCCAACGAATTCGCCATGCGCCTGGACGGCGCCAGCTACGAGGAAGTGGCACGCGCCGGCGGCGGCATCGTCTCCAGCGTGCGTGCCACGCGCGAGGCCGGCGAGGACGAACTGTTCGCCCAGGCCCTGCCGCGCCTGCAGCAGCTGTTGGACGAGGGCGTCTGCGCCATCGAGATCAAGTCGGGCTATGGCCTGGCGCTGGAGCACGAGCGCAAGCAGCTGCGCGTGGCCCGGCGCCTGGGCCAGGCCCTGGGCGTGACCGTGCGCACCACCTTCCTGGGCGCGCATGCGCTGCCGCCCGAGTACGCAGGCCGCAGCCAGGAGTACATCGACCTGGTGACCGGCACCATGCTGCCCGCGCTGGCGGCCGAGGGCCTGGTCGATGCGGTCGATGTGTTCTGCGAGCGCATCGCCTTCTCGCTGGCCGAGACCGAGCAGGTCTTCCAGACGGCGCGCAGCCTGGGCCTGCCCGTCAAGCTGCATGCCGAGCAGCTGTCGAACATGGAGGGGGTAGCCCTCGCGGCCCGCTATGGCGCGCTGTCCTGCGACCACATCGAACACTTGTCCGAATCCGGCATTGCCGCCATGCGCGGCGCGGGTTCCGTGGCCGTGCTGCTGCCCGGCGCCTACTACGCGCTGCGCGACACCCACATGCCGCCCATCGCGGGCCTGCGCGCCGCGGGCGTTCCCATGGCCGTCTCCACCGATCACAATCCGGGCACTTCTCCCTGCCTGAGCCTTTTGCTCATGGCCAACATGGCCTGCACCCTGTTCCGGCTGACCGTTCCCGAGGCCCTGGCGGGCATCACCCGCCATGCCGCGCGCGCCCTGGGCCTGCAGGACGAGCATGGCCTGATCGCGGCCGGCCGTCCCGCCAACTTCGTGCTCTGGCCCGTGCGCCATGCGGCCGAGCTGGCCTACTGGTTCGGCAGCCGGCCGGACTGCAGCATCGTGCGCCAGGGCCGTATCGTGCGGACCCGCGGGCAGGGGATCCACTGAAAGCCTGTCCATGTCCCATGCACCGTTTCTCGATGAATTGATTTCCACCCTGGGCGCCGAAGTGGCGCAGCGCGGCGACGATGTCCCCGAGCGCTACCACACCGACTGGAGCGGCACGCCGCCCCAGCGCCCGCTGGCCCTGGTGCGCCCGCGCAGCACCGACGATGTCAGCGCGCTCATGCGCCTGTGCACGGCCCACCGCGTGCCCGTCGTGCCCCAGGGCGGGCTCACGGGCCTGGCGGGCGCGGCCGTGCCCGTGGCGGGTGCCGTGGCCGTCTCCATGGAGCGCATGAACGCCATCGAGGACGTGAACGCGCGCACCGCGCTGATGACCGTGCAGGCCGGCGCCACGCTGCAGGCCGTGCAGGAGGCGGCCGTGGCTGCAGGCATGGTCTTCGGCGTGGACCTGGGCGCGCGCGGCAGCTGCCAGATCGGCGGCAACGTGGCCACCAATGCGGGCGGCAACGGCGTGCTGCAGCACGGCATGATGCGCGAGCAGGTGCTGGGCCTGGAGGTGGTGCTGGCCGACGGCACGGTTCTGCCCATGCTGCGCCCCATGCTCAAGAACAACACAGGCTACGACCTCAAGCAGTTCTTCATCGGCTCGGAGGGCACGCTGGGCATCGTCACACGCGTGCTGCTGCGCCTGCGCCCCGCGCCCCAGGCCCGCGCCACCGCCCTGGTGGCCGTGCCGGACTTCGATGCGGCGCTGTCCGTGCTCGCGCGCATGCAGTCGCGCTTTGGCAACGGCGTGGCGGCCTTCGAGCTGATGTGGGACAGCTTCATCCAGGCCTCCATCCGCTGGCAGAAGCTGCAGCCGCCGTTTGGCCAGGCGCATGCGCTGCTGGCCCTGATCGATGTGGACGGCAAGGACGAGGCCGCGCTGCGCGCCGACGTGGAAGAAGCCCTGGGCGAGGCCATGGAGGCCGGCGAGGTGGCCGATGCCGTCATCGCCCAGTCCGTGGCACAGGCGCGCCAGCTGTGGAAGCTGCGCGAGGCGCCGGCCGAGCTCAACACGAACATGCATCCGCCCGTCAACTTCGACGTCAGCCTGCCCCAGGCCGACATCGGCCGCTTCGCCGATGCCTGCCGCGCCGCGTTCGACGCGCGCTGGCCCGGCCACCACTCGCTGTTCTTCGGCCATGTGGGCGACGGCAACCTGCATGTCTCGGTGGACGGTGCCACCGCCAACGGCGACTGCGAAGGCGTCGAGGCCGCGCTGTACCACCTGGTCGGCGAGTTCGGCGGCAGCGTCTCGGCCGAGCACGGCATCGGCCTGCACAAGAAGCCCTATCTCGGCGCCAGCCGCACGCCGGCCGAACTGGCCGTGATGCGCGCCATCAAGCAGGCGCTGGACCCTCTGCATCTGTTCAACCCCGGCAAGGTATTCGACCTATGAACGCTCCCGCCCTCCACGCGATCCACACCCTGGCACGCCCCGAAGTGCCGCCGCTGCCGCCCTACAACGCAGGCCTGTCCTCCGAGGCCGTGCGGGCGCGCTACGGCGTCACCGAGATCGCGCGGCTGGCGAGCAACGAGAACCCCTTTGGCGCCAGCCCCGCCGTGGCCCGCGCCCTGGCCGATCTGGCCCTGCACGTGGGCACCTATCCCGATGCGCAATGCACGGCGCTGCGCGCGGCCATCGCGGCGCGCACCGGCGTGCCGGCCGAGGCCATTGCCGTTGGCAACGGCTCCGAGGACATCCTGCAGATGCTCTGCCAGGCGTTTCTCTCGCCCGGCGACCGCGTGCTCACCCAGCGCCCGGCCTTCGGCCTGCACGAGATCTACCCGCGCATGATGGGCGCCCGCGTCGAGCTGCTGGAGCTGACGCCCGCGCTGGGCTTCGATGTCGATGCCTGGTGCCAGGCGCTGGCGCGCGGCCCCAAGCTCGCCATGCTGGCCAATCCTTCCAATCCCGTGGGCTGCATGTTCAGTGCCGGGGATTTCGTGCGCCTGCTGGACGCCACGCCGGACCACACCTTGCTGGTGGTGGACGAGGCCTACTACGAGTACGCCCTGCACGCCGGCGGCTACCCCGACGTGCTGTCCCTGCTGCGCGGCCGCGCCATGCCCTGGATCGTGCTGCGCACCTTCTCCAAGGCCTGGGGCCTCGCAGGCCTGCGCGTGGGCTACGGCCTGGCCAGCGACGCGGCCCTGGTGCAACTGCTGGACCGCGTGCGCACGCCCTTCAACGTCAACCAGGCGGCCCAGGCGGCGGCGCTGGCGGCCTGGGGCGACGAGGACTTCATGCAGCGCGGCGTGGCCGAGACCGTGCGCCTGCGCGATGCGCTGGCGCAGCGGCTGGCCGCCCTGCCTGCACTGCCCGCACTCCGGATAGCACCTGCGGCCGCCAACTTCCTGTTCATCGACATCGGCCGCCCCAACGGTCCCGTGAACGAGGCATTGCTGGCCCGGGGCCTGATCGTCAAGCCCTGGAAGGAGCCGGGCTTCGAGCACTTCATCCGCGTCTCCGTGGGCACCGAGGCCGACAACACACGCTTCGTGCGCGCGCTGGCCGAGATCCTGGAGGCCGGGCAATGAGCGGCATCGACCCGACATCCGACAGCCGCACGCTGTTCGCCGAGCACGCCCTGCTGCCCACGGGCTGGGCGCGCAATGTACTGCTGCGCTGGGATGGCGCAGGAAGCCTGCAGGCCGTACAGGCAGACGCCCCGCCCGGCAGCGCGCCGCGCGCGCCCGGCCCCGTGCTGCCCGGCATGCCCAACCTGCACTCGCATGCCTTCCAGCGCGCCTTTGCAGGCCTGACCGAATACCGCGCCGAGGCCCGGGACAGCTTCTGGAGCTGGCGCGACCTCATGTACCGCTTTGCCGCGCGCATCACGCCCGAGTCGCTGGAGGCCATCGCCACCTGGCTGTACGTGGAGATGCTGGAGGCCGGCTACACCTCGGTCTGCGAATTCCACTACGTGCACCACGACCGGGATGGCCGGCCCTACGCGGACGACGCCACGCTGTCCCAGGCCCTGCTGCGCGCCGCGCGCAAGGCCGGCATGGGCATCACCCTGCTGCCCGTGCTCTACCAGACCAGCGGCTTCGGCGGCAAGCCGCCGCGCGCCGACCAGGCGCGCTTCATCCGCAGCACGGACAACATGCTGGCCCTGCTGCGGCGCCTGCTGCCCGAGGCGCGCGCACAAGGCGCGGCCCTGGGCCTGGCGCCGCACTCGCTGCGCGCCGTGCCGCCCGACAGCCTGCGCGTGGCCGTGGAGGGCCTGGCGGCGCTGGACGCGCGCGCGCCCATCCACATCCACATTGCCGAGCAGACCCAGGAGGTGGACGACTGCCTGGCCTGGAGCGGCCAGCGCCCCGTGCAATGGCTGCTGGAGCATGCCCCCGTGGACGCGCGCTGGTGCCTGGTCCATGCCACCCACATGACGCCTGACGAATACGCGGGCGCCGCGCGCAGCGGCGCCGTGGCCGGCATCTGCCCCACCACCGAGGCCAACCTGGGCGATGGCATCTTCGACATGCCGAAATGGCTGGGCCACGGCGGCGCCTGGGGCGTGGGCTCGGACAGCCATGCCTGCGTCAACGCGGCCGAGGAACTGCTGATGCTCGAATACAGCCAGCGCCTGTCGCTGCGCCAGCGCAACGTGCTGGCCGGCCCCGACCCGCAGGTGGGCACCGCGCTGTGGACCGCCGCAGTGCAGGGCGGTGCCCAGGCCGCAGGCCGCCCCGTGGCCGGGCTGGCCGTGGGCCAGCAGGCCGACTTCCTGGCGCTGGACGCAGGCCATGTGGCGCTGGCCGGCCTGCCGGTGCAGGCCATGGTCTCGGCCCATGTCTTCGGCAGCCACCGCAGCAGCGCCCTGCACAGCCTGTGGGTGGGCGGCGAGCGCCGCGTGCAGGCCGGCCGGCATGCGCTGCACGAGGCGGCAGCCCATGGCTTTGTCGCGGCGCGCACGGCCACCCTGCAATCCTGAGGCCCATGCATGCCATGGGCCCGCAAAACCCGCCATAAACGTTCCAGAATCACGCCATGACCGATACCGCTCCCCCTCCCTTCGTCTTCCACCAGGGCACGGCGCCGCTGCTGATCTCCATGCCGCATGCGGGCACCCATGTGCCGCCCGACCTCGCCGCGCGCCTGACCGAGGAAGCCCGCCACGTGCCCGACACCGACTGGCACCTGCCGCGCCTGTACGAGTTCGCCAAGGCCATGGGCGCCTCCATCCTCGTGGCCACGCATTCGCGCTATGTGGTGGACCTGAACCGTCCGCCCGATGGCGCCAGCCTCTACCCGGGCCAGAGCGTCACCGGCCTGTGCCCCGTGGACACCTTCGACGACACGCCGCTGTACGCCGACCCGGCCGATGTGCCCGCAGACGCCGAAATCGCCGCGCGCCGCGAAGCCATCTGGGGCCCGTACCATGCACAGCTGCGCGCCGAGCTGGACCGCCTCAAGGCCGTGCACGGCACCGTGGCGCTGTGGGACGCGCACTCCATCCGCTCGGTGCTGCCGCGTTTCTTCGAAGGCAAGCTGCCCGACCTGAACCTGGGCACCGGCAAGGGCACGAGCTGCGCGCTGGAGCTGGCCGAGCATCTGCTGGCCATTGCGCAGACCGCGCCGGGCCACACCGCCATACTCAACGGCCGCTTCACGGGCGGCTACATCACGCGCCACTACGGCCAGCCCGAGGCCGGCATCCACGCCGTGCAGCTGGAGATGACGCAGTGCAGCTACATGCAGGAAGCCCTGCCCTTCGACTACCTGCCCGAGCGCGCCGAACAGATCCAGCCCACGCTGCAGCGCATGCTGCAGGCGGTGCTGGACTTCGTGCGCAAGCCGACCTGACCTGGCTTTGCTGTGATTGCCCGTAAAGGCGGGCAGAGACGGATGCGGACCAATGGTCCGCCCACCCTCAAGGGCCAATCCAGGCACATTTGGCAAAAAATCAGACCAGTCCTCTTAATTTTCAGACTGCACCCCTTTCCTCCCATTGCCACAAAACCGTGCAATGCAGTTTCCATACAAGGCAAACATGAGGGAGAGGGAACACCATGCTCGACAGGCATCGCTGGCGCTGCGCCGGCCCGCGCATATCCACGGCATTCGTCGCCGCCCTGGTCATCACGGTCATGGCCCAAACAGCCCAGGCCCAGGACTACGCCAACCCCTCGGCCTTCACCCGCCCGGGCGACCCCGGCTACTCCCTCACCACCCAGGCCAGCGAACCCCAGGTGCGCTGGATCAACGGCGAGTACACCGAAACCCACCTCGACCTGCGCGTACAGGTCCTGGGCGGCCCGTTGGACATCGTGCGCAGCTGGAGCCAGGGCCGCTGGTGGCTCAACCCGGCCTGGGCGCCTTTGAACTTTGAACTCGACCCCCTGGGTCGTGACGCCCGGCTCATCGAGCGCGCGGGTGTCCTGTACGAGCGCAGCGGCCAGGCCGACCTCTACATCGCCAAAGGCAAGAACAACGCGCCCGTCTTCATCAAACGCCTTCCTGAAGGCGGCAGTGCCCAGAACCCCCTGGCACAGTGGCGCTGGTACGACCGCCTGGGCAACAGCATCGACTACGACGCACAAGGCCGCATCCTGGGCTACGCCAACACCAACGGCATCAACGTGCGCTTTGCCTACGACAGCGCCACGCGGGCCCGCATCCTGGACCACCATGGCGGCACCGTCTACACGGCCACCCTGACCAATGGCCTCATCACCCGCATCGAAGACCGGGCCGGGCGCAGCGTCAGCTACCAATGGAACGGCCAGCTGCTCACCCAGGCCACCGACGTCATGGGCCAGCGCTGGAGCTACACCTACGACGGCAACGGCCAGCTCACCAGCCGCACCGACCCCCTGGGCGCCCAGGTCACGGTCCAGTACAGCCAAAGCATTCCCGCCCCCGCACCGCTGCTCACCCTGGGCGCCGCCGGTAAGGTCCTGGACCCCACGGGCACCAGCGGCACCACCAGCAAACTCGCCAACCTCTGGGGCGGTGGCCGCGTCGGCAAACTCGATGCCCAGGGCTGCGCCTCCACCGGCAAGAACCAATACCTGCGAGAAAAACGCCAGTTCCTCGTCACCTACCTGGACTGCCGGGACAACACCACCGTCTATCTCTACGACCGTGAAGGCAACGAACTGGAGAGAACCTTCAACGGCAAGCCCGCAGCCAAAACCCTGTGGGACGGCAACTACCAGACCCGCGCCATCGACGCACGGGGCCTGACCACCACCACCAGCTACGACTACAACTACCAGCCGCTGCGCATCGCCCACCCCGATGGCAGCCTCGACCAATACGAATACGAGCCTGTACGCGGCCTCAGGACAAAGCACATCAACCAGGGCGGCATCACCAGCACCTGGAGCCATGACGACAAAGGCCGCGTCATCATCTGGACACAAGCCCTGGGCCGGCCCGAACAGCGCACCACGCGCTACCAGTACGACAGCTATGGGCAGCTGACGAGTCGCAGCACCGGAGCAGGCGACGGCACGGCAGACGATGCCCGCACCATCAGCTACCGCTACGACAACAACGGCAGCCTGATCGAGGCCACGGATCCGCTGGGCCATACCAGCCAGGCCAGCTACGACACCAGGGGTCTACCTGCAACGCAGACCGACGCCCTGGGCAACACCACCACGCTGGGCTTTGATGCAGCAGGCCGGCTGACCCAGGCCAGCAATGCCCTGAACCAGACCACAAGCCACGAATACGACGCCAGAGGGCGAAGGACGAAGAGCACCAGTGCAGCAGGCCGAACCCAGCAAACCCGCTATGACCAGAATGGCCGGGTCATAGAAACCATTGCCCCTGGCGAAACGCAAGGCGCAGGCACGCGCATCACCTACGACAACACGGGCCTGCCCCTGAGCACCACCAGCCCCAGCGGTCTTGTCACGCAGACCACCTACGACCACCGGGGCCGCATCGCCAGCAGCATCGATGCGGCAGGCGACACCATCGGCCACGAATATGGCGAAGACGACAGCCCGCAGGCCGGGCTGCTCATCGCCACCCAATACCCCACCTACAAGGAAACCTACCAATACGACCAAATCGGCCGGCAAACCTCAGTCACCCAGCATCTAGCGAACCCCTCGACGCAGGACCAAACCCGCACCCAGCACCAGCAATACGACAGCCTGGGCCAGAGGGTCGCCACCATAGACCCCGCAGGCCGCTCCACTGTCTATGAATACGACGGCCTGGCTCGCCTCGTCAAAACCATCGACCCCATGGCCCAGGCCACCAAGCAGACCTGGAATGCCCACGACCAGCTCACCAGCCTGACCGACGCCAAGGGCAACACCCACAAATTTGAATACGACAAAGCCGGGCGCCTGATCAAGGAAACCCGCCCCATGGGCGGCGCCATTCTGTATGCCTACGATGCCGCAGGCCAACTGACACAACGCACGGACGCTGGAGGCAACACCCGCCGCTACGCCTATGACAAGGCCGGCCGCATGGTGCAGGAAGAGCACAAGCTCCAAGGCACGGAAACCGACCAACGCATCAGCTACCAGTACGACGCAGACGGCCTGCTCACCGCCTACGAACAAAAGGACGGCCAGCAGAACCTGATCAGCAGCGCCACCTACGACAAGGACGCGCAAGGAAGAACCACCCAGAACAAGGTGACCTACGGCAAGGTCGATAAAACGGGTAGCTTCAGCTTCACGGTAGGCCAAAGCTACAACGCCGACGGCCAACTGGCCGGCCACAGCTACCCCGACGGCAGCGCAGGCCAATACAGCTACGACAAGGGCCGCCTGAGCCTGGTGACCCTGCCAGACCAGAGCCAGATCCGCTACGGCAACTACCAATGGCTCACGGCCACGCGCATCGAGACGCCGGGTGCCACCAAAACCATCAGCCTGGATGCGCTGCAAAGGCCGCTGTCCATCGAAGTGAAGAACGCTGCCGCTGAACTGCTGGCGAGCCGCCACTACCAATACGATAAGGCCGGCAACATCACTCAGATCGACAGTGACCTTGGCACCACCGAATATGGCTACGACAACCTGGACCGCCTCACTCAAGCCTCGCCAAACCAGAATCTGCAAGGCCTGGGCTTGCCGCAAGAGATGTACAGCTACGACGCGGTAGGCAACCGAATCACCAGCGCACACCAGCCGGGCACCTGGACCTACAACGATGACAACCAACTGGTACGGTATCCAAGCCAGAAGCCATTCAGCCAAATGGCGCCCCAAGATACCCAGGTGAGCTACACCCCACAGGGTCATACGCAAAAGGAAACCAGCAGCAAAGG
Organism: Delftia sp. UME58; assembly: GCF_014170385.1. Classification (NCBI taxonomy): domain Bacteria; kingdom Pseudomonadati; phylum Pseudomonadota; class Betaproteobacteria; order Burkholderiales; family Comamonadaceae; genus Delftia; species Delftia sp. UME58. The sequence goes on from NZ_LZZV01000009.1 coordinate 75,361, forward strand.
GGAGAAGACCTACAGTTACAACGCGGCAGAGCGCTTGACCCGATACGAAAACCCCCAGGGTCTGCAAGCTCACTACCGCTATGACCCGTTTGGGCGGCGTATCTCAAAGAAGGTCATGCAGGGGGTAGCCTCCGAAATCATCTATTTCATCTACAGCGAGCAGGCCTTGCTGGGTGAAGTGAGCGAAGATGGGAGGCTCGCCAAGGCCTATGGGTTCAATTCAGTGGCGGGCCAGCAGGGACTATGGAGTACAGATCCCATCTGGCAGGCAGAGGCCGCAAATGGCAGCTTGACGGACAGCCGGACGAACTACTACTACCTACATGCAGATCACTTGGGCACACCGATGATTGCGACAGACAAGGCGGGAGTGGCAACGTGGAAAGCAGTAGCTGAGGCGTTTGGCTCGACTGAGGCCATTGAGAGTACGGTACAAGTCAATTTGAGGTTTCCCGGGCAATACTTTGATGAAGAGAAAAATACTAACTACAACTTATATAGGGACTACAAACCAAGTGTGGGTAGGTTCATGCAGGAAGATCCAATAGCATTATTTGATGGTGTAAACGTGTATGATTATGTTAAAAGCCGCCCTAATATGAATATCGACCCAATGGGGTTGGCGGTTACTTGGAAAGGGTCTATAAGTGGGGGAGGGGCTGTTTATGGAGCAGGGGGGTATTTGGGGATATTCGATCTTGAGTCAGAATGTAAGTGTAATAAAAAATACAAGATAACTGGAGGCGTATCGTTGCTTTCCATTGGAGTTGGAGCCCAAGGAATGCCAGTTCTTGGAGGGGCAGGCAGTAGCGTAACAATGATTGATAAATTTGCTGACTGTCCTGATCCTAGTGCTGCGACAGGAAGTGCATGGAGCAGTGGGGTGAACGCGGTTTTTGGGGGCGGAATATCAATCGCTGGAGTATGGAGATTAGGTAGATTAAAGAGTGAAGGTGCTTTAATTGATAAAGCAGTTGGGCTTGATTTGAGTATGTCAATAGGGATGGGGAGAAGTGCTGTTAAATCTGTTGTTGAGGAGAAATGCGGTGAATGCGGGTGAGGAATTAACATTTTTTAAACGACTTCAGGTTGTCGGTGTTTTACACGCATTTTTAGCGTTGATTTTCTTTATATTGGAAGGTGTTGAAGGATTTTCAATAATAGACTGGTGGATTAAATCTGATGTGGCAAAAATCATGGTAACTATTTTTTTCTGGGGCATTGCTCCGAAGTTCGTCGCAATTTTGCGACTGAAGGTGTAGTTCTTACGCTGAGAAAACGATAGAAAACTGTTCAATGAAAAGACTCGATTAGGACTTGCTTCAGTAAATTTAAATGGATCCATCAATGGGACAAATGAGTGTATATGCGAAAATAATTTATTCGATTATTTTCGTGTTATCGATCAGTGTGCCCTGTTTCTTGGTGTATGACTATAATTACAGAGACATTGGCGATAAGGATTTAATTGCGGTTAATTGTTTGAAATACATGTTTAAAGAACCTGTAGAAAAGAAGGATGTGGTTCAAGTTACTCAAGAATACGGTTCTGTAATTGATGGGGACGAGATCTATAGATACAAATCTCGGAAGAGTTGTCTTGTGGAAATCGCGGTCACAGCAGAAGGGGGGTGTGATGTGGTAGGTTTAACTACTCTTGGCGAAGGCACCTTTTTGCCGAGTGTGTATTGAAAAATAACTAGCCGGGCGCCACCAAGGCAATCAGCCTGGAGGTCCTGCAACGGCGGTTGTCCATTGAAGTGAAGAACGTGGCCGCTGAACTGCTGGTGAGCCGCCACTACCAATACGACAAGGCCGGCAACATCACCAAGATTGACAGCGACCTGGGTAGAACGGAATACGGGTACGACAACCTGGACCGGCTGACCAAAGCCGCGCCAGATCAAAAGCTGCAGGACCTGGGTCTGCCCAAGGACCAATACCAGTATGACGCCGTGCACAACCGGGTCTTCAGCGTCCGCCAGATGGGCAGTGGAGCTACAAAGCGGACAACCGACTCAGGAGCTATTCAAGGCTCAAACCCCTCGGCATAACGGCACAGCCATGACGGGCACAGCCCCCAACACAGCAGCGCAATCCACTGCATCCGGAGTTCCTCCGGAATAGGCCTGGTTGGCGTTGCAAATCCTCTCCTGGCAGACCGCGCACACCCGCATCTGGAGTGGCCACCGCCCAGGAGGCCGCCCCGGCCCAGCCTGGTGCCGCTACATTGGCGGCAAGCCGAAAGGCCCGGAGCGTAGAAACACCTGAACCGGCGTTGCAGCCCCCACCGTCAATCGGGGTCTTGTTCACGCAGGAATCAAGACCATGTCTTCTGTCTTTCTGGCCAGCCATCGCGCCGAGCCTGTCTCCATCAGCCCTCTCCACCAACGGGAGGGCTGACCCATGACCTCCTCCAAAAACGCTGCCCGCGTGGCAGTGCAGGCACAGTCTCGTCCGGAAACAGAGAAAACCACCCCATCCCCCACATCCCCCACTTGGCCCACTTGGCCCACCTGGCCCACCTGGCCCACCTGGCCCACTTGGCAGCAGGCCATGTATGTCTCGCTGTCCATGGCGGAGAGCACGCTGGCGGCGCTGACCCAGACCTGCCACGACAAGCGGGGACGCAATGCGCGCCAGTTCGAAGTGGAATGCGCGGTGGAACTGGCGATGGCACACATACGGCGCATGCAGGCCGATCCGCCGCAGGGCCATGCGGCATTCGAGCAGCAATGGCACATGGCGGCCAGCGCCATTCAGCTTGCCGACAAAGCCTTCAAGCTGCCCCGCTCACGCTACGGCCGCTCACTCAAGCACATGCGTCTGCACTTCGACCTGCTCAAGGGTCTGGTGGAGCGCGTGAAGATGCGGAGCCGGCGCGCGGCCTGGGGCGCGGGGGGCCGGGTTGGCTATGGCAGGTCGTTGATGGAGAGCCTGTCCGTTGATCTGGCGGCTCGATTCGGGCGAGGGCTCAGTCCGGACAATCTGGAGAATGTGCGGCGCTTCTTCCTGGCCTATCCCTGGGCTGCAATTTCCGAGACCGTGTCTCGGAAATCCGATCGCCGCTCCTCACCACAGCCCACTGTCGCTGGTAGACACCGCAATCGCCCCACCGGCCAGCGCCTGCTGGACCTGCTCCTGGCTGCAGACGAAGCCCGAGGCCACCAGGGGCGGCAGGATGCGGCGCTCGGCCTCGGTGATGTGGGCCAGCATGGGGGCGGGCATGATCTGCACGAGGTTGGGGTCGCTCTGCTCCACGGCCTTGATGCTGCGCGGCCAGGTGGAGCGGTCGGTGACGAAGACCTTTTGCATGGTCAGCAGCCCGGCCTTGTTGGCGCGCTGGATGGTGGCCACGCGCGTGGACAGCAGGCTGCTGGCGCCCAGGTCCACAAGGTAGTCCACGCCGCCCTTGTCGGGCGAGATGCCGTCGCAGCTGTCGATGTTGACGATGGCGATCTTGCCCGCCCCGGTGATGGTGGAGATCACCGAGCGCAGGCGGCGCAGTTCGATGTTGGCGACGATGGCGACTTCGGCCTGGCTGGCCAGCAGCGCGTCCATCTGCTCGGCCCCGTACAGGGTGGCGATGACGGGGCGGCGCGCCAGCCGCGCGCCCAGGGAGTTGTCCGGGCGGCCCATGTCAGAGGTCCAGCCCCAGCTTGCCGGGGTTGAGCAGGTTCTTGGGGTCCAGCATGCGCTTGGTGGCCTCCAGCAGCGCAAAGGCCGGGCCCAGCGATTGCCGCATGTAGGGCGCGCGCAGCAGGCCCACGCCGTGGTGGTGGCTGAGCGTGGCGCCGTGGCGCAGCAGCACGGCGTTGGCCGCGTCCCAGGCCGCGCGGTACCACTGGGCGCGCTGGTCCACGGCCACCTCGCCGCGCAGAGAAAAGTACAGGCAGGCGCCATCCACATAGGCATGCGACTGGTGGGCCGAGCCGGCCAGGGTGCCGGGGATGGCCTGCAGGGCGGCGACCACTTCCTCGTAGATGGCCGGCAGGTCTTTCCAGGGGCCGCACATCTCCAGCGTGTCGGCGACGAAGCCCGGGCCTTTCTTGAAGCCCTCGGCGCTCTTGCCGGTCAGGTAGCGCGTGTCCAGCCAGCGCTCCAGGGTGGCGGCGCCGTCCAGCCGTTCACCCAAGGGTGCACACACACGTTCGCAGATGGCCATGACGGCATCGACGATCTCGGGCGCGCCTTCGTCGGCGATCAGCAGCACGTTGAGGTCGCTGCGGCCGAATTGCACGCCGCTTTCCAGCGCGTCGTACAGCCGCAGCGCGGCGGGGTTGGCGCCTTGCTGCAGGATCTGGCGGCAGGCCTCCAGGCCCTGGGCAAAGCTGGCGAAGCCATAGGCGATGGCGCGGCCGTGGTCGGGCAGGCGGTGCAGCTTGAAGCGGATGCGCACGATCACGCCCAGCGTGCCTTCCGAGCCGATGAACAGCTGCTGCAGGTCCGGGCCGATGGCCGCGCGCGCGTAGCCGCCCACGGTGACGAGGCGGCCATCGGCCAGCACCACGTCCATGCCGTGGACCATGTCCTCGATCTTTCCGTAGCGCGTGGACAGCTGGCCCGCGCCCCGGCAGGCCACCCAGCCGCCCACGGTGCTGATGCCGAAGGACGAGGGCCAGTGGCCCATGGTCATGCCGTGGCGGCGCTGGATGGTTTCCTCGAACACGTCGCCGAACATGCCGGCCTCGACCTCGACGATCTGGCTTTGCTCGTCCATGGCGATGAAACGGTTGAGTTCGCACAGGTCCAGCACGATGCCGCCGCGCAGGGGCAGGGCCGCGCCCGTGACGTTGCTGCGCCCGGCCGAGACGGTGACGGGAATGGCGTGCGCGTCGGCAATGCGCATCACGGCCTGCACCTGCTCCACGGTGGATGCATGGGCGATGACGGCCTGCGGCGTGGCCGGGTGGCCCGAGGTCTCGGCCACCATGGTGCGCGCCCACCAGTCGCGCGTGCCGGCGACGATGTCGGCGCGCTCGGTCTGCACGCGGTCGCAGGCGGCGCGCAGCGCGGCGAGCGCGGCCTCGGGCACGGCCACGGGCTCGTGCTGCAGGCCGCAGGCAGGACCTTCGGAGGCAGGGCGGTCGGCTGCGGGTGCGGCCTGCGCCGCCCAGCCCGGTGTCGTGGGGGCGCCCACCACGTAGTTGCGGCGGTTGTAGCCGCGGGCGATTGCGTCTTTGCTCAGCATTGGATGTCTCCCATCAAAATCTGTTTCTCGCGCTCCACGGCGCGGCGGTAGTCGTGGACCTGTTGCGCGACCTGCGCGGGTGTCAGTCCCAGTTCATCGGCCAGGATGTCGCCCACGCGCTGCGCGGCGTGGGCCGAGGCATCGCGCGCCATGAGGCGGGCGCGCAGGCGGCGCGAGAGCACGTCGTCCACGCTGGCCGCCATTTCGTGGCGCACGGCGTAGAGGACTTCGGCCTCGGTATGGGGCAGGCCCTGCACGATGGGCCGGGCCAGTTCGGGGCGCGCGGCCAGCAGGTCGCTGACGAAGCGCGCTTCCGTGCCGTAGCGCTCGCCCAGGTGGGCCGACAGGCCGCCCGTGGCCGTGATGGCCTGGGCGTCGTAGCCGGCCGCGCCCAGCACAAAGGCCGAGGTGGTGGTGCAGCGCGTGCGCCGGCCCAGCAGTTTCTCGACGGCGTCCACGGTCTGCTCGGCCATGTGGCGCGAGGTGGTGAGCTTGCCGCCCACGATGGTGACCAGGCCGTCGGCCGCCACATGGATTTCGTGGTTGCGCTTCATCTCCACGGTCTTGCCGCCGGGCGGGCCGACCAGGGGGCGGCAGCCGGCGATGGAGCCGACCACGTCCTCGGGCGACAGGTCCACCCTGAGCGCGGAGCGCGCGCCTTCCAGCAGGAAGTCCAGCTCGGTGCGCGTGCAGTGCACATCGTCCAGGCCGCCCGCGTAGTCCTCGTCGGTGGTGCCCAGGTAGGAGACATCGCCCCAGCGCGTGATGGTGGCGCGCCGGCTGCGGCCCGGCACGGGAATGGTGACGGTGCAGTCGTTGCGTATGCGCAGCCAGGGAATGGCCACGTGCACGCCCTTGGCGGGGCGCACGTGCAGCCGGGGCTCCTGGCCGGGCTTGCGGCCATCCCAGTCGCGCAGCCACACGCCCGTGGCCATGACCACGCTGCGCGCGCGCACCTTGATCTCGCGGCCGTCGGCCTGGACGATGGCGCCATCCACGCGGCCGTGGGCGTTGCGCATGACGGCGGTGGCCTGGCAGTGGTTGAGCACGGCCGCGCCATGGAAGGCCGCCGTGCGCGCCACGGCCAGCGTGAGCCGCGCATCGTCCACGCGCGCATCGAAGTACATGTAGCCGCCCAGGAGCTGCTCTTCGCGAAAGCTCGGGCAGTGCGACAGCACCTCGGCCTTGCCGAGCTTGCGATGCAGGATGCCTTCGCGCCAGCCGCCGGCCAGGTCGTAGGTCCACAGCAGGCTGCCGAAGGCCTTGGCCAGGCGGGCGTCGAAGACGCCGTCGCGCTCCATCACGGGAAACAGGAAGGGCAGGCGCTGCACCAGGTGCCGCGCATTGCGGCGCAGGCGCTGGCGCTCCAGCAGCGAGTGCCGCACCAGTCCCAGGTTGCCCTGCTCGATGTAGCGCAGGCCGCCGTGCACCATCTTGGAGGACTTGGACGAGGTGCCCGAGGCGAAGTCGTCCTTCTCCACCAGCGCCACGCGCAGGCCGCGCAGGCTGGCGTCCAGCGCCGCATAGGCGCCGGTGATGCCGCCGCCGATGACCAGCAGGTCGAAGGCCTCGTCACCCAGCCGCGCGAGCTGGTCCGCGCGCTGCAGCTGCAGCGGCGCGGTCTGGGTCAGTGCGGCGCTGTCCCTGCGTTCCTTGCCAAAGGGCCATTGCATCATGCGCAGCCCTCCAGGGCGGCGCTGCGCCCGGGGGCCCGGGCGCGGGCCAGTTCGTCGCCCACGCGGGCGCGCCAGATGCGGCGGCGCTCGCCGCGCTCGTCGGCCGCCATGCGCGGGGTGAAGACCGCTTCGGTGCGCAGCGTGGCGCAGGCCTGCTCCAGCCCGTCCCACAGCAGGCCTGCGCTGCCGGCCATGAAGGCGATGCCGCGCAGGCTGGCCTTGTCGGTATCGGCCAGGCGGCGCACGGGCAGGCCGCCCAGGTCGGCCTGTATCTGCAGCAGGGCATCGCTGCCCGACAGGCCGCCGCCCACCAGCAGTTCGCCCACCTCGGTGCCCGAGGCCGCCTCGTCGGCCTGCACGCAGGATGCCACGGAATGCGCAATGCCTTCGAGGATGGAGCGCGCCAGCTGCGGCCGCGAGGTGGCCATGGACACGCCCGAGATCGAGGCCCGCGCGCCAGGCTCCATGGCGGGCAGGCGCAGGCCCGTGAGCGCGGGGATGAAGACCAGGTCGGCCGGCGTCTCGGCCTCGCGGGCCAGGGCGCTGATCTGCTGCGGGTTGTCGAACCACTGCAGCTTCTCGCAGATCCAGTTGAGCGCCGAGCCGGTGGTGGGCACATAGGTCTCGATGGCATAGCGCGAGACACCGCCCATGCGCCGCGCGGTCATGGTCAGCGAGCTTTCATGGGCCGCGTCATGCGCGGGCAGCTTTGTTCCCGTGAGCACATCGACGAAGCTGCCGGTGCCATGCACGCACAGCGCCTGGCCCCGCTCCAGGCAGCCCAGGCCCACGGCGGCCGCATGCTGGTCGCCCGCGCAGGCCAGGATGGGCACGGCCAGGCCCAGCAGCTCGGTGCGCGTGCGGCCGAAGTCCTGCACGTCTTCGCACAGGCGGGGCAGCAGCTCGGCGGGAAACTCCAGCGCGTCCAGCCAGTCCTGCAGATAACGGTGATCGCCCAATGCATAGGCGTTGCCCGAGGTCACATTGGTGGGCGTGGTGACCACGGCGCGCGCATCCGACAGATGCCACAGCAGCCAGGAGTCGATGGTGCCGAAGGCCAGGCGGCGCTGCTGCCAGGCACGGGCCACGGCCGCATCCTCCCGCAGCTTGCGCGCGGCCCACAGGTAGGGCGAACGCACGCCCACGGGCCGGCCCGCGTGGCGGATCAGCCGGGCATCCCAGTCGCCGGCCAGCAGGGCCAGTTCGTCGCGGTGGCGCGAGTCCTGCCAGACCATGATGGGCGCCAGCGACCGGCCCGTGACCGTATCCCAGAGCACGGCCGAGCAGCGCTGGTTGGCAATGGCCAGGGCCACGATCTGCTGGCCGCCGCCCTGGGCGCGGGCGATGGCGCGGCGGCATACGTCCAGCGTGCGCTCCAGCAGCAGGTCGGCGTCCTGCTCGACCACGCCGGGGCGCGGGCAGTGGACCTGCAGCGGCAGGTAGTCCTGGGCGGACACCTGCCCGTCGCGCCCCACGACGGCGGCGCGCGTGCCCGAGGTGCCTTCGTCTATGCAAAGGATCACGGCTTCATGGTGCATGGGGTGGCCTCTCTCAGGCAATGGGTTGGGCGGTCTTGGCGGGCGGGGCGGCGTCGTCCGCGAACTGGGGTGCGCCGGGCTCGTCGTCGGGATTCACCGTGGTGCGCGTGGGGTCCCAGCGGATGGAAAAGCAGACGATGCTGGCCAGCAGCGGCACCACGGACAGGATGAGGAAGGTGTTCTCCAGCCCGTACTGCTGGCGGAACAGCGGGAACACCAGCAGCCCCAGCGCCGCGCCCATGGCGCCCAGCGCGCCGATCACGCCGTTGGCGCCCGCGCGCAGCTCGCTGCGGAAGGACAGCGTGGACAGGCTCTTGCCGTTGGCGCCGGGCCCGCCCGAGTGAAAGAGGATGAACAGCGAGGGCACGGCCACGGCCAGCCAGATGGGCATGCGGCCGTTGAACAGGCCCAGCACCAGCAGCATCAGGAACACCAGCGCAAAGCCGAAGGCCGAGGCCCGCCGCAGGCCCAGCCGGCGCCCGATGACGGGCGACAGGAAGCCGCCGACGATGCCGAACACGTTGAACACCAGCGCGCCCAGCGTGGCCTCGCGGAAGTCCTTGCCGAACAGCGAGGCGCTGATCAGCGGCAGGTACCAGCCCACGGCGAAGTACTGGATGGACTGGCCTATCTGCACCGTGGCCGCCAGCAGCGTGCGCGGCAGGTAGATGCCGCGAAAGATCAGCAGCACATTGGCCAGGCCGCGCCGGGCCGGGTTGAGCACGGGCAGGCGCTCGGCAAGGGGTGCTGCCCTGAAGGTCTGGCCATAGATGCGCGTCATGGCGCGGGCCGCGTCGTCCAGCCGCTCCTTGCGTGCCAGCCAGGTCGGGCTTTCCACCAGCAGCGCGGCCTGCATGCCCAGGATGAACAGGCCGAACACGGCGGTGGCCGCGACCGAGTAGCGCCACAGCGAATCGCCCACGTCCCAGGAGTGGAACCACAGCGCCAGCACCAGGTTGCTGCACACGGCCATGTACCACATGCCCTGCCAGACATTGAGCCGGCTCTTGAGGCGCGCGGGCGTGAACTCGGCCAGCACCGCCATGGCGATGGCGAAGTCGATGCCATAGGCCGCGCCCACGAAGAAGCGGCCGAAGAGGATGGTGGCGTAGTCGGGCGCCATGCTGACCAGCAGCGCACCGGCCACGGCCAGCACCTTGGCGATGACCAGCGGGCGCATGCGGCCCCAGCGGTCGGCCATCCAGCCGCCGATGGGGTTGAAGGCGATGGACACCCAGGAGGCCAGCGATGTCATCCAGGCCACCTCGGCCGGCGTGAGCTGCTGGTCGCGCGTCATGGGCCCCAGGCCCACGCTGAGCGCGGAGTTGGAAAAGGCGTCGAGGAAAAGGCCGCCGAGTGCCAGCCACCAGATGGTGCCGGCGCGGCCTGAAATGCCCTGGCGTGCGTCGATGTACGAGATGACATCCTGAACGCCACGAATGCTGTGGCCTGTGGTTTGCATCGCTGCCTCCTGGTTGTCTGCAAGAGGCCGGCGCACACCACACAGGCGTGACAAGACCATCTCACAGATGGTCTTCAAATCTTGAACCTGCGCTCAGGATTCTAGGCAGGAGGCGCAGGCTGCGGATCGGTGAAAGCACCAGGGTCCGCGCAATGGCCGCGCCCAAAGAAAAAGCCCGCCGCAGAGAATCTGCGGCGGGCTTGGCACGCGGCCTCCTCAGGGGGCCGTGCGCTGTGTGCTGTCAGTGCACCACGACGGGCTGCTGGGCCAGGCCGGCGTATCGATCCAGTGCGTCTTCCACCTCTTCCTCGGTGGGGGCGTCGAGCTGCCAGGCAATGATCTGCTTTTGGAACATCTCGGCCCAGGAACCGTCCAGGTAGACCTCCTTGCCCGAGCGCTTGTCCACGATCTCGAAGCCGTGGCGTGGCAGTTGGCGGGCGGTATCGACTGCCTCACTGCCAGCCGTTGCATCCGGATCCATGTCGGGACGCAGATGGAGCACCACAAAAGATTCGGAGTCGTAAAGCATTTGCATGGTGTTCCCTTTCTGGCCCGTTGCCGGGCGTCGCACAGCCTACATGGCTGCGAAGCGCCGGATTTCAAGGACCGTGGGGGTCCCGATCTATCACAGGCACTTGCACGCAGTATTCCACGGATTGGCATGCGTGGCGGCGTGCGCCGCAGGCCGCCCTGTGGTAGGCGGGCGGCAGCGACGCCTGCAAGTGCCGGCCTACCCGCGATCAGGGCGCCTGGCGGCCCTTGAGCTGCAGGTCGGCGAAGTCGCCGTTGTCCTGCGCCAGCCGGATGCGCACGGGCAGGTATTGCAGTGAAGGCGCCAGCCACAGCGAGGCCTGCTGGTCATCGCCGGCCGCCGCGATCTTGTCCAGCCGCAGCGCCTGCGTGCTGCCGGAGGGCAGGTCCAGCGTCTCGGTCTCGCCCACGCGGAAGGTCCAGCGGTCGGCGCGCCGCGCGCTGACGGTGATGAAGCTGATCTGCGTGCCCGCCGGGTAGCGCTGCGGTGCCGCCGCCAGCAGGGCCGACAGTTGCAGGAACACGCTGAGCCGGTCCTGGGCGCCGGGCGCGATGGGCGCATCGGGCGCGCCCGTGCTGAAGTGCGCCAGGTTCTGGTCGAACGCCAGCTGCGCCGATTGTTCCTTGCGTGCCTTGTCGTTGAAGCGGCTGGGCTCCAGGCCCCTGTCCGTGATGCGGCCCTCGCTGGTCTGCGAGCGCGAGCCCAGCAGGAACAGGCTGACTTCCTGGCTGGCCTGGTACTGGCCGTTGGCATGGCGCCAGACCAGCTCGGCACTGGCCGAGTAGTTGAAGCGCTTGGCCTGGCCGGTGACGGCGAACGACAGCCGCGCGGGATCGGGCATTTGCACGGGAACGGGGGCGTCGGAGGCCAGCGGCGTGCCATCGGGCGAGGTGATGGCCATGCCCTGGGCCGGGCCGGCCGAGGGTGTGGACGGTGTTTCGGGTTCGGGCTTGGGAGCAGGCGGCGCCGGCGGCGTGGCCGGGGTTGGCCCGCTGCCAGCACCTGCATCGGCAGCGGCAGCGGCGGCTTCCGATGCGGCAGGCTCCTGCGCTGCGGCCATCGGCAAGGGTTCGACGGTTTCGCGGATGGGCGTGTCCAGCGGCTCGGGCGTGGGCGCGGGTGCGGCGGGTGCCGGGCGCTGGACCTTGGGGCGAGGCTGCTGCGGCTTGGGCGCAGGCGCCTTCGGTGCGGGGACGGGCGCTGCAGGCGGGGGGGCAGGTGGCTCGGGCAGGGACAGCGCCCGCGTCTGCATGGCTGCCACCTCGGTGTGCGGCGCCGATACCTGGCTCCACAGCGGCAGGCCCAGCAGGGCCAGGGCGTGCACGCCCAGCACCACGGCGGTGACGGCGGGCAGGGCGCGCTGGCGTAGGCTCATGTCAGTTATCCATAGTGCTGCGCGCCACCCACAGCCCATGAAACCGGCGCGGCCCAAGGCCAGGGACAGCGAGCAAGGGCCTACGCCGGCCGCGCCGCCCCGCAGCGAGGCTGTCGTCCCCCTTCCAGGGGGAAGGCGCGAAGCGACTCAGGGGGTGTAGCTTCATCTCAGGCGTTCCAGCCCAGGTCCTGGGACAGCTGGACGCAGGCCTCGCGCAGCGGCGCATCGATGGCGCCGCCGTATTCGGGGTCGAAGGTGGCGATCGAGCCCAGCGTGGTCAGGCCCAGCACGATATGGCCCGAGGAGTCGAAGACCGGCGTGCAAAAGGCCACGATGCCGGGCAGCACGGTATCGACCACGCGGGCGGTGCCGCGCTCGCGCACCTCGGCCAGCATGGCATCTATGGCCTCGGGGGTGAGCGGCAAATCCTTGCGCTGGATGCGGCGGGCCTTGTCCACTTCGGGCTCCAGCAGCGGGGCCGTGACCTCGCGCGGCAGCCAGGCCGCGAAGCAGCGCCCGGTGGCCGAGGCCAGCATGGGCATGACGTCGCCCAGGCGCAGGTTGGCGGTGACCGACTGCGCGCTTTCCTCCCAGTGCACGATGGTCGGCCCGTGGTTGCCCCAGACGGCGATGGCCGCCGTGTGGTGGATGCGCTCCATGAGCGCGGGCATGCGTTCGCGCGCCAGCCGAACGGGGTCCAGCCGCGCCAGCGAGGCCAGGCCCAGCTTGAGCGAGGCCGGGCCCAGGTCGTAGCGGGAGGTGCGCGCGTCCTGGGTGACCAGGCCGATGCGCTGGAAGCTCACGAGGTAGCGGTGCGCCTTGGCGGCGCTCATGCCGGCGTCGGACGCCAAGTCCTTGAGCATCTGCGGGCCCCGGGCGCGCGTCAGCGCCTCCAGCAATGCAAAACCGACCTCGACCGATTGAATCCCTGCGCGTTCCTTGTCCATTGCAATAGAATTTGGTTTTGTTTAGTTAAATCAATTTAACTTATCGTAATTCATGGCTGCGTCGCCATGGGTATCCAGGCCGCTGCCCGGATGCCGTGGCGCGCGGCGGCGGCACGGGGGAGCAGCATGAAACTTGCCACATACAAGGACGGATCGCGGGACGGGCAACTGGTCGTGGTGTCACGCGACCTGAGCCAGGCCCATTATGCGACCGGCATAGCGAGCCGCCTGCAGCAGGTGCTCGATGACTGGAGCTACATGGCGCCCCAGCTGCAGGACCTGTACCACCTGCTCAACAGCGGCAAGGCAGTCCATGCCTTTGCCTTCGATCCGCGCCAGTGCATGGCGCCGCTGCCGCGCGCCTACCAGTGGGCCGACGGCTCGGCCTACATCAACCATGTGGAGCTGGTGCGCCAGGCGCGCGGCGCCGAGGTGCCTGCCAATTTCTACACCGACCCGCTGATGTACCAGGGCGGCAGCGACGATTTCCTGGGCCCCTGCGACGATGTGGTGGTGCCCAGCGAGTCCATGGGCATCGACTTCGAGGCCGAGATCGCCGTCATCACCGCCGACGTGCCCATGGGCGCCACGCCCGAGCGTGCGCTGGGCGGCGTGCGCCTGGTCATGCTGGCCAACGACGTGAGCCTGCGCAACCTGATCCCCAATGAGCTGTCCAAGGGCTTCGGCTTCTTCCAGTCCAAGCCCGCCACATCCTTCAGCCCGGTGGCCGTGACGCTGGACGAGCTGGGCGACGCCTGGAAGGGCGGCCGCCTGCACCTGACGCTGCAGTCCACCTGGAACGGCCGCAAGGTCGGCATGTGCGATGCGGGCGAGGACATGAGCTTTCACTTCGGCCAGCTCATCGCCCATATCTGCAAGACGCGCAATGTGCGCGCCGGCTCCATCGTGGGCAGCGGCACCGTGAGCAACAAGGGCGTGGAAAGCGGCAAGGGCAAGAACCGGCGCATGGAGTGGCCCAAGGGCTACAGCTGCATTGCGGAAAAGCGCTGCATAGAGACCATCCAGGACGGCGCGCCCAAGACCGAGTTCATGCGCTTCGGCGACACCATCCGCATCGAGATGAAGGGCAAGGACGGCCAGAGCATCTTCGGCGCCATCGACCAGAACATCGTCGAGCCCGCCGAATGAGCCGCATTTGCACACCCTGGTGGCGCGTGGCCGGCAGGTCGCTGCGTGCCGGCCTGGCCGCGCTGGCGCTGTCGCCGCTGGCCGCGGCATTCGCGGCGCCCCCGGCCGCGGACCCCGTCACCTGCCCGCCCGAGGCGCGCATGCCCAGCCCGGACGAGATCCGCGCCATGCAGCGCAAGGCGCAGGACCGTGGGCTGCTGTGGCGCATCGAGCACCGGGGCCGCACCAGCTGGCTCTACGGGACCATGCACGCGGCCAAGCTTGACTGGAGCGTGCCCGGCCCCACGGTGGCGGACGCGCTGCGCGCCTCCGACAGCCTGGCGCTGGAGCTGAACATCCTCGATCCCGAGGTCATGAATGTCCTGTTCGCGGGCATGCAGGCGCGGCCCGATGCGCCGCCGCTGCGCGGCGATCTCCAGCGCCGGCTTGAGGAGCAAAGGCGCCTGGCCTGCGCTGGCCCCGAACTGGCCCTGCTGCGCCCCGATGCCCAGGTGATCTCCCTGTTGTCGCTGGCCGGCCGCAGCGAGGGGCTGGACGCGGCCTACGGCATCGACTTCTCTCTGGCCGGGATGGCACGCGCGCTGGACAAGCCCGTGCTGTCGCTGGAGACGCCCGAGCTGCAACTGCGCGAGCTGGTCTCGGACGACCCCGCGCGCGTGGCCGAGACGGTGGAGTCCGGCCTGCGCCAGCTGGAAAGCGGTATCGCCTCCCAGAAGCTGGGGCTGATCGCACGCGTCTGGGCCGATGGCCGCATCCACCTGCTGGAGAGCCTGCCCGACTGGTGCGACTGCATGGCCAATGCCGCCGAGCGCGCCGACTACGACCGCATGGTCTATGGCCGCAACCCTGGCCTGGCACGCGAAGTGGCGCGGCAGATCCGCTCCGGCCGCAGCGTGTTCGCCGCCGTGGGCGCCCTGCACATGGTGGGCACGCGCGGCCTGCCGGCGCTGCTGGCGGCCCAGGGCTTCAAGGTGCAGCGCGTGGAGTTCCCCGCAGCCAGCCCGCCCTGAAACACACGGCCGCCGCCTCCATGAACAAGAGCAACAGGGCACGGCCAGGACCCATCCACACCCATCCCACAGGAGACAACAATGGACCGTAGACAATTCCTGGCCGCCGTGGCGGCCTCATCGGCCGGCATGGCCGCGCCTTTTGCACAGGCGCAGGACTGGCCCGCCAGCAACATCCGCTGGGTCGTGCCCTATCCGCCCGGCGGCGGCACCGACGTGCTGGCGCGCACCGTGGCCGAGGCCATGCGCCAGACGCTGAACCAGACCATCGTGGTGGACAACCGCCCCGGCGCCTCCACCAACATCGGCGCCCAGATCGTGGCCACGGCCAAGCCCGACGGCTACACCATCATGTCGGCCGACAACGCCGTGCTGGCCTACAACGAGCACCTGTTCAGCAAGCTGTCCTTCAACCCCGAAAAGGACTTCACCTACATCGGCGGCATCAGCCGCTTCCCGATGGCGCTGGTGGTGAACCCGAACTTCGAGGCCAAGACCTTCAAGGACTTCCTGGCCTACGTGAAGGCGCATCCGGGCCAGGTCAACTACGCCTCGCCCGGCAACGGCTCGCCCCACCACCTGGCCATGGAGATGTTCAAGAACCGCACGGGCACCTTCCTGACGCACATCCCCTATCGCGGCGCGGCGCCTGCGCTGGCCGACGTGATGGGCGGCCAGGTGCCCTGCATGTTCCTGGACCTGGCCTCGGGCCTGCCGGTGATCCAGTCGGGCAAGGTGCGCGCCCTGGCCATCGGCACGGGCAAGCGCGTGCCCAGCCTGCCCGAGCTGCCCACGCTGGCCGAGGTCGGCGTGCCCGATACCGAGGTCTATGCCTTCCAGGGCATCCTGGGCCCGGCCAAGATGCCCCCGGCCGTGGTGCAGCGCCTGAACGCCGAGCTCAACAAGGCGCTGGCCAACCCCGCCGTGGTCAAGCGCATGCAGGACTTCGGCATGGAGGCGCTGCCGGGCACGCCCGAGCAGTTCCTGGCCATGTCGCGCGCGGAGTCCAAGCGCTGGGGGGCCATCATCAAGAGTGCGGGCGTGAAGCTGGACTGACCCCCTGAGGCGCTGCGCGCCTTCCCCCTTCTCGCTTCGCGGAGGGGGACGACACCCTCGGTGCGGGGCTGCCCTTCCTCGGTGTCTCTGGGTTGGGCCTTGGCGGGTTTGGGCGCTGGTGTGCTGGCGGTGCCTTTGGGCGTTGCTCATCGCCAATCCCGCGATCAATCCAGCGCCTTCTGCCTGCGCATGGTGGTGAAAAGAACGGCCAGGCTGGCGGCGGCGCCGGCCACGCCCAGGGCGGCGAAGAGGGGGATGCCCCACAGGCGCGGGCCCATGGTCAGCAGGCCGGGGGCCAGGCCCAGGATGAAGGCGCCGGAGACCACGGCCAGGGCCAGGCGGGTGGCGGCGCGTTCCAGTGCCAGCGAAAGGCGGTCGATGTGGCGTATGTCCAGGTCGGCCTGCAGCCGGCCCGAGCGCAGTCTTTGCATCACCAGCCGCAGGGTGTGCGGCGCGTCGTCGGCCAGTTCCATCCACTGCGCCATGGCGGCGCGGCGCTGGCGCGCCAGGCTGCGCAGGGAGTAGCGCTGCAGCAGCTGGGCCTTGACCAGGGGCGTGGCCGTCCGCACCACGTCGAATTGCGGGTCCAGCTGCAGCAGCACCTGGTCGGCCGTGATCAGGGCCTTGAGCAGCAGGGCCATGTCGGCGGGCAGGGCTACGCCGGTTTCGCGGGCCAGGGCCATGAAGTCCTGCAGCGCACGGGACATCACCAGGCGGCCATTGCTGGCGCCGGGGCCATGGCGGGTCACGAAGCGGTCCACGGCAGCCTCGATGCGCGCGGCCGAGGGCGGGGCGCGGCCGGGCATTTCGCTTTCGGCGGCCCAGTCGAGCAGCACGCCCGAGAGGCTGCGGCCGTGGCCCTCTACCAGGGCGCGCATCAGGCCCAGCACCTGGCGGCGGCGCTGGGGCGACAGCCGACCGACCATGCCGAAGTCGATGAAGCCCACGCGGTTGCCGGGCAGGGCCAGCAGGTTGCCAGGGTGCGGGTCGGCGTGGAACAGGCCGTCGCGCAGCACCATCTGCAAAAACGCGCAGGCGCCACGGCGCGCCAGCAGCGGGCCGTCCAGCGCGGGGTCCGCACCCACGGCCGAGGCCGGCACGCCCGGCACGAAGTCCTGCACCAGCAGGCGCGGCCCGCTCAATGCCCAGTGGATGGCCGGCACGACGATCTCGGGCTGGGCCGCGAAGTGCCGCGCCACGGCGTCGCCGTTGTGGGCTTCGACGGTGAAATCCAGTTCCTCGCGCAGCGCCTGGCCCAGCTGGCGCGTGACCTCGCGCGGGCGGTAGCGTGCCAGCTGCGGCCATTGTTCCTGGGCCAGCAGCGCCAGGTGCTCGAGCAGGCGCAGGTCGGCTTCGATCTGGGGGCGCAGGCCGGGGCGCTGGACCTTGACCACGACTTCGATGTCGGCAGCGCTGGCCGCAGGGGTGCTGTCGCTGCCGTCCTCCCGGTCTTCAGCCGCAGGCAGCCGCGCGCGGTACACCTGGGCCATGGAGGCCGAGGCCAGCGGCACGGGGTCGAAATGCGTGAACACCTGCTCCACGGGCAGGCCCAGCGACTGCTCGATCAGCGGCTGGGCCGTCTCCCAGGGCAGGGGGGCGGCGTGGCTGTGCAGTTGCTGCAGGGCGGCCGTCCATTCGGGCGCGAGCAGGTCCGAGCGCGTGGCCATGATCTGGCCCAGCTTGACGAAGCTCGGCCCCAGGTGTTCGAGGGCCATGCGCAGGCGCTCGGGGCGGCTGGCATCCAGCGGATGCTCGGGATGGGGCTGGCTGCCGCGCGGCGCGAAGCGGGCCAGGCCCAGCGTGTCGACCAGGTCGGCCAGCCCGAAGCGCAGTAGCACGCCGACGATTTCCTGCAGCCGGGCACGGTCGCGCACGGCGACCACGGCGGTTTGCAGCATGGGCATCTCCTGTCGGTGGTGGCAATGCGGTCCATTGTGCCGATGCGCCGGTGGCCATCGTGCAGGAATCGCCCGCCTCCGGGGCGGGGCTCAGGCCAGCCGCTGCACCTGCACCGCGCAGTCGTAGAAGCTGGGCGCGCGGCCCAGGTCGGTCAGGCGCTGGTGGGTGAGCTCGTTGACGTTGGTGCCGTTGTCGCCATGCTTGCGCCACCAGATGCCCAGGCCGTTGACCACGCCCCGGCGCGCGCGGCCGTTGAGCGTGGCATGGCATTCGTAGCTGCCCCGGTCGTTGAAGACGCGCACGCGGTCGCCCTCGGCCACGCCGCGCATGGCGGCGTCGTCGGGGTGCAGCTCCACCAGCGGTCGGCCTTCCATGTTGCGCAGGCTCTTGACATTGACGAAGCTGCTGTTGAGGAAGTTGCGCGCGGGCGGCGAGATCATGGCCAGCGGGTAGCGCGCATCCGTGTCGCCGGTTTCGTAGTTGGGCAGGTAGTCGGGCAGCGGGTCCATGCCGCGCCGCGCCAGCTCGGCGCTGGTGAACTCGCAGCGGCCCGAGGGCGTGGCGAAGCCGCCCTCGGCAAAGGGGGCCTCGGGCAGGGCCAGGGTGGCAAAGCCCTTGTCCAGCAGCTCGTTGAAGTCCACGCCGCGCCCCTCGAAGGCTTCGCGGCACAGTTGCTCGTCCCCCGTCTGGAAATGGGCGGCGGCAAAGGCGTCGTCATGCCGCGCCATGTGCGCGGCCAGGTCGCGGAAGATCTGGCCGTTGCTGCGCGCCTGGCCCAGCGGCGCGATGGCGGGGCGGTTGAGCAGCACGTCGGTATGCCCGTAGCTGCCGTGGATGTCCCAGTGCTCGATCTGCGTGGTGGCCGGCAGCACGTAGTCGGCCAGGTCGGCCGTGTCGGTCATGAACTGCTCCAGCACCACGGTGAACAGGTCCTCGCGCGCAAAGCCGGCCACGACCTTGGCCGACTCGGGCGCCACGGCCACGGGATTGCTGTTGTAGACCACGATGGCGTCCACGCGCGGGCCGAAGCCATTGCCGCCTTCATGCAGCAAGGCGTCGCCGATGGTGCTCATGTTGATGGTGCGCGGGCGGCGCGCGCCCAGCAGGTGCGGCATCTGCAGTCGGGCGCGCTGCGCGGGCAGGGCGCCCGAGGCGGACAGCAGCAGGCCGCCCGCACGGTGGCGCCAGGCGCCCACCAGGGCAGGCAGGCAGGCGATGGCGCGCACGGCATTGCCGCCGCCGCGCGCGCGTTGCACGCCGTAGTTCAGGCGGATGGCGGCGGGTGTGGTGGTGCCGTAGTCGCGCGCCAGCTGGCGGATCTGCTCCACGGGCAGGCCGCAGACCTGGGCCGCGCGCTCGGGCGGCCACTGCAGGGCGCGGGCCTTGAGTTCCTCCCAGCCCAGCGTGTGGCGCGCAATGTAGTCATGGTCCAGCCAGCCGTGCGTGATCAGCTCGTGCATCAGGGCCAGTGCCAGGGCGGCGTCGGTGCCGGGCAGCAGCTGCAGGTGCTCGTGGCATTTGTCGGCGGTCTCGGTCTTGCGCGGGTCTATGCACACCAGGCGTGCGCCGTTGCGCTTGGCCTCCAGCGCATAGCGCCAGAAATGCAGGCTGCTGCCGATGCTGTTGCTGCCCCAGATGAGGATGAGTCGGCTTTCGGTGAAATGCTCCACGCGCATGCCCAGCTTGCCGCCGTAGGTGAGGTTCAGGGCCTCGCCCCCGGCGCTGGAGCAGATGGTGCGGTCCAGTAGCGAGGCGCCGAGCTGGTGGAAGAAGCGCCGGTCCATGCTCTCGCCCTGCACCAGGCCCATGGTGCCTGCGTAGCTGTAAGGCAGGATGGCTTCGGGGTCGCGCGCCGCCAGGGACTGCAGGCGCGCGGCGATGTCGGCCAGCGCCTCGTCCCAGCCCACGGGCTCGAACTGCCCGGAACCCTTGGGCCCCACGCGGCGCAGCGGGGTGAGCACGCGCTCGGGGTGGTAGCTGCGCTCGGTGTATTTGCTGACCTTGGCGCAGAGCACGCCGCCCGTGTGCGGATGGGCGGGGTTGCCCTGGACCCTTTTGGCGATGCCATCTTCGACCGTGGTCACCAGCGAGCAGGTATCGGGGCAGTCGTGGGGGCAGGCGCCCAGGACCTGTGAGGTGGCCTGGAGTGGGGGCGAGGCGGAGGACATGGTGGCAGCGGTCTCGGACAGGGTGGGTACTTTGCGAAAGAACCGTGAAAAGCCGGGAAAACGGGAAAAGGCCGTCACGGGCAAGGGGCGGTGCCGGTCTTGCATGCCGCAATCGCCGCTTGTCTTTATTATGCGGACCCTTGCAGCCGGCTGCACGCAGCAACGGCGCCGATTCCAGCGACAAAAACAGGCAAGTTCATGCTCCGACCCAAGACGGCGTTCAGCCGCAGACAGTTCATCGCAGCCGGCACGGCTGCTGCCGCCACCTGGACCGGCGCAGTGCGCGCCCAGGACGCGGGCGGCACCATCGTGCTGGGCCAGTCCTGCCCGATGACGGGCCCCGCGGCACAGATCGGCCAACCCTTCCATGAGGGCGCCAAGCTGTATTTCGAGCAGCTCAATGCGCAGGGGGGCATTGCCCGGCGCAACATCGAACTGCGCGTGATGGACGACGGCTACGAGCCCGAGCGCTGCGCGGCCAATACCCAGCGCTTCCTGTCCGACGACGTGTTCGCCCTGTTCGGCTACGTGGGCACCTCCACCAGCATGGCCGCGCTGCCGCTGCTGCAAAAGGCGCGCCTGCCCCTGTTCGCGCCGCTGACGGGCGCCGATGCGCTGCGCCAGCCCCAGCTGGCCCACCTGGTCTTCAACGTGCGCGCCTCCTATGCCGACGAGACGGCGCTGATGGTGCGCCACCTCACGGGCCTGGGCCTGAAGAAGGTGGCCGTGCTGCACCAGAACGATGCCTATGGCGAATCGGGCCTGGCTGGCGTCAAGGCGGCGCTGGCCGCCAAGGGGCTCGAGCCCGTGGGCGCGGCCACGGTGGAGCGCAACTCGAACAATGTGGCGGCGGCCGTCAAGACGCTGGTGCCGCTGGGCGCCGATGTGATCGTGCAGATCGTCACCTACTCGGCCAGCGCGGCCTTTGTGCGCGCGGCGCGCCAGGCAGGCTTTGGCGGGCAGTTCTACAACGTGTCCTTCGTGGGTGCCCAGGCTTTGTCGGAGACGCTGGGCAAGGATGCCGAAGGCGTGGTGGTCACCCAGGTCGTGCCCTCGCCCTTCCAGACCTCGCGCCAGATCACGCGCGATTTCCTGGCGGCCATCCAGAAGGGCGGCGGCAAGCTGACGCCCAACTATTCCAGCATGGAAGGCTATCTGGCGGCGCGCGTGTTCGCCGATGCGCTGCGCCAGGCCTCGGCCTCGGGCAAGCCCACGCGCGACGGCCTGGTGGCCGCGCTCGACGCCATGCACGGCCAGCAGGTGGCCGGCTTCCCGCTGGTCTTCAAGCCGCAGTCCGGCAAGCCGCGCTTCGTGGAGTTGTCCATGCTGACCGGTGACGGCAAGGTCCGGGTGTAGGCTTGCAGCATTGGAGCGTGTTATGCACTTCTAAGTGCCCGCGAAAGCCGGGAAAGGGGCCCGGAACGAGGCGTAGCCCGCGCCGCGGTTGCCACACCGCAAGCGGGCTGCAACGAAGGGCCGGGCCCCTTTCCCGGCTTTCCCGGAGGGTTGGCTCTGCGCGCAGGCGCTCGCGGCGTTGCAGCGCTTGCCAAGGCTTCAGCCTTGGCGGCGCACTGCGCCTTGCGATCACCAGCGCGCAGAGCCAACGCGGGTACTTAAAAGTGCATAACACGCTCTAGAAGGAGAACCCCATGGCCTTGTTGCAGGAACTGCTGGACGGCGCACCCGAGATCACCGCGCTGCGCCGCGACATACATGCCCATCCCGAACTGTGTTTCGAGGAGATCCGCACCGCCGACCTCGTGGCCCGGCAACTGGAGGGATGGGGCATTGCCGTGCACCGCGGCCTGGGCCGCACGGGCGTGGTGGGCACCATCCACGGCCGTGACGGCGGCGCCAGCGGCCGCGCCGTCGGCCTGCGCGCCGACATGGACGCCCTGCCCATGCAGGAGTTCAACACCTTCGAGCACGCCAGCCGCCATGCCGGAAAAATGCACGCCTGCGGGCATGACGGCCATGTCGCCATGCTGCTGGCCGCCGCGCAGTACCTGGCCGCGCACCGCGACAGCTTCGAGGGCACGGTTCACCTGATCTTCCAGCCGGCCGAAGAGGGCGGTGGCGGCGCGCGCGAGATGGTCGAGGACGGCCTTTTCACCCAGTTCCCCATGCAGGCCGTGTTCGGCATGCACAACTGGCCGGGCATGAAGGCCGGCACCATGGCCGTGGGCCCGGGCCCGGCCATGGCGTCGAGCAACGAGTTCCGCATCGTCGTGCGCGGCAAGGGCGGCCACGCGGCCATGCCGCACATGGTGATCGACCCGCTGCCCGTGGCGGCCCAGCTGATCCTGGGCCTGCAGACCATCGTCAGCCGCAACGTCAAGCCCATCGAGGCGGGCGTGGTCTCGGTCACCATGGTCCATGCGGGCGAGGCCACGAACGTGGTGCCCGACAGCGTGGAGCTGCAGGGCACGGTGCGCACCTTCACGCTGGAGGTGCTGGACCTGATCGAGCGGCGCATGAAGACCCTGGCCGAGAGCATCTGCGCCGCGCATGACACGCGCTGCGAGTTCGAGTTCGTGCGCAACTACCCGCCCACCATCAACTCCGCCCCGGAGGCCGAGTTCGCACGCCGCGTCATGGCCGAGGTGGTGGGCGAGGCCAACGTGCTGCCCCAGGAGCCGTCCATGGGCGCCGAGGACTTTGCCTTCATGCTGCTGGAAAAGCCCGGCGCCTACTGCTTCATCGCCAATGGCGACGGCGACCACCGCGCCATCGGCCACGGCGGCGGTCCCTGCACGCTGCACAACCCCAGCTACGACTTCAACGACCAGCTGATCCCGCAGGGTGCCACGTTCTGGGTGAAGCTGGCCCAGCGCTGGCTGAGCGAGCCCACGCGCTGAGGCCCTTGCAGGGTCCGGCCGACACCGGCATGTCACACACCACACCTAGCATGCGGTCCCTGTGACCTCCATCGAATCCTCCACGGCCGCCGCGCAGGGCGTGGCCGTCCAAGCCCGGCAGCTCAAGCGCATCCACGGCGAGCGCGCCGTGCTCCAGGACATCAGCCTGCAGATTGCCCCCTGCGAGGTGCTGGCCCTGCTGGGGCCTTCGGGCTGCGGCAAGACCACCCTGCTCAAGATCCTGGCCGGGCTGGAGCAGCCCAGCCGCGGCGAAGTCTGGATGGGCGGGCAGTGCGTGGCCAGCGCCTCGCAGTCCCTGCCGCCCGAGCGGCGCGAGCTGGGCCTGGTGCTCCAGGACCATGCGCTCTGGCCCCATATGAGCCTGCAGGCCAACGTGGCCTTCGCGCTGGAAATGCGCGGCCTGCCTCGCGCGCAGATCCACGAGCGGGTGCAGCAGACCCTGGGCCTGGTCGGGCTGCAGGGCATGGGCGAGCGTCTTCCCGGCAGCCTGTCGGGCGGCCAGCAGCAGCGCGCGGCGCTGGCCTGCGCCGTGGTGGAGCGCCCGCGCCTGGTGCTGCTTGACGAACCCCTGTCCGGCCTCGACGGCAACCTGCGCGAGCGCCTGTGCGAGGAAATTCCCCGGCTGCTGCGCAGCCTGGGTTGTACGGCCGTCTATGCGACCCAGGACCGCCAGCAGGCCTTCGCCGTCGCCGACCGCGTGGTCGTGATGGAGCACGGCCGCATCCTGCAACCGGGCAGCGCCCAGGGCCAGCCGCCGGCCCCCGCGCCTTGCGAGGCAGACCGATGGCCCATGGCCGGGCACCTGTGCAGCGCAGCGTAGGAACGGCATGGGAGCGGCATAGGGGCGGCGTCGCCGGTCTCGGTGCGGATGACAGCGAAAAAAGCACGGTCGTTCTAAATTCCTGCTTTTTTGGCTACACTGTGCCGCTACACGAACCGCCCACCAGGAGACCCGCCATGTCCGATCTGAATGCCGCCTTCGAGGCCGCCGTCAAGAACTCCACCTCGATCAGCGAGCGCCCCGACAATGCCACGCTGCTCAAGCTCTACGCGCTGTACAAGCAGGCCACCGAGGGCGACAACGAGGCCAAGAAGCCCAGCTTCACCGACATGGTGGGCCGCGCCAAGTGGGACGCCTGGGAAAAGCTCAAGGACACCTCGGCCGATGACGCCAAGCAGCAGTACATCGACCTGATCGAATCGCTGCGCTGATCCGCACCACCACCGATCGCAGACACAGACAAGGCCCCGGAATCCGGGGCCTTGTCGTTTCCGGCCAGGCCACACCACACTATGTCAAAGAGTGGAGCGCTGGACACTGGCGCGGCCCACCCCAAGGACACCGAGGAAGGGCCTACGCCGGCCGCGCCGCCCCGCACCGAGGGTGTCGTCCCCCTCAGGGGGCGCCGTGCAACGGGAAGCGGCGCAGCCGCTCAGGGGGATCAATATTTGTTCGAGAAGTTGGCGCTGATGCGCTGGCGCAGGTATTCCGCGCCCGTGATGGGCGGGTACTTCTTTTGCGGGCCTTCGATCACCGCATCCTCGTTGGCCTGGCAGAAGAAGGCCAGGCTGTAGCGCGCGCCCTGGTATTCATGGGGCAGGGGGTTGCGCACGCGGTGGAAGTTGCTGGGCAACTGGTCGTCGCTCCAGCGCGTGAGCATGTCGCCGATGTTGCAGGTGATCACGCCTTCCACCGGGTCCACGGGCGTCCATTGCTGGCCTTCCATTTCCTTGCCCGGCAGCACCTGCAGGCCGCCCTGGCCTGCGCGCTGGAACAGCAGGGTCAGGCAGTCGAAGTCGGTGTGGGCGCCTGCGCGCCACAGGCCCAGCTCGTCCTTGAGCGCGGGGTCGACCGCGAAGTAGTGCAGCATGCGCAGCGTGCTCTGGTAGGCGGGCACCGAAGGGTCGTGGGCGCGCGTGAAGAAGTCCGCATCAAAGCCCAGCTTGTGCGCAAAGCACGACAGCAGTTGCATGCCCACCTGCCAGCACTGGCGCTCGAAGCCCAGCGTGGCCTGCTGAAAGCCCGGCAGCTCCTGCTGCGTGGGCCACAGGCCGTCCATGCGCGGGCGTGTCATCTGGTAGGACTCCTTCTGGTCCGGCGTGCGCGTGGAGGGCCGGATCTGTGCCTTGTGCTCCCAGCCCGCATTGCGCGACAGCGGCCACTGCGCCTTCACCTCGCGCGGCAGGGCGAACAACTGCTCGGCACGCCCGAAGGCCGCATCGATATCGGGCTGGGGAATGCCGTGGCCCGACACCTGGAAGAAGCCGATCTCCACCGAGGCCTGCCAGATCGCATCGGCAATCTCGGCCTTGCGGCGGTCAAAGTCGGAGATATCGATCACCCGCACCTCCCGTGCGCGCGTCTCCTGCCCCTGGCCGCCCATGCGGGCCTCCTTGGCGAGTTCGCCCAGCGCGTAATCTGAAGCCGGTGCCGAAGGCAGGACGGGGTTGGCAACTGTGTTCATGGTCTGTTTCCTTTGCCGCAAAGGCAGTGGCAAGGCACGCAGCGGCCGGCGCAAAAAGACACCGGTCCCGCCCGTCGCTCTTGAAGTGGCTGACAGGGCACAGGTCGCAGCCACGCCGCTCCCGCACCCGCTTCAAGAGCAATGACCCGCGCCGGCACAGGCCGGCAAGCTGAACGCTTCTACTCTTGCCAACCACCCAAGCAAACAGCGCGCCAGCCCGCGCAGGCCGGTTCATGGCCGCCTGCGTTCCATCGTGGTGCAAGAGGGCCGGGCAGCTTGGTGCACGCGCCGCATCGGAACCGTCTGGCACCAATCTGATGCATGCCCGCCGCGTCGAAAACCGGCGCGGCCCAGCCCAGTGACACCGAGGAAGGGCCGCCCCGCACCGAGGGTGTCGTCCCCCTCCCGCGCAGCGAGAGAGGGGGAAGGCGCGAAGCGACTCAGGGGGTGGTACGCACTTTGCATACAAGCATCACTGAGTAGAAGCGTTCAGCACGCGCCCAGTGCGCGTTGCCCGGAAATTGCTCATGTCACGCCAGCCGCCCGGCCCCATGCCAGCGGCCGGTCCCCCTGTTGATAGCGACTGAGAGTTCCACCATGCAACGCCGCCATTTCCTTGCCGCCGCCGCCCTTCCCGCTGCCAGTGCCGTGATGCCCGGTGCCTTCGCCCAGGGCAAGGCGCTGGCACCGCTGAAGTTCACGCTGGACTTTCGCGTGACCTCGCAGACCGCGCCCTTTTTCGTGGCGCTGCAAAAGGGCTACTACCGCGACGAGGGGCTGGACGTGAGCATCGACGTGGGCTCGGGCTCGGTGGCCTCCATCACCCGGGTGGCCAGCGGCGCCTACCAGCTGGGACTGGGCGACATCAGTTCCCTGATCGAGTTCCAGGCGCAGAACGCAGGCGCGGCGCGCGTGCAGGCCGTCTACCAGTACTACAACCGCGCGCCGTTCGCCATCATCGGCCGCAAGGACCGGGGCATCACGGGCGAGTTCGCCAGCCTCAAGGGCAAGAAGGTGGCCGCCGCCGCCGTGGAGTCCACGCGCCGCGTCTGGCCCCTGGTCGCGCAGCGCCAGAACCTGCCGGCCGACCTGTTCGCCTGGACCACGACGGAGTTCTCGGCGCGCGACAACGTGGTGGTGCGCGGCGATGTGGATGCTGCCACCTATTTCCATGACTCGGCCGTGTCGCTGTTCGCACGCATCAAGCCCGAGGAGCTGTCCGTGCTGCGCTATACCGATGCGGGCGTGCAGCTGTATGGCAACGCCATCCTGGCCTCCAGCGCGCTGGTGGCAGAGCAGCCTGCGCTGGTGGCGGGATTCCTGCGCGCCAGCAACCGTGCCCTGGTCGAATGCCTGGCCCAGCCCGCGCTGGCCGTGGCCGCTGTGCGCCAGCGCGAGCCCATCCTGGATGAAAAGCTGGAACTGGCGCGCTGGGCCATCACCTCGCAATACCTGGCCGCGCCCGATACGCAGCGCCACGGACTGGGCGATATCGACCCGCAGCTGCTGGCCCGCCAGGCCGAGCAGGTCAGCCAGGCCTTCGGCCTCAAGGCACCCGTGTCGGCCGATGCGCTGTTCAACCGCAGCCTGCTGCCGCCGCTGGCCGCGCGCATGGCCAAGGCCTGAGGGATCGCACATGGACCACGCCACCGTTTCACTGCCCCTTGAGGCCTCGCTCGACGAGCGTGACGGCCTGTACCTGCGCCGCGCCATCGCCATGGCCGACCTGGCGCGCGTGCGCGGCAACCGCCCGTTCGGCGCGCTCATCGTGGCCGCCGATGGCCGCGTGCTCGCCGAGGCCTCCAACGCCAATGGCGAGAGCGGCGACTGCACGGCCCATGCCGAGCTGTCGGCCATCCGCCTGGCCAGCCCCCTGCATGACCGCGAGGCGCTGTCCGCAGCCACCTTGTATTCATCGGCCGAGCCCTGCGTGATGTGCGCGGGCGCCATCTTCTGGTCGGCCATAGGCCGCGTGGTCTACGGCATCGACGCAGTGCGCCTGCGCGAATTCCGCGGCGAGCGCCTGGACCAGAAGGATGCCGAGCTGTCCTGCCGCGATGTGTTCGCCGCCTCGTCCCACGCCATCGAATGCATAGGCCCGGCGCTGATCGGCGAGGCCGCCGCATCGCACCAGGGCGCCTGGAAAAGCTGATCCGGCCCCGTTCCGTCCCCACCGTTTCTTTTGACCATCAGAGAGGAAGCCCACCATGCAAAAACGACTGTTCCTGCACACCGTCCTGGCCCTGTCCGCCAGCGCGGGCCTGGCAATGGCCCAGACACAGGCCCACGCGGCCACGCCGCTGAAGTTCCAGCTGGACTGGCGCTTCGAGGGGCCGGCCGCCTTCTTCCTGCAGCCGGTGGCCAAGGGCTACTTCAAGGACGCGGGCCTGGATGTCACGGTCGATGCCGGCAGCGGCTCGGGCGGCGTGGTGCAGCGCGTGGCCTCGGGCGCCTATGACCTGGGCTTTGCCGACATCGCGGCGCTGATGGAGTTCCAGGCCAACAACCCGGACATGCCCAACAAGCCCGTGGCCGTGATGATGGTCTACAACAACACGCCGGCCTCGGTGATGGCGCTCAGGAAAAGCGGCATCGCCAAGACGGCCGACCTCACCGGCAAGAAGCTGGGCGCGCCCGTTTTCGATGCGGGCCGCCGCGCCTTCCCGCTGTTCGCCAAGGCCAACCAGGTCGGCACCGTGCAGTGGACGGCCATGGACCCGCCGCTGCGCGAGACCATGCTGGTGCGCGGCGATGTGGATGCCATCACGGGCTTCACCTTCACCTCGCTGCTGAACCTGGAGGCGCGCGGCATCAAGGCCGCCGACGTGGTGGTCATGCCCTATGCGGACTTCGGCGTGAAGCTGTACGGCAACGCCATCATCGCCAGCCCGAAGCTGATCAAGGAGAACCCGGCCGCCATCAGGGCCTTCCTGCAGGCCTTCGCCAAGGGGGCCAAGGAAGTCATCGCCAACCCGGGCGCGGCCATTGCCTACGTGAAGGAGCGCGACGGCATCGTCAACACCCAGCTGGAGACGCGCCGCCTGCAACTGGCCATCGACACCGTGGTCAACAGCGCCGACGCGCGTGCCGAGGGCTTTGGCCAGGTCGTGCCCACGCGGCTGTCGCTGATGGCATCGCAGGTCTCCGATGTCTACGCCACCAAGACGCGCGTGAACCCGGCCGAGGTCTGGAACGGCAGTTTCCTGCCGTCTGCGGCCGAACTGAACATCCTGCCCAAGAAGTGACGACAAAGTGATTGACACCGTGCGCGTGCGCCAGCGGGCGACGCGCCGGCCCTTGCCTGCTGCCTGCCATGAATTCCTCCACATCCCACGGCGATGACGACGCCTTCTTCGTCGAGTTCCGCGACGTCTGGCTTGCCTACAACGAGGAGCTGCTGCGCGCCAACCACTTCGCGGTCGAGGCCATAGACCTGCAGGTGCGGCGCGGCGAGTTCATCGCCATCGTCGGCCCCTCGGGCTGCGGCAAGTCCACCTTCATGAAGCTGACCACGGGGCTGAAGATGCCCTCCATGGGCCGCGTCATGGTCAACGGCGAGCGCGTGACCGGGCCGCTGAAGATCTCGGGCATGGCCTTCCAGGCGCCGTCGCTGCTGCCCTGGCGCACCACGGTGGACAACGTGCTGCTGCCGCTGGAGATCGTGGAGCCGCACCGCTCGCTGTTCCGCCAAAAGCGCAAGGAGTACGAGGCGCGGGCGCGCGCCCTGCTGCAGAAGGTGGGCCTGGGCGGCTACGAGGACAAGTACCCCTGGCAGCTGTCGGGCGGCATGCAGCAGCGCGCCAGCATCTGCCGCGCGCTGATCCACGAGCCCCAGATGCTGCTGCTGGACGAACCCTTCGGCGCGCTGGACGCCTTCACGCGCGAGGAGCTGTGGTGCGTGCTGCGCGACCTGCAGGCCGAGCAGCGCTTCAACGTCATCCTGGTCACGCACGACCTGCGCGAGAGCGTCTTCCTGGCCGACACCGTGTACGTGATGAGCAAGAGCCCGGGCCGCTTCGTGGTGCGCCGCGACATCGAGCTGCCGCGCCCGCGCGAGCTGGAGCTGACCTACACGCGCGAATTCACCGACATCGTGCACGAGCTGCGCGGCCACATCGGCGCCATGCGCAAGACCGGCGCGGCCATCCAGCAATAGAACGGGGGAGATTCACATGCACAAGAAATACGCGGAACGCTGGGCACCCTGGGTGCTGCTGCTGGCGGTCATCCTGCTGTGGCAGGTCATCTGCTCGGCCTTCGAGGTCTCGGAGTTCATCTTCCCCAGCCCCTGGGCCATCGGCCGGCAGCTGGCCGAGTTCAGCGGCATCATCGCCGCCCACGCCTGGCGCACCTACTGGGTGACCATGGCAGGCTTTGGCATCGCCATCGTGGTGGGCGTGCTGCTGGGCTTTCTGATCGGCTCCTCGCGCCTGGCCTATGCGGCGTTCTATCCGCTGATGACGGCCTTCAACGCGCTGCCCAAGGCGGCCTTCGTGCCCATCCTGGTGGTCTGGTTCGGCATCGGCGCGGGACCGGCCATCCTCACGGCCTTCCTGATCAGCTTCTTTCCCATCATGGTCAACATCGCCACCGGCCTGGCCACGCTTGAGCCCGAACTGGAGGATGTGCTGCGCGTGCTGGGCGCCCGGCGCTGGGACGTGCTGATCAAGGTCGGCCTGCCGCGCTCCATGCCCTACTTCTACGGCTCGCTGAAGGTGGCGATCACCCTGGCCTTCGTGGGCACCACGGTCAGCGAGATGACGGCGGCCAACGAAGGCATCGGCTACCTGCTGGTGTCGGCCGGCTCGTCCATGCAGATGGGCCTGGCCTTTGCCGGCCTGATCGTGGTGGGCGCCATGGCCATGGTGATGTACGAGCTGTTCAGCGCCATCGAAAAGCGCACCACGGGCTGGGCCCGGCGCGGCTCGCAGGGCGAGTGAAGGAGAATCCGGCCATGACGCCCCTGACCGACGAACAGGCGGCCCGCCAGCTGCGCCGCGCAGGCGCCGTGGCCGGGCGGGCCATGGCCATGGGCCGCCACCCCTTTGGCGCGCTGCTGCTGGCGCCCGACGGCGAGACCGTGCTGGCCGAGCAGGGCAACATCGACACGGTGAACCATGCCGAGTCCACGCTGGCGCGCACGGCGGCCGCCAACTATCCGGGCGCCTACCTGGCGCAGTGCACCCTGGTCACCACCTTCGAGCCCTGCGCCATGTGCGCCGGAACCATCTACTGGGCCGGCATAGGCCGCGTGCTCTACGGCGCCGAGGAAACGGCGCTGCTGGCGCTGACGGGCGACCATCCCGAAAACCCCACGCTGTCCCTGCCTTGCCGCGAGGTCTTCGCGCGCGGGCAGCGCGCCGTGCAGGTCATCGGTCCCGTGCCTGGGCTGCACGAGGAGATGCTGGAGCCGCACCGGAGCTTCTGGCAGCAGCGCTGAACGGCGGCCGCGCCCCCCGCCCGCTCAACTGCGGCAGCTGGCCAGCGCGTCCAGGGGCTTTTGGTAGGTGGGACTGGCCACGTCCAGCAGGCCCAGGGTGGTGTGGTAGAGGTTGTCGTGCGACAGCGGCGCGTCCAGCTGGCCGCGCACGCAGCGCTCGGACACGCCGGTGCGCTCGCCCAGGTTGCCCAGCCAGGCAATCATGGGAATGTGCTTTTGCTCGTCGGGCGCCATGGCGTAGGGCATGCCGTGCAGGTAGATGCCCATCTCGCCAAGCGACTCGCCATGGTCCGACATGTAGACCATGCCGGTCTGGTAGCGCGATTGCTGGCTTGCCAGCCAGTCGATGGTCTGCGACAGGAAATGGTCGTTGTAGCGGATGGAGTTGTCGTAGACATTGACTACCTGCTCGCGCGTGCAGCTGGACAGCGCATTGGTCAGGCATTCGGGCTGGAAGACCTTGGTCTCGGGCGTGGAGCGCTTGTAGTAGGCCGGGCCGTGGCTGCCCATCTCGTGCATGACCAGCACCACGCCGCGCTCGCGGCGCTCGCGTGGCAGGGCGGCGATGCGTTCGTCGATGCCGCTGAGCAGGATGCCGTCCAGGCATTCGCCGTCGCTGGAGCACAGGGCCTTGCCGTCGGGCGTGTTCAGGCGGTCGGCCGTGCTGGCGTTGGGAATGCGTTCGCACACGCCCTTGCAGCCGGCCTGGTTGTCCACCCACAGCACGGCCAGGCCGGCGTTGTACAGCACGTCCACCAGGTTGTCGTAGTCCACCTTGCTCTTGTAGAAGCCCGTGCGGCCCAGGTGCGAGAACATGCAGGGCACAGATTCGCGCGTGCTGGTGCCGCAGGAGGTCACGTTGCTCCAGTTGAGCACCTTGCGCCTGGCCAGCTCGGGCGTGGTGTCGCGGGCATAGCCGTTCAGGCCCCAGTTGGCGGCGCGCGCCGTCTCGCCCACCACGATGACGAACAGCGGCGGCTTGCGCTCGGCCGCGTAGGTGGCGCCCAGCGTGGCGCCGGCCGCAATGCTGGCAAAGGGGCGCTTGGGCCGCAGGATGGGCTTGAGCACCGCGTCCAGCGAGGCCAGCACGGGGCTGACAGGGTTGAGCATGTGGCGCATCCACAGGTTGTTGCGCACCACGGGCGCCAGCTCGCGATAAGAGACAAAGACCGATGCCACCAGCACTACCACCGAGGCGGCCAGCAGCCCCAGCGTGCGCAGCACCGTCTGCATGCTGCGGCGCGGGCGGATGATGCGCAGCCGCAGCAGCCAGGCCGTGGGCAGGCCGGCGACGAGCAGCATCTGCAGCAGCAGCTGGGGGTTGAACAGGTCGCTGCTCTCGCGCAGGTCGGTCTGCAGAATGTTGTTGATCATGCCGCCGTCCATCACCGTGCCGTAGGCGGTCATGAAGTACTGGGCCGAGCCGGCAATCCAGGGCAGGGCGATCCACAGCGGCTTCATGCCGCGCGGCCAGGCCGTCAGCGACAGCAGCAGCAGGATGCCGCCCAGGCCCAGCGGCAGCAGGCGCAGCACCAGGGTGGCCAGGCTGCCGTCATAGCCTTCGAGGTGGGGCAGGCGCAGCCACAGCGCCCAGTTCGCGCTGGCGAGCAGCCACAGCGCCAGCACCAGGGCCACGGCCTGGGGCGAGCGCGGGGCGCTCCAGGCCGTGCGCAGCCGCACCGCAAGGCTTGCGGGCGCGCTCTGGGCAGACGAGGAAGCGGATGCGTTGGCGGAGGCTTGGCCGGTGCCGGAGGAGCCGGCAAAGGGGGGGCGGGCGAGCAGGCGTTCTGACATGGCCGCGAGCGTAGAATTCGCAGCTTAAGAACATCTGAACCCCGCGTTCAGACTCCGTTCAGCTTGAACACCTCCCGTCCCCTCTGTTGCGCCCGTATCCGGTGCACACCCTGATGTGCGAAGGTCCAGCCTCCCATGCGAATCCTGCTGGTCGAAGACGATGAGGCACTGGCCCAGGCGGTCGGCAGCTATCTGCGCTCCAAGGCCTTTCTGATCGACAGCGTGCCCTCGCTGGCCCAGGCGCGCGCCTGCCTGGCCGGCGCCAGCTACGCGGCCGTGCTGCTGGACCTGCACCTGGCCGACGGCGACGGCCTGGCGCTCATGCCCACGCTGCGCCGGCTGGAGCAGCCGCCCGTCACCATCGTGCTGACGGCCCGCGACCAGGTCAGCGACCGCATCCGCGGGCTGGACGCGGGGGCCGACGATTATCTGGTCAAGCCCTACGACCCCGAGGAATTGCTGGCCCGCCTGCGCGCCGTGAGCCGGCGCGGCGGGGGCATGCAGGCCGGGCAGGACGCCGTGCTGCGCATGGGCACGCTGGAGATCGACCTGGCCCGCGAAATGGTGCGCGATGCCGGCCGCACCCTGCTGCTCACGCCCAAGGAATGGGCGCTGCTGCGCGTGCTCACGCTCCATCCGGGGCGCCTGTACACGCGCGAGCATCTGCTCGATGCACTCTACGGCTTCGACGCCGAGGCCGACAGCAACACGCTGGAAGTGTTCATCAGCCGGCTGCGCCGCAAGCTAGGGCGCGAACGCATCCTGACCGTGCGCGGCACCGGCTACCGCCTGGTGACCGAGCATGGCTGAGGGGCGCCGGGAGAAGCCCGGCCTGCCGCCCCGGCTGGCCGACCAGCTGGCCCGCGAGCTGACGCTGGCGCTGGCCGCCGTCTGGCTGGCCTGCGTGCTGGCGCTGGCCTGGTATGTCAGCCACATCGTGCACCGCAACTTCGACCAGGAGATGATCGACAGCGCCCACCGCATGCTGGAGGTGGCCGTGCACCAGCTGGAGCAGCAGGACCACTCGGTCGAAGGCGTGCCCCTGCCCCATGTGGCGCTGGCGCCTGGCGACGGTGCGGAGAGTCTGGTCTATCAGTTGCAGGACCGGCATGGCAATGTGCTGCTGCGCACCCAGGCGGCGCCCGTGGTGGCCTTTCCCGTTCCCATGCGCGACGGGTTTTACGAGCGCGAAGGCTGGCGCATGTACGTGGTGGCACATCCCCAGCTGCCGCTGTTTCTGGTGCTGGCCGATCCCCTGGCCGAACGCAGCGAGGCGCTGCAGCGTGCCCTGCTGGCGCTGGTGCTGGCGATGCTGGCGATGCTGACCCTGATGGGCTGGGTGCTGCGCGCGACGGCACGCCGGCGCCTGCGCGTGCTGCTCGACATGCAGCTGCAGCTGAGCGAGCGCGGCGGCTCCAACCTGGAACCGCTGGACCTGGATGCCATGCCGCGCGAGCTGTGGCGCCTGGGCCGGGGGATCAACCACCTGATGCAGCGCCTGTCGCATGCCGTGCAGGTGGAGCGTTCCATGGCTGCCAATGCGGCCCATGAGCTGCGCACGCCGCTGGCCGTGGCCACGCTGCGCCTGCAGACGGCCCTGGACAGGGGCGTGGACAGCACCGATGTGCGCGCGGCCCATGAGGCGCTGGAGCGGCTGCGCCAGCGCACGGAAAAGCTGATGCAGCTGTCGCGCGCGGCCTCGGGCTCGGCGTTGGCGCAGGACGAGGTGCGGCTGGACGCGCTGGCCAGCATGGTGGCCTCCGAGTTCTGGCAGCAGGACGAATCCACCCAGCTTCGGCTGGACGTGGTGCTGCCCGAGCAGCCCTGCGGGCCGGTGGCGGGCGACGTGGACACGCTGGCCATCGCCTTGCGCAATCTGGTGGAGAACGCGCTGCGCTACAGCGATGGCCCGGAGGTGCTGCTCGAAGTCTGCGACAGCCACACTGTCCAGGTGCGGGACGAGGGGCCGGGCATGGATGCGGCAGCGCTGGGCACCGCGCGCGAGCGCCATGTGCGCCATGTGGACGACCTGCGCCTGCCCCAGGGCACCGTGCGCGAGCTGGCGTCGCCGGGCTACGGCCTGGGCCTGTCCATCGTGTCCATGATCGTGGCCCAGCACGGCGGCAGCCTGGAGCTGCAGTCGCCACCGCCCGGCAGTTCCAGCGGCCTGCTGGCCCGCATTCAGCTGCCGGGACGCGATCCGTCCGTGGATACCGATGCATTGTCCTGATCCTGGGCGCAGGCAGGCGGCAGGGGCGCATCGGGCGGCATGAGCCCGCACAGCCTTGAGTTGCGCTGCAGGGCGGGCAGGGTGGCCAGTTTCTCAACCTCGGCATGGAAACGCTGCCAGCCCAGGGCGGCCTCGCCGCCGGCCTGGGCCGCAGCCAGGGTCTGCGCCTGCTTCCACAGCGCGGTGAAGGCCGGCACCCAGTCGTCGTAGGCGGCCAGCGCGCCAAAGCTGGCGTTGTTGGCATCGGCCACCCACTGGTCCAGCCGCGCCTGGTTGCGGTCGTAGAGCTGGCGCTGCGCATCGGTGGTCAGCAGGGCCGCATCGGCGCTGCGCCATTGCGCGCGCAGTACGGCGTAGTCGCTGCGGAACTGCTGGTAGATCTGTGCCTTGGCCTGTTGCATGGCGGGGCCGCGCTGCTGCGGGTCCCGGTAGAGCTGATGCAGCGCCTGGCGCGTATGGCCGGTCAGCGCCCGCCACTGCGCGCGCCGCAGCTGGCCGGCATCCCAGCGTGCGCGGGCGGCAGGGCCGGCCTCGGTGGCCAGCCACAGCGGCGTGCCCAGGCGCTCCACGGTGGTGGCAAAGGATTCGTTGAAGGCGGTATCGCCCGCCACGTAAACCACCTGGTGGGCCAGTTCGTGGAACAGCAGGCCGGCGAACTCGCCCTCGCCCCAGCCGATGAAGGTGTTGAGCAGCGGATCGCCGCCCAGCCAGTTCAGGTAGCCCAGGGTGGAGTAGGCGGGCACGCCGTAGCTGTCGGACTCCAGGCCCTGGTCTGCCAGTTGCCGGGCCTGGGCAATGGCGTCGGCCTCGGCAAAGTAGCCCCGGTAGCCCACGCAGCCGGCAACGGGAAAGCACCAGCGGTGCAGCTCCAGGCTGTCGGGCGGCGCGGCCACCACGTTCCATACGGCGAACGGCCGCTGCAGATCGGCATAGCGGCGGTAGCTGGCGTTGTCGGGCAGGCCCAGGCGCTCCACGGCAAAGGCGCGCATGCGCCGGGCCGACAGCAGGCGCTCGCGCAGTGCGGGTGCAAGGTTCTCGTCCTGCAGCCAATCGTCAATCGGGCGGCTGGCCTGCAGCAGGTGCATTTGCCCGCGCAGGCTTTGCCAGTAGTAGCCCAGCCCGTCGCCACCGGCCCCCCGGCTGGCACAGCCGCCCAGCAGCAGGCCTATGCCCACCAAAATCGCGGGCAGGCCGCGCCTGACTACACTCAAGCCTTCTCGCACCCTTGGCCCCCTTGCTGCTTTCATGGACTTCTTCACGCTGGCGATCATTGTCTTCATCGCAATCTACCTGCTCAAGACGCAGCAACAGCGCCGGCATACCCTGCTGCTGGCCCAGTATCTGGGACGATTCCAGATCGAGAAGCTGATGGGCGGCCTGATCGAAGGCTATCTGCGCGCCCTGGGTGAGCACGACGAGCAGCGCCGTGCCCAGATCTGGACCGTGCTGGACAACACCGAGGCCAGCCTGGCCGAGCAGTTCCAGCGCTTTGCCAAGGAGATGGCCACGGCCGACCCGCAGCTCACGCGCGTGAGCACGCTGCCTGTGGCGCTGCCCTATCTGGACCGGCTCTTTCCCTCGTCGTCCTTCGATCTGCGCGACGCCATGCAGCTGCATGCACGCGGCATTGCCTCCGTGCGCGTGGCCGACAGCCGCAACGAGGACGAACGCCGTGCGCGCGCCTTCACGATGACGGCCGAGCTGTTGCTCATGCAGTACACCTGCCATTGGTTTTGCAAATCGCGCGCCGTGGCTTCCCTGCGCCTGGTGGCACGGCACAAGACGCCATTCGAGCAAGTGCTCGCTTCGGTGACGGATCAGACCCGGCGAGACTACAGGCAGCTGATCGCCTGAGCACTGCGCCACCGGCGGGGCGCGATGCCCCGCCATGCACAGCCCGGGCTGCGGTTGACGCAGTGCGCCTTGCTGTCAAAAATGAACGCCATGACACAAGTGCTGAGCTCCATCGAGGCGCGGCTGGCGTCTCTCCCTGTTCCCGTGGCCGTGGTCCTGCCCTCGGGCCAGCGTGCTGGTCCTGCGGACGCGCAGGTGGTGCTGCATTTCCAGACCATGGCGGCCATGGCCAGCCTGGCGGCCGGGCAGATAGGCACGCTGGGCAGTGCCATTGTGGAGGGGCTGGTTCGCATCGACGGCCGCATGCGCGACGTGATGACGGTGGCCGCCAGCCTGCTGCAGTCCGATCCGGTGCGCGGCACTTCGCACTGGTGGGTGCATGCCATGGCCCGCATGCGTTCCATGGCCGCGCACACGCTGGCGCGCGATGCCCAGCAGATCCAGTTCCACTACGACATCTCCGACGACTTCTACGGCCTGTGGCTGGACCCGCGCCGTGTCTATTCCTGCGCCTATTTCCGCGATCCGCAGATGACGCTGGCACAGGCCCAGGAGGCCAAGCTGGACCACATCTGCCGCAAGCTGGACCTGCGGCCCGGCGAGCGCTTCCTGGACATCGGCGCGGGCTGGGGCGCGCTGCTGCTGTGGGCGGCCGAGCACTATGGCGTCACGGCCACGGGCATCACGCTCTCGCGCAACCAGCACCGCCATGTGCAGCAGCTGATCGCCGAGCGCGGCCTGCAGGGCAAGGTGGACATGCAATTGCTGGACTACCGCGCGCTGGCGCCCGGCCAGCCCTTCGACAAGATCGGCTCGGTGGGCATGTTCGAGCATGTGGGCCAGGCCCAGTTGCCTGAGTACTTCCAGACCGTGCACGGTCTGCTGCGCCCGGGCGGCATGGCGCTGATCCACGGCATCACGGCCGGTGGCGTGGACAACACCGAACTGGGCGCGGGCATGGGCGAGTTCATCGACCGCTACATCTTCCCGGGCGGCGAGCTGCTGCATGTCAGCCGCGTGCTGCACGACATGGCGCGCAGCGGGCTGGAGATGGTGGACACGGAGAACCTGCGTCCCCACTATGCGCGCACGCTGTGGAACTGGTCCGACGCGCTGGAGGCGCGCCTGCCCGAGGCCCAGCGCATCCTGGCGCAGCATGCCGAAGCCGACAATGCCGCCAAGGTGCTGCGCGCCTACCGGCTCTACCTGGCCGGCTGCGCCATGGGCTTCGAGCGCGGCTGGATCGCCCTGCACCAGATGCTGTGCACGCATCCTGACGGGCTGCGGCAGAGCGGGCCCCTGGTGGGCGCGCAATCGGGCTATGCTTTCAACCGCGAGTACATGTACCGCTAACAAGGATTGCCCATGCTCTACAAGTTCAAGTCCCGTGCCACGGCCGACGTCATCATGCTCGAATCCAACGGCCGCCAGGTCCTGGAGATCGTCGGCAAGACGCCCGGCGCCAGCGGCATCATCACGGTGCAGCAGATTCCCGCCGCCATCGAGGCGCTGGAGGCCGCCGTCGCCGACGACGACGCCCGCCGCAAGGCCAGCCATGAAGAACAGGCCCAGGACGGCGAGCAGGACAGCGCCGCAGCGGGCGCGCGCGACGCCGTCAGCCTGCGCCAGCGCGCTGCACCCATGATCGACATGCTGCGCCGCAGCGCCGCCGAGAACAGCGACGTCACCTGGTAGCGGCGCCTCCCGCTGTCCCGTCAGGCGTTGATGCCCTTCATGCCTTCCTCCGTATAGCGCTGCCCGGCCACGGGCAGTTCGTCGCTGGCGCGCCGCAGCTCGTCCAGCTCGGCGGGGGTCAGTGCCACGGACAGCGCGCCCAGGTTGTCCTGCAGATGGGCGATGCGCCGGGTGCCCGGGATGGGCACCACGTCCGGCCCCTGGGCCAGCAGCCAGGCCAGGGCGATCTGCGCGGGCGTGCTGCCCTTGCGCTGCGCCAGGGCCGATACGGCGCCCACCAGGGCCTGGTTGGTGTCGATGTTGCCCGGCTGAAAGCGCGGCAGGCTGGCGCGGAAATCGCCCTGCTCGAAGGCCGTGCCGCCATGAAAGCGTCCCGTGAGAAAGCCGCGCCCCAGCGGCGAATAGGCCACCAGCCCCACGCCCAGCTCGCGGCAGGCGGGCAGCACCTCGTCCTCCACCTCGCGCGTCCACAGCGAATACTCGGTCTGCACCGCCGCCACCGGGTGCACGGCATGGGCGCGCCGCAGCGTGGCTGCGCTGACCTCGCACAGGCCGATGCGGGCGATCTTGCCTTCCTGCACCAGCTGTGCCAGGCCTTGCATGGTCTCTTCGATGGGGCGCGTGGCATCGACGCGGTGCACGTAGTACAGGTCGATGCGCTCCACGCCCAGGCGCCGCAGCGAGTCCTCGCAGCTTTGCCGCGCGTACTGCGCGCTGTTGTCGATGCTGCGCCGGTACTCGCCGGCCTTGCGCACGATGCCGAACTTGGTGGCAATCTTCACGCGCGGGCGGCGCGCGGCCAGGAAGCGGCCGATCAGCTCCTCGTTGTGGTGCGGCCCGTAGACATCGGCCGTGTCCAGGAAATCGATGCCGGACTCCAGGGCATGGTCCAGCGCCTGCAGCGCCAGGGCATCGTCGCGCGGGCCATAGAACTCGCTCATGCCCATGCAGCCCAGCCCCAGGGCGGATACCTGCAGATCGTGGCCAAGTGTGCGTTGTTGCATTGCATATCCTCTTGCTGAAACAAGGGGCCAGTATGGTTTTCCGAAGCGGCCTTGCCTACTGAGAAAATCGCGCTTTGATCTTCCGTTTTCGGAAAGCATTTCCGAAAAAGCATTCCCAAGGAACAAAGGAGCACTTCATTGCAGTGGGACGACGCCCGCATCTTCCTGGCCATTGCCCGCGCCGGCAGCCTGAGCGGCGCCTCGGCTGCGCTGGGGCTGGGCGTGGCCACGGTCTCGCGCCGGCTGGACCGGCTGGAATCCGCGCTGGCCATGCCCCTGTTCAGCCGCCACCACAGCGGCTACCGCCTCACGGCCGATGGGCAGGCGCTGCTGGCCCCGGCCGAGGCGCTGGAGCAGGCGGCCCAGGCCCTGGGCGATGCCGCGCAAACCCAGGCACAGGTCGCGGGCGTGGTGCGGCTGGCCACGGCAGAGAACCTGGCCAACCCGCTGATCGCACCCTCGCTGGTCCATCTGTTTGCCCGCCACCCGGGTCTGCGCGTGCAGCTGGTCAGCGGCGTGCAGACGCTTAACCTGCACCGGCGCGACGCCGACCTGGCCGTGCGCATGACCCAGCCCGAGGCTGGCCACCTCACGATACGGCGCCTGGGGACGCTGGGCTTCGGCCTGTACGGATCGGCCGGCCATGTGCAAGGCCGCGCAGGCGGAAACGGAAACGGAAGCGGAAGCGCGGGCACCCACGGCTCGGACCCGTTCGAGGGCGATGCCTTCATCGGCTGGGACGACAGCCATGCCCACCTGCCAGCCGCACGCTGGATGGCACGCGCCCTGCACGGGCGGCCCTGCCGGCTGGAGACCAATACCCTGTCCGCGCAGCTGGCCGCGGCCCAGGCGGGCCTGGGCCTGGCCGTGCTGCCGCATTTCCTGGCGCGGCAGGCGGGGCTGGTCTGCGTGGCGCAGCAACTGGGCGCGGACCAGCCCATCTGGCTCGCCATGCATGCCGACCTGGCCCATTCGCGGCGCGTGCGTGCCGTGGCCGACCACCTCATAGAACTGTTTGAAGCGCATCGCACCGAACTGGACGGCACGGCCGCCGCCTGACCACAGGCCGCGCCGTGCTAAACACGCCTGCACAGATTGCGACACAAGAAAGGACTTCCATGCACCGCCTCCGCCTCCGCCATTCCCGACTCCTGCCCTGGCTTGGCGCGCTGGCAGCCATGCTGGCGCTGGCCGCCTGCGCCGACCGGCCCAAGGCGCCCGCCGGCCCGCAGGCGCCCCAGGGAGCGGCGGCTGCCGTGTATTCGCTGCTGTTTATCGACAACGCCTCCAACCTCGGCCCCAAGGCGGCCGCCTACTGCATAGGCAGTGGCCGGGGCTGGGCGCTGCTGGACCCCGATGCGGGCACGCTGGCCCTGTTCACCGGCCAGTCCCTGGTGCGGCCGGCGTCGGGCTGCGACGTGGGCAAGGGCGGAGAGCAGGTGCTGGACCGGGCCAGCGGCCAGCCGGCGCTGATGTTCGGCGTCGAGCTTGTGCACTGCACGGCCTCGGGATCGCAATGCCTGATGCGCGGCAGCTACTACGAAGGTCCCGGCAAAACGCAGAGCAACCTCTACAACGCAAGCCAGCGCGGCGGCAGCTGGCAGGCCGTGATGGCGCTGCGCGGGCCGGCGCCCTGAGCCTGCATCGCTGCCGTCGCGCGGCTCCCGCCAACGAAAAAGCCCGGCCGAAGCCGGGCTTGATCGTGGTTGCAACCGGGCGATCCGTCGCGGTGGTGGTCCTCGGGATCAGTCGGCGTAGGTGCCGGCTGCCTTGATGACCTTACCCCACTTCTCGATCTCGGCCTGGACGAACTTCTTGTGGCCTTCGGGCTCGATGCGGCCGTCGCTGGCGATCACGGCGCCCAGGGCTTCCTGGCGCTTGATGAACTCGGGGTCCTTGAGCGAGGCCTTCATGGCTTCGTTGACCTTCTTGACGATCTCCGCCGGCGTGCCCTTGGGTGCGTACAGGCCGTGCCAGATGGTGACCTGGAAGTCGGGCACGCCCACTTCGGCCAGCGTCGGCAGGTCCTTCAGCGCAGGCATGACCAGGCGCTTGGGCGTGGTCACGGCATAGGCCTGTACCTTCTTGGCCGTGATCTGGCCCGTGGTGTTGGTGGTCTGGTCGCACAGCAGGTCGACCTGGTTGCCGATCAGGTCGGCGATGGCCGGCGCGGCGCCCTTGTAGGGCACGGGCGTCATCTCGGTCTTCATGGCTGCCTGCAGCATCAGGCCGCACAGGTGGGAGGCGGAGCCGATGCCGGCATTGGCCAGGTTGACCTTGCCCTGGTTCTTGCCGATCCAGTCCTTGACTTCGGCGAAGTTCTTGGCCGGCAGGCTGGGGCGGCCGATCAGGGTCATGGGCACATCGTTGATGATGCCGGCGTACTCGAAGTCGTTGAGCACGTTGAACGACAGCTTGCGGTACAGCGACGGGATCGTGGACATGCCGATGTGGTTGATCAGCAGCGTGTAGCCGTCAGGACGGGCACGCGCGGCCTTGGCCGTGCCGATGGTGCTGCCGGCGCCGTCGGCGTTGTCCACCACGATGGTGGCATTGTTCAGATGCTTGCGCATGGACTCGGCCAGATCGCGGGCCACCTTGTCGGTCGGGCCGCCTGCGGTGAACGGCACGATGAGGGTGATCGTCTTGCCTGCGGCAGGATAGTCCTGCGCGTGGGCGCCAATGGCTGCACCGGCTGCCAGCGCAATGGCTGCGATCTTGAACAATGCTTTCATAGTGTCTCCAAGTAAATAGCGTGCAAATGATAGGGGGCGTTGCGCATTTGCCTTCGAGGGCAAACGCGCAAAAGAAACCGAATGCACGAGGAGACGGATTTTAAGAATTGTTTCTATTGCGCCGCAGCAGATTCCCTTGCCATTGATCTAGTGCAAACCCTTGGGGCCTTGACAGGCGTCATGTTTTAAGGGCTTGCAGCAGGCTGCGCGGCGGCGAGGCCGCCGTCCCCCGCGACTCGGTGGCTACTTGTACGACCTCGCATCCTCGATCACCTTGCCATCATTGGGCAGGGTGCCCGGCAGCACCATCTGCACATCGCCGCGCAGCTTGGTGACTTCGCGCACGGCATCGGACAGTTGCTGGGCCAGACCCGGCGAGGTTTCGCGGGTTTCGACCAGCAGTTGCATCTGGTCATTGGCCATCTCGCCCGTGACCACCAGCCGCGCGCGCTCCACCTGGGGGAAGCGGCGCACGACGTCGGCAATCTGACCCGGGTGCACGAACATGCCGCGCACCTTGGTGGTCTGGTCGGCGCGTCCCATCCAGCCCTTGATGCGCGCATTGGTGCGGCCCGTGGGGCACTGGCCGGGCAGTACGGCAGAGAGGTCTCCCGTGCCGAACCGGATCAGCGGGTAGTCGGGGTTGAACGTGGTGATCACCAGCTCGCCCACCTCGCCGGGGGCCACCGGGTCGCCCGTGCCGGGGCGCACGATCTCGACGATGACCTGCTCGTCCAGCACCAGGCCTTCGCGGGCCTCGGTCTCGTAGGCGATCAGGCCCAGGTCGGCCGTGGCGTAGCACTGGTAGCCGGCAATGCCGCGCTCGGCCAGCCAGTCGCGCAGCGAGGGCGGGAAGGCCTCGCCCGAGACCATGGCCTTGGTCACGGAGGGGATGGGCAGGCCCATCTCCAGGGACTTTTCCACAATGATCTTGAGGAAGCTGGGCGTGCCCACGTAGCCGGCGGGCCGCAGGTCGGCCATGGCCTGCACCTGCTGCTCGGTCTGCCCCGTGCCGCCTGCGAACACCGTGCAGCCCAGCGCATGGGCGCCGCTTTCCATCATCGAGCCTGCGGGCACGAAGTGGTAGCTGAAGCAGTTGTGCACCAGCTCGCCGGGCCTAAAGCCCGAGGCATGCAGCGCGCGCGCCATGCGCCAGTAGTCGGGACGGCGGCTTTCGGGTTCGTAGATGGGGCCGGGGCTGCAGAACAGGCGCGGCATGGGCTGGCCCAGGCCGATGGCGTTGAAGCCGCCGAAGATCTGCGCGGGCCGCTGCTCGGCCTGGCGCTGCAGCAGTTCGTACTTGCGCGTCACCGGCAGCCGGGCCAGGGCCTCGCGGCTGTTGATCTGCGCGGCATCGACGCCGGCCAGGATCCGGGCGAAGGCGGCAGAGTGTCGCTGCGCATGGGCGATCTGCCCGGGCAGGGCGGCCAGCAGCGCCGCTTCGCGTTCGTCGGGGGTGCGCGTCTCCAGCGCGTCGTAGAAGGCACTCATGGCTAGTCCTGTAGATGGAAAAGGGCAGATGGAGTTCGGCCAGCGGTGAAAGAAAGATTCCAACAATCCTTGTGCCGCCCCTTGCCCGCGAAACCGGCGCGGCCCAACCCCAGGGACACCGAGGAAGGGCCGCCCCGCACCGAGGGTGTCGTCCCCCTTTCAGGGGGAAGGCGCGAAGCGACTCAGGGGGTATTCATGCAAGCCAGCGTTTTCTGCGCTTGTAGCTTTTCACGTCCTTGAAACTCTTGCGCTCGCCGCCGCCCACGCCCAGGTAGAACTCCTTGACGTCCTCGTTGCTGGCCAGGTCCGAGGCCGCGCCGTCCATGACGATGCGGCCGCTTTCCATGATGTAGCCGTAGTCCGAGTATTTGAGTGCCATGTTGGTGTTCTGCTCGGCCAGCAGGAAGGTGACCTTTTCCTTGCTGTTGAGGTCGCGGACGATGTTGAACACCTCCTCGACGATCTGCGGCGCCAGGCCCATCGAGGGTTCGTCCAGGAGCACCATGCGCGGATTGGCCATCAGCGCGCGGCCGATGGCGCACATCTGCTGC
Source organism: Delftia sp. UME58 (assembly GCF_014170385.1). Lineage (NCBI taxonomy): Bacteria > Pseudomonadati > Pseudomonadota > Betaproteobacteria > Burkholderiales > Comamonadaceae > Delftia > Delftia sp. UME58. The sequence continues at coordinate 119,502 of NZ_LZZV01000009.1, forward strand.
TCGCCGCCCGAGGTGTAGGCGGCCTGCGAGGTGCGGCGCGTCTTCAGGCGCGGAAAGTAGTTGTAGACCTTCTCGAGGTTGGCCGCGATCTCGCCCTTGTCGGTGCGCGTGTAGCTGCCGGTCATGAGGTTTTCCTCGATGGTCAGGTGGGCGAAGCAGTGCCGCCCCTCCATGACCTGGACCACGCCGCGCTGCACCAGCTCGGAGGGCGTGAGGCTTTCGATGCGCTCGCCCTCCAGCTCGATCGTGCCCTTGGTCACCTCGCCACGCTCGCCCTTGAGCAGGTTGGAGATGGCGCGCAGCGTCGTGGTCTTGCCCGCGCCGTTGCCGCCCAGGATGGCCACGATGCTCTCGCGCGGCACCTGGAGCGAAACGCCCTTGAGCACCAGGATCACATGGTTGTAGATGACTTCGATGCCATTGACCACGAGCAGCGGATCGCTGGCGGCCGGGGCGGAGGTGGATGCGGTGGTCATGGCGTCGTCCATGGGCGTTGATACGAAAGCGGAGTGCGGTGGCCGCAACTCTCGAAGCATCTCTGCGCGGGGAATGCCCCAACTCAGGGACACCGAGGAAGGGCCGCCCCGCACCGAGGGTGTCGTCCCCCTCCCCCGCGAAGCGGGTAGAGAGGGGGAAGGCGCGCAAGCGCCTCAGGGGGTGCAAGTTCTAGCTTTTACGTTCTTTTCCTTGGCGTACTTGTCCGCGTACTCCTTGACCAGCGGCTCGACCATGGATTTGTCGGCCTGGTACCAGTCGGAGACCACCTTCCACTTGGCGCCGTCCCACTGCGCGATGCGCGACCAGTCGGTGCCCAGGTGGTTGTCGCAGCTGGTCTTGACGGGGCGGATGATCTTGCCGAAGCCCAGCTCGTTGAGGCGCTCCTGCGTGAGGTTCAGGTTCTCCAGGCCCCAGCGCACCTGCTCGGAGGTCATGACCTTGCCCTTGCCGTATTTTTCCTGCGCCGTGCGGATGGCCTCCACCTGCAGCATGGAGATCACCATGCCGCGTGTGTGGGCCATGGCGCCCAGTTCCTTGGCGTCGGTGGCCGTGCCCTGGCCCTTGTCGTAGACCATGGACTTGACCTCGTCGTGCACCTTGTCGTGCTCGGCCGTGTTGTGGATGGTCACGGTGTTGTAGCCCTTGGCGCCGGCGCCGATGTCCTTGACGTCATGGTCCGAGCCGGCCCACCAGATGGCGTACATCTTCTCGCGCGGGTAGCCCGTGGCCTGCGCCTCGCGCACGGCCGTGGGCGTCATCACGCCGGCCGACCACAGCAGCACGTAGTCGGGGCGCTGCTGGCGGATCTGCAGCCAGGTGGACTTCTGCTCCACGCCGGGCGCCGTCACGGGCAGCAGGGTCAGCTCGAAGCCTTCCTTGGCAGCGCGCTTTTGCAGCAGCGGAATGGGTTCCTTGCCATAGGGAGAGTCGTGGTAGACCAGGGCGATCTTCTTGCCCTTGAGGCTGCCCTTTTCCTTCTTCAGGATGTCCTGCACGATGGAATCGGCCGCGGTCCAGTAGTTGCCCAGCAGCGGGAAGTTCCACTCGAACACCTTGCCGTCGGCCGACTGCGACAGGCCATAGCCCGTGGTGATGATGGGCATCTTGTCGCCGGGCGCCTTGTCCGTCACGGCGAAGGTGATGCCGGTGGACTGCGGATCGAACCCGGCCGCGCCGCCGCCCTTGCCCTTCAGGCGCTCATAGCATTCCACGCCCTTGGCCGTGTCGTAGGCCGTCTCGCATTCCTCGTAGGCGATCTTCACGCCATTGATGCCGCCCTTGGCGTTGACCAGCTTGATGTAGTCCTGCTTGCCATCCGCCCATGGAATGCCCAGCGGCGCGAACTGGCCCGTGCGGTAGACCAGCAGCGGCACGAACTGGTCCTGGGCCTGTGCGGCGGGGGCGGCCACGAGAGCGCCGATTCCAGCAGCGACCGTGGCGGCGGCGATGGCGACTTTCTTGAACATCATGACGTTGTCTCCTAGTTGGCTGGGGAAGATTCCCCGGTTATCCGGCACTCTGTGGCGCCCTGTCTCGATCAGAATCAAACATTCCATGTTTCCTGGCGCCATCTGTGGAACTGGCGAGCCCCAGGTCAGGGACACCGAGGAAGGGCCGCCCCGCACCGAGGGTGTCGTCCCCCTCCCTCGCGTAGCGAGTAGAGAGGGGGAAGGCGCGAAGCGACTCAGGGGGTGTCATATCAATGCGGGAAGGGCCAGACGCGCAGCTTCTGGCGGGCTGTGGCCCACAGTTTTGCCAGGCCATGCGGCTCCACGATCAGGAAGAACACGATCAGCGCACCGAAGATCATGTGCTCCAGGTAGGTCGCCGTGGCCGTGGACAGCGGCAGGCCCATCCAGTGCGGCACCTGGGTGAGCAGCAGCGGCAGCAGCACGAAGAAGGCCGCGCCGAAGATGCTGCCCACCACCGAGCCCAGGCCGCCGATGATGATCATGAACAGCAGCTGCAGCGAGCGGTCCAGGCTGAAGGCCGCCGGCTCCCAGGCGCCCAGGTGCACGAAGCCCCACAGCGCGCCGGCCACGCCGACGATGAAGCTGCTCACGGCAAAGGCGCTGAGCTTGGCGTAGGTCGGGCGGATGCCGATCACGCTGGCGGCCACGTCCATGTCGCGCATGGCCATCCACTCGCGGCCGATGGCGCTGCGCACCAGGTTCTTGGCGGCCAGTCCCAGCACGCACAGGATGCCCAGGCACAGCAGGTACTTTTCCATGGGCGTGTCGATCTGCCAGCCCATGATGGACAGCGGGCCAGCGCTGACCGAGCCCGAGGAAGAGTTGTTCGTCACCCAGGCCGCGCGGCTTGCCAGCCAGTCCACGAAGAATTGCGCCGCCAGCGTGGCCACGGCCAGGTACAGGCCGCGGATGCGCAGGCTGGGCAGGCCGAAGATCACGCCGAAGACCATGGCCAGCACGCCGCCGCCGATCAGGGCCACCAGCAGCGGCATGCCCTCGAAGCGCACCTGCAGGTTGTAGGCCGCATAGGCGCCCACGGCCATGAAGGCGCCGGTGCCCAGCGAGATCTGGCCGCAGTAGCCGACCAGGATGTTCAGCCCCAGCGCCGCCAGCGACATGATCAGGAAGGGGATCAGCACGGCCTGGAAGGTGTAGTCGCTGACGCTGAAGGGAATCACCAGGAAGGCGACGGCCAGCAGCGCCACGATGGCCCAGCGGTCCTGGGCGACGCCGAAGATCTGCTGGTCGGATGCGTAGGTCGTCTTGAATTGACCGTTTTCACGATAAAACATGGTGCAAGTTCTCCGTATACGGTCTCAGACGCGGTCGATGATCTTGTCGCCGAACAGCCCCTGGGGCCGCACGAGCAGGAAGCACAGGGCCAGGCCGTAGGCGAACCAGGTCTCGATGCCGCCGCCGACCATGGGGCCCAGGTAGACCTCGGAGAGCTTCTCGCCCACGCCGATGATCAGGCCGCCGATGATGGCGCCGGGCAGCGAGGTCAGGCCGCCCAGGATCACCACGGGCAGGGCCTTCAGGGCCACCAGGGACAGCGAGTACTGCACGCCCAGCTTGGAGCCCCAGATGATGCCCACCACCAGGGCTACGCCGCCGGCCACCGACCAGACGATGACCCAGATGCGCGACAGCGGAATGCCGATGGACTGGGCCGCCTGGTGATCATCGGCCACGGCGCGCAGCGCGCGGCCGGTCTTGGTCTTCTGGAAGAACACGCTGAGCGCGGCCACCAGCAGCGCGGCGATGCAGGCTGCGTACAGGTCTTCCTGGCTCAGCAGCACGCCGCCCTCGAACAGGCCGTCGAGGATGAACATGGGATCCTTGGGCATGCCCACGTTGATGCTGTAGACGGCGCTGCCGAAGATCATCGGGCCCAGTCCGTCCAGCAGGTAGGCGATGCCCAGCGTGGCCATCAAGAGCGTGATGGGCTCCTGGTTGACCAGGTGGCGCAGCGCCAGCCGCTCGATCACCCAGGCCACGACCACCATGATGGCCAGCGACACGCAGATGGCCAGCAGGTTGGTGAGCCAGCCAGGCTCCATGCCGATCCACTTCGGGATCCACTCGGAAAAGCGCGCCATGGCCAGGGCCGAGAACAGCACCATCGCGCCCTGGGCGAAGTTGAACACGCCCGAGGCCTTGAAGATCAGCACGAAGCCGATGGCGATCAGTGCGTACAGCGTGCCCACCATGAGGCCGCCGAACAAGGTTTCCAGAAAAAATCCCATGTCTGTCCCCTCAGTGGCTCGTGCCAAGGTAAGCGCGGATCACATCTTCGTTCTGGCGCACCTCGTCGGGCGCGCCGTCGCCGATCTTCTTGCCGTAGTCCAGCACCACGACGCGGTCGCTGATGTCCATGACCACGCCCATGTCGTGCTCGATCAGCACGATGGTGGAGCCGAACTCGTCGTTGACATCGAGGATGAAGCGGCACATGTCCTGCTTTTCCTCCACGTTCATGCCGGCCATGGGCTCGTCCAGCAGCAGCACCTGCGGCTCCATGGCCAGGGCGCGGCCCAGGTCCACGCGCTTTTGCAGGCCGTAGGGCAGCTGGCCCACGGGCGTCTTGCGGTAGGCCTGGATCTCCAGGAAGTCGATGATGTGCTCGACGAACTCGCGGTGGCGGATCTCCTCGCGCTGGGCCGGGCCCAGGCGCAGGGCCTGCATCAGGATGCCGCTTTTGATCTGCAGGTTGCGGCCGGTCATGATGTTGTCGATCACGCTCATGCCCTTGAACAGTGCCAGGTTCTGGAAGGTGCGCGCCACGCCCATCTCGGCCACCTGGCGGCTGTTCATGTGGCTGAAGGTCTTGCCCCGGAAGGTGATCGAGCCCTCGGACGGCGTGTACACGCCGTTGATGCAGTTGAGCATGGAGCTCTTGCCCGCGCCGTTGGGGCCGATGATGGAGCGGATCTCGTGCTCGCGCACATCGAACGAAATGTCCGTCAGCGCCTTCACCCCGCCAAAGCGCAGGCTGATGTTCTTGATGTCGAGGATGACATCGCCGATCTTCTTGTGGGTCATGTCAGCGGCTCCGGTCAGGCCCTGGCGGTGGCAGCCACCGAATGGGTTTTGGCATCGATGATGGACAGCGTGGCGCTGACGCTGCCGGTGCGGCCGTCCTCGAACTTGACCTGGGTCTCGATGAACTGCTCGCGCTTGCCCGTGTACAGCGCATCGACCAGCACGCCGTACTTGTCGGCAATGAAGCCGCGGCGCACCTTGCGCGTGCGGGTCAGCTCGTCGTCGTCGGGGTCCAGCTCCTTGTGCAGCACCAGGAAGCGCGCCACCTGCGTGTCGGCCATGCCGGCCTCGGCGGCCAGGTCGGCGTTCACCTGGGCCACGCAGTCGGCCACCATCTCCAGCACCTTGGCCTTGGAGGCCAGGTCCACGTAGCCGCCATAGGGCAGGCCCTGGCGCTCGGCCCAGTTGCCCACGGCCTCGTAGTCGATGTTGATGAAGGCGCAGACCTGGTCGCGGCCGTGGCCGAAGCACACCGCCTCCTTGATCTGGGGGAAGAACTTGAGCTTGTTCTCGATGTAGTTGGGCGCGAACATGGCGCCCCGGCTGGTCTTGCCCACGTCCTTGGCGCGGTCGATGATGCGCAGCTGCCCGCTGGCATCGATCACGCCGGCATCGCCCGTGTGGAACCAGCCCTCGGCATCCACCACCTCGGCCGTGGCGTCGGGGCGCTTGTAGTACTCCTTGAGCACGGACACGCCCTTGAGCAGCACCTCGCCGTTGTCGGCGATCTTCAGCTCGATGCCCGGTGCGGCCTGGCCCACGCTGCTCAATTCCACCTGGCCGTCGCGCTGTATGCACACATAGGCGCAGGTCTCGGTCTGGCCGTAGAGCTGCTTGAGGTTGATGCCGATGGAGCGGAAGAAGCGGAACAGCTCGGGCCCGATGGCCGCACCCGCCGTGTAGGCCACGCGGATGCGCGACAGGCCCATGGCGTTGCGCAGCGGCCCGTAGATGCACAGGTCGCCCAGCGCGTACTTCAGGCGGTCCAGCGTGCCCACCGTCTTGCCGTCCAGGATGTCCGAGCCCACGCGGCGCGCCACGGCCATGGCGCGGCCGTACATCCATTGCTTGAAGGGCGCGGCGTCCTCCATGCGGATGGACACCGAGGTCAGCATGCCCTCGAAGATGCGCGGTGGCGCGAAGTAGTAGCTGGGGCCGATCTCGCGCAGGTCGATGGACACGGTCGAGGCCGACTCCGGGCAGTTGATGGTGAACCCCGCCACCAGCCACTGCGCGAAGGAAAACAGATGGTCGCCCACCCAGGCCGGGGGCAGGTAGGAGATCACGTTGTCGCCGGGTCCCAGGCGGTCCACCTGCACGCCGCCGCGTGCCGACTCGCCAAAGCTGCGGTGCGTCTGGCACACGCCCTTGGGCTTGCCCGTCGTGCCCGAGGTATAGAGGATGACCGAGACATCGTCGGGCGACAGCGCGGCCAGCATCGCATCCCAGGCGCCCGGGTGTGCGGCATCCCATTCCCGGCCCTTTTGCAGCAGCGCCTCGGTGCTGATCAGCCCCGGCTGGTCGTAGTGGCGCAGGCCGCGCGGGTCGTCATAGATGATGTGGCCGAGGCCGGAGACGCTCTCGCGCACCTCCAGCAGCTTGTCCACCTGCTCCTGGTTCTCGGCAAAGGCGAAGTCGATCTCGGCGTCCTCGATGACAAAGCGCATCTCGGCGGCCACGGCATCCTGGTACAGCGGGATCGGAACGCCGCCGCGCGCCTGCACGGCAATGAAGCCCATGTAGACATGGGGCCGGTTGTCGCTGATGAAGGCCAGATTCTGGCCGCGTGCCAGGCCCAGGGCCGCCAGGCCGCAGGCCATATGGCGCACGGTCTCGGCGGCCTCGCTCCAGCTCCAGGTCTGCCAGATGCCGTATTCCTTCTCGCGCAGCGCCGGCGCCTGGGGGCGCTGGGCGGCATGCTGGAGCAGCAGATGCGGGAACGTGGTCGTCATTCCATGTCCTTGGATGTTCGTGAATGGTGGCCGCATGGTGCAGATGCCCAGGCTTTGACCTACCGGCTTGGACTGCATCCTAGGACTGGCTTTGACGCCGTGGTGTCTGTTTGACGACAATCTGCGGGAAACTCATCATCGGGAAAACGCGCCGTAACAAAAGGTGCCAAAACGGTCTCATGGCCCGTTTGGGGGCTTGCGCATCCGCGAATGTGCGCGTGCGGCGGTCCTTCTGGAAATCCCGCTCACGCCAGCCCCCGGCCTCGGGCAATGCTTGGGTGGTTTTGATGATTGATCCGCGCACCCTCGCCGCGACTCCATGAGCCAAGAACTGTCACTGCACCAGCGCCGCCGCGCGCCCCGGCCCGAGGAACTCGAAGGCATTCCCTGGCTCGCCGTACTCCAGCCCGCCGAGCGCGAACGGGCCCAGAAGGCGCTGGTCGTCGGCGACGCCCAGCCCGGCGACTATGTCTGCCGCACCGGCCGCGCACCCACCTACTGGTTCGGCGTGGTCGAAGGCCTGCTCAAGATGAATACCGACGGCGCCGATGGCGCCAGCATGACCCTGGCCGGCCTGCCCCCGGGCGGCTGGTTCGGCGAGGGCACGGCCGTCAAGCGCGAGCCCTATCGCTACAACGTGCAGGCCATACGCCGCAGCGTGGTCGGTGGCCTGCCCATAGAAACCTTCCACTGGCTGCTGGACCACTCCATCGGCTTCAATCGCTTCGTCATGAGCCAGCTCAACGAGCGCCTGGGCCAATTCATCTCGGCCCGCGAAATCGACCGCCTCACCAACCCCGACCTGCGCGTGGCCCGCAGCCTGGCCGCGCTCTTTCACCCGCTGCTGTACCCGGGCGTGGGCGATGTGCTGCGCATCACCCAGCAGGAACTGGCCTACCTGGTCGGCCTGTCGCGCCAGCGCGTCAACGAGGCGCTGTCCGTGCTGCAGCGCGAAAACGCCATCGTCGTGGAGTACGGCGGCCTGCGCGTGCTCGACCTGGAAGCGCTGCGCAGCGGGCTGTTTGCGGCGGCGCGGCGGGCGGCTTGAGCATGAGCGGCGTCCGCTTTGGCGCCGTACCCATCGGCATGGACCAGCACCGATGCATGCCACCACGGAATTTTGAAAAGTATTGAAAATCGTAGCCAAACTACGATTATCAGAAAAATACCAAACTTGTCCGTGTTTGGAATAAGTGCTTGAATCGCAGCATGACTACGACCGGGGCAAGCAAATTAAACGCGCTCTACACGCAGCTGCCTGCGGGCACGCCCATCACCTCGCAGGATCTGGCAGGGCTGGGCATCTCCGCAGACCTGGCTGTCCATTACGTGCGCGCGGGCTGGCTGAAGCGCCTGATGCGGGGGGTCTTCTGCCGGCCCAACGACAGCCTGGCCCTGCATCCGAGCCTGGGCGTGCTGCAGCGCCGCCTGGAGGGCCTGCATGTGGGGGGCAAGTCGGCGCTGGACTGGTACGGCATGCGCCAGTATGTGGCGCAGCAGCCGGTGCTGCAGCTGTATGGCTGGGCCGCCGGGCAGTTGCCGCCATGGTTCACGGAGCGGTTCCCTGCCGAATACCATCGCAAACGGCTGTTCGATGAACAACCCGGCGATTTGCTGCACGTGGGGCCGTTCGAGAAACGCAGCGGTGCCGCCCAGGTCTCGGCGCCGGAGCGTGCGCTGCTGGAGCTTCTGAGCGATGTGGGCGTGCGCCAGCCGCTGCAGGAAGCCAGGGAGCTGGTGGAAAGCGCGTACAGCCTGCGCGCTGATGTGCTGCGTGAACTTCTGCAGCGCTGCACCAGCGTCAAGACCGTGCGCCTGTGCCTTCAACTCGGGCGCGAGGGGGCGCTGCCCTGGGCCGCCAGGCTGGAGACGGCCTCGCTGCCGACGGGAAGCGACAGGCCCTGGGTGTCCCGGTCGGCCGAGGGCCTGTTGGTGCTCAAGCCATGAACCAGACCTATCTCGACACTGCGCGCCTGTTGACACAGGTCGCGCCGCTGGTGTTTGTGGATGACACGTTCGCGCTGAAGGGCGGAACCGCGATCAACCTGTTCGTGCGCGATATGCCGCGTCTGTCCGTTGATCTGGATCTGGTGTTTCCCGACCACAGGCCGTCACGTGATGAGGCGCTGCTGCGGATCAATCAGGCCATCCGGCAAGCGGCAGAACGTCTGACGAAGCGGGGCTTTCAGACCCATGCGCCGGTGGCTGCAGCGGGCCAGACCAAGCTGCTGGTGCGCCGTGGTCCCGTGCAGGTCAAGATCGAAGTGAACTATGTCATGCGGGGCACGGTGCTGCCGGTGCGGCAGGCCTCGCTCACGCCAACTGCGCGCGATGTGCTGATGGCTGACCTGGAGATTCCCGTGGTCTCCGCAGAGGACTTGTACGGCGGCAAGCTCGTGGCCGCCCTGGATCGGCAGCACCCGCGTGATCTGTTCGATGTGATGCAGCTGTTCGCGCACGGCGGCATGACCTCAGGCATCCGGCGCGCCTTCGTGGTCTATCTGGCCTGCAGCAACCGACCTTTGCACGAAGTGCTGTTTCCTCCCTTGCGTGATGTCCGGCACGATTTCGAGAACAACTTCCGGGGCATGACGGCCGAGCCTGTGCCGCTGCAATCTCTGCTCGCAGCACGCGAGCGGTTGCTGCGGGAGCTTCAGCAAGGGCTGGATGCCAGTGAACGGCGCTTTTTGCTGTCGCTGGCCGCAGGAGTCCCCGATTGGCCGGAGCTGGACATCGCCCATCTCGAACACCTGCCCGGCGTGCGATGGAAGGTGCAGAACCTGGCGCAGCTACGCACGTCCCATCCCCGCAAGTTCGCTGAGCAGGCTGACCTGCTGGCCGCACGGCTGGTCATCTGACGCCAGCACTGCACGCCTTCATATCACGCCTTCGCGCCGCAGCCTCTCCTGCTGCTGCGCATCCAGCCCCAGCGCCGCATAGATGCGTGCATTGTCCTGGCCGGTGGCCGGGCCGCTGCGTGGCGAAGGGGCCTGGCGGCCCGTGAAGCGGGGCACGGGCGCGGGGGCGGCGAGGAGGCCCAGGTCGGGGTCGGGCAGGGTGATGAAGCTGCCGCGTTCCGCGAAATGCGGGTCCTGCAGCGCGTCCCCGGCCGAGCAGACCTTGCTGAACGGAATGTCGTGCGCGGCCAGGGCGGCCATGGCCTGGCCGCAGTCCAGGGCTGCGCACCATTGCACGATCTGCGCATCCAGTGCCTGCAGGTGGCGGATGCGCGCGGCGTTGTCCGCAAAGCGCGGGTCGGCGGCCAGGTCGGCGCGGTCCATGGCCTGGCACAGGCGCTTGAAGATGGCATCGCCCGTGGCGACCACGGTGAGCCAGGCGCCGTCGCGCGTGCGGTAGACGTTGGAGGGCGCCGTGTAGCCCGCGCACGATCCCGTGCGGCTGCGTGCCTGTCCGCACAGCTGGAATTCGGCCGCCAGCGGGTCCAGCAGGCGCAGCATGGCTTCGGTGGCCGACAGGTCGATCTCCACGCCGCGCCGTTCGCCGGGCGGCTGCGCGTTGCGCTCGGCCAGTGCGGCCGCGATGGAGAAGGCGCCGAACAGCCCGGCCACGGCATCGCCCAGCGGGTAGTTCATGTGCTGGGGCGGGCCGCCCGCCTCGCCCGTGAGGTGGGCGAAGCCGCTCATGGCCTCGAAGATGCGCGCAAAGCCTGGCCGGCGCGCATAGGGGCCGGTCTGGCCGAAGCCCGTCAGGCGCAGCACGATGAGGCGCGGGTTGCGGGCATGCAAGGTGGCCAGGTCCAGCCCCCAGCGGTCCAGCGTGCCGGTGCGGAAGTTCTCCACGAGCACGTCGAAATCCTCGATCAGCCGCAGGAACAGCATGCGGCCCTCGGCCTTGCGCACGTCCAGCGAGATGCCCTGCTTGCCCCGGTTGGCGGTTTTCCAGAACACGGCGTGGCCGTCGTGCACGGGGGCCAGGCTGCGCAGCGTGTCGCCGCCGCCAGGCAGCTCCAGCTTGACGACATCGGCGCCCAGGTCGCCGCACAGCGTGGCCGAGAAGGGGGCGGCCAGCACCGTGGCCATGTCGAGGATGCGCACACCCTCCAGCGGATAGCCTTGGCGCTGCATCAGTTGCCTTTCAGGTCCACGTTCTTCAGCACGGGCTCCCAGGCGCGGCGGTCTTCGGCCACGCGCTTGTGGAAGTCCACCGCCTGCGTGGGCAGCGGCGTGGCACCCAGGCGCGCCAGCTTGTCGCGTGTCTCGGGCAAGGCCATGGCCTTGGCCAGCGCCTGGTTGAGCGTGGCCACGGTCTGCTGCGGCGTGCCCTTGGGCGCGGCCAGGCCCACCCACAGGCCGGTGTCCAGCCCGGCCACGCCCAGCTCGGCAAAGGTGGGAATGTCGGGCGCTGCGGGCGAGCGGCTCTTGCCGGTCTGCGCCAGGATGCGGATCTGCCCGCCCTGCATGTAGGGCAGGGTGCCGCCCAGGTTGTTGCACATCACCGGGATGTGGCCGGCCATGAGGTCGTTGACGGCCGGGGCGTTGCCCTTGTAGGGCAGGTGCTGCATCTTCGTGCCGAGCCGGTGGTTGACCATCTCGCAGACCAGGTGCGAGGGCGTGGCCGTGCCGGCCGAGCCGAAGGACAGCGTGCCGGGCCTGGCCTTGTCGGCCGCCACCAGTTCGGCCAGCGTGCGGTAGGGCGTCTTTGCGTTGACGGCGATGACGTTGGGCAGGTCCGCCACCAGCCCGATGTACTCGTAGTCGGTCAGCGGATTCCACTTGAGGTTGGCGTGCACATGGGGCAGGAAGACATTGCTCAGGCCCGCCATGAGCAGGGTGTAGCCGTCGGGCGCGGCGCGCGCAACGAGTTCCGAGCCGACGAGGCTGCCTGCGCCGGGCCTGTTCTCCACCACCACGGGCTGTCCCAGGGCCTTGCCCAGTTCCACAGAAAGGGCACGGGCGACGAGGTCGGTGCTGCCGCCTGCGGGGAAGGGAACGATCACGCGCACGGGCCGATCGGGAAAAGCCGCCTGGGCCGCCTGGGCCGCCTGCGCGCAGGCGCACAGTGCAGCCAGCAGGCCCAGGGTGGCCAGGTGCTTCTTGGTGAGGGGGGATGTCATGGGGCCTCCGGTGTCAGGCGCTCTCGCGCAGCATGAGCTTGGCGATGTTGAGCTGGTGGATCTGGCTGGTGCCTTCGTAGAGGCGGAACAGGCGCACGTCGCGGAAGTAGCGCTCGATGGGGCTGAAGTCGGCCACATAGCCCGCGCCGCCGAACATCTGCACGGCGCGGTCGGCCACGCGGCCGCACATCTCGGAGGCGAAGTACTTGCACATGGAGGCGGACAGCGCCACGTCCTCGCCCCGGTCGCGGGCGCGGGCGGCCTCCAGGATCATGGATTGCGCCGCGAAGATCTCGGTGCGGCTGTCGGCCAGCATGGCCTGCACCAGCTGGAAGTTCGCCACCGGCTGGCCGAACTGCTCGCGCTGGCGCACATGGGCCAGCGCCAGGTCCAGCATGCGTATCGCCGGCCCCGTGCACAGCGCGGCCAGGTGCAGGCGCTGCTTGTTGAGCACCTTCATCACGGTCCTGAAGCCCTGGCCCTCGCGCCCGCCGATGATCTGGTCGGCCGGCACGCGGCAGTCCTGGAAATGCACGTCCGACACGGGGGAGCCGGCCTGGCCCATCTTGCGATAGGGCTGGCCCGTCACCAGGCCCGGCGAGCGTTCCACGAAGAAGGCCGTCAGCCCCTCGCTGCCCGTGCTGCCTTCGCCGGTGCGGGCGATGACGGTGAACACATCGGCCAGCGGCGCATTGGTGATGAAGCGCTTGCTGCCGTTGAGCACATAGTGGTCGCCCTCGCGGTGCGCCGTGGTCTGGATGTTGCTCGCCTCCGAGCCCGCGTCCGGCTCGGTCAGCGCCAGGCAGCCCGTGAGCTCGCCGCGCGCCATGCGCGGCAGCCAGCGCTGCTTTTGCGCCTCGGTGCCGTCGGCCACCAGGGCTTCCGAGCCAATGCCGGTGTTGGTGCCCACGCGGGCCCGCAGCGCCACCGAGGCCTGGGACAGCTCGAAGGCGCAGCGCACCAGCTCCTCGGTGCTCAGGCCCAGGCCGCCATAGGCCTGGGGAATGCTCCAGCCGAAATAGCCCTTGTCGCGCAGCTCCTGGACCACGGCGGGCGGAATGCTGTCGTCGCGCTCGATCTGCTCTTCGAGCGGATGCCAGCGGTGGCGCACGAAATGGCGGATGTCTGCAATCAACGCCTGCAGGCGGGCGTCGGCGGGATGGGGGGTGGGGGCTTGGCTCATGGGCCGCACTGTAGGAAGCGCGGGCGACAGGGCTGCAATGCAGTTTCAAATATTGAAATGCAGTTGCGGCTTTGCGGCCGTGGTCCGCACAATCGCCACGTGCCCCACACCCCCATTGCCCACCAGCCCAGGGACTCGCAGGATGTCTGCCGCATCCGCGAGCAGGACCCGTATTTCGCGGGCACGCTGGCCAAGGGGCTGATGATTCTCCAGTGCTTCGTCAGCGACCCGCGCCCGCATGCCAACAGCGAACTGGCCCGCCGCCTGGGCCTGCCGCGCCCCACCGTGTCCAGGCTGTGCCGCAGCCTGCAGACCATGGGCTACCTGGACCATGACGAGCGGCTGGACCGCTACTTCGTCGGCCCGGCCGCCGTCGCCCTGGGCTACCCCTATGTGATCAATACGCCCTTGCTCGGCCCGCTGCGCCTGCCCATGCAGGCGCTGGCCGACCGTGTGAAGGGGGCGGTGTCGGTGGGCGTGGTCATGGACCTGGATGTGGTCTACCTGGATACCTGCGCCTGGGAGGGCGGCACGCTCAAGCGACCCGGCGTGGGCGCCGTGCGCGGCGTGCTGGAAACGGCCATGGGCCGGGCAGGGCTGGCCCAGCTCGATGCCGGGGAACTGCAGCGCTTCCTGGACCGCGTGCGCAGCCAGCGGCCCGAGGAATACGCGCGCTGCATGGACAACGCCAGCGAAAGCCTGGCGCACTATGCCGCCCGGGGCTTCGCGGTCAACATGGGCGACTCCGGCCTGGGCGTGTGCGCCGTGGGGGCGGCCTCGCGCATCCGCTACGGGTCGCGCCGGCTGCTGTTCAACTGCGCCGTGCCGGGCCTGCGCATGCCGGCCCGCACGCTGATCCGGGATGTGGGCCCCCAGCTGGCGCAGTTGGTGGCCCTGTGCGACCGGCTGCCCGTGGACCGCTGATCTGCGAGCCTGGCGCTTCAGAAGGCGGCCAGCACGATGCCGATGGCCAGCAGCACGCCGAAGGAGATCCAGCCGTTCTTCTGGTCCAGGCCGCCGATCTGGCGCAGCGCCTCTTCGCGCGCAGCGCCCACCAGGCCCCTCTGGTTGATCTGCTGTATGCGCGTGACCAGCCATTGCAGGTAGGTGCGCTTGACCGTGAACGAGATGGCCACCGCGATGCCGAGCACGCGCCCGGCGCCCCCCGTGCCGGGCATCAGCAGATTGATGATCAACAGGGTGATGAACGCCACCACGGCATAGGCGTAGACGCGGCGCGCAATGGCCCAGGAAACTCCCATGAAGGGAATGGCGGTCCAGCAGGGACTCATGGATGCGAAAAAGCCCTTTTTCCCGCTGACCATGCGCTCCCACAGTGGCCGGTATTTTTCAGCATTCGGGCCGATGGCGCTCTCCATATCGGACCACTCGATTCCAGTCAAGTCCGGCTTGGTGATAAGCAGTGCCTTGAATTGTTCTTTCAATGGAGTGGAATTCGATAGGTTGGGTGTATCGCTCATGGTTTTCCTTGTTGAATGAGGCGGGAGTCCGGGCGGGATGGTCTGGATACCGCAGCAGGCGCTGCGCGAAGGGCTGTTGTCTCGAAAAAGCCCCCCGTTTCTGGACGGGCGCCATTCTATGGGGAGATGTATGGGCAATGGCAAGCCCAATGGGTTGATTTGCAATCGCCAATGAATGAAATCGCCTGAATAAAATACAGTTTTTTACATATTTCATGCCGTGCATTGGAAGATCCCAATCGGCCGGATTGAAGATGTTTTGCCGATTTGATTCGCTTCTTGTCGATTTTTCATTGAGGATTCATCCGGTTGTGCATATCGCGCCGGATACAGCGATTGGGATGGGTCGGCCGCCAGGCGCATTGCATGGGGCATGAATGTGCGGTGCGGAACATGGCGAGCCCGCCTGGGCGCAGGGCCGGGCGGCGGGGCTGGCAAGGGGGCTCTGGCGGCCTGCCCGCAGGCCGCCCGATAGCCGAGCGCAATGCCCGTATTGGCCGCAGGGCGCAGCCGCTGCGGGCCTTGCCGCGCGACAATGGCGGTCTAATGTCATCCCCTACTTCTTCCAAACCGTCCCGGCCCGGCGCCGACGAGGCGGCAGCGCCCTCCGCGCGCCCTGTGCTGCGCCGCCCCGAAAAGCCACAGGCCGAGCCGGCTGGCGATGCCCGCCGCCCTTCGGGTGGCGCGGGCAAATCCGCAGGCGCACGCGGCGGCCCGCGCGGTGACCGCAACGACCGCAACGACCGCAATGAACGTGGCGGCGACCGTGGCGGCCGCAATGATCGCTACGAGCGCTCCGACCGCCGTGATGCCCCCCCTCGCGGCGATGCCCGCGGTGGGGCACCGCGAGGCGATGCCCGCGGTGCAGCACCCCGCGACGACGCCCGTGACCAGCGCCCGCGCAGCAGCGGTTTCGGCCGTGCCGAGGACCTGGACCGTTCCCAGCCGCGTGGCGACTGGCGCGAACAGGGCGGCGGCGAAAACCGTGCCCCGCGCGAGCAGCGCGACATGCGCGATGCCCGCCC
>NZ_LZZV01000010.1:0-1007 GCF_014170385.1 Delftia sp. UME58
GTTGGCGACAGTTTCGACAAGATCGCGGGCGGCGACCTGACGGTGCGCGTGGACGTCAACTCGTCCAACGAGATCGGCCAACTGATGGCGGCCGTCAAGCGCATGCAGGAAAGCCTGGCCCGCACGGTGTCGACGGTGCGCCGCGGCGTGGATGAAATCAACGTGGGCTCGCGCGAGATTTCCGCGGGCAACACGGACCTGTCCAGCCGGACCGAACAGCAGGCGGCCTCGCTTGAGGAAACCGCTGCATCGATGGAGCAATTGGCGTCCACGGTGAAGCAGAACGCCGACAACGCGCGCCAGGCCAACCAGTTGGCGGCCAGCGCGTCGGACGTGGCGGAGCGCGGCGGTTCGGCGGTGTCTGAAGTGGTCAGCACGATGCAGGGCATTTCCGCCAGCTCACGCAAGATCTCGGAAATCGTGTCGGTGATCGACGGCATCGCGTTCCAGACGAACATCCTGGCGCTGAACGCCGCGGTGGAAGCGGCGCGCGCGGGCGAGCAGGGCAAGGGTTTCGCGGTGGTGGCGGGCGAAGTGCGTTCGCTGGCGCAACGCAGCGCGCAAGCGGCCAAGGAAATCAAGGGCCTGATCGAAGACTCGGTCACGAAGGTGGGCGCGGGTTCGCAGCAGGTGGAACGCGCAGGCGCGACGATGCAAGAGATCGTGGCCTCGGTCAAGCGCGTGACGGACATCATGGGTGAGATCTCGGCGGCATCCGACGAGCAGTCCAGCGGCATCGACCAGGTGAACCGCGCGGTGTCGCAGATGGACGAAGTGACGCAGCAGAACGCGGCGCTGGTGGAAGAAGCGGCCGCTGCCGCCGGCTCGTTGCAAGAGCAGGCCCAGCGTCTGGCGGAAGCCGTCGCGGTGTTCAAGATCAATGCGGGCGAGGTCATCGAAGTGCCGGCGCATCGCCTGTCTTCCGCGCGTTCGTCCGATGACGATACCCGTCTGCATGCACCCGACGCGTTCGCGCTCGGGCACCGAGGAGCGTAGTGGCAACCGCA
>NZ_LZZV01000011.1:0-256381 GCF_014170385.1 Delftia sp. UME58
CTCATCACCCCCGCCAACAACGGCATCCCCGTCCTCCGAGTGAACTCCTCATAACTGATCGGCGCACTCATCCGCGTATCCGCACTGTTGGCCTGCCAGTGCGCCCAGGCACGCCCCGTGCTCGCGTCGTAGACCAGCTTGAAAATGTGGCTGGGCACATGGACCTTGCCCGGCCCGATGGTGAGCGGCTGGCCGTCGAACACCGGCCCCGTGAACACATAGACATCGCCCTGGGCGCGCTGGGCGTAGCGGCGCGTGTCCTGCTCCACCTTGCTCCAGACGCCGCCGTTGTGCGTCTGGTCCTGCGGAACCATGTTGGCCAGGCTGAAGCTCTGGGCCATGGCCTCGGGCGAGTACATGTCGCCGGCCGGCGCCATGTGGCCGCGCGAGTAGCCGGAGCGGCGGTAGTCGTCCAGTTCGGCGCGCTCGGCGCGGGGCAGGCGGGCATCGGCATAGAACTTGTCGCTGCGCTTGAGGCCCTGGCCCTGGTCCAGCAGTTTGCGGTTCAGGCGCTCCACCACGAAGACGGGCGTCTTGGTCTGGCCGCTGTGCAGCACGGCAAAGGCGCTGAAGCACAGCTCGCGCTCCTGGGGCTGGATCTGCAGGGCCGGGGGCTCGCCACCGGGGAAGAAATCGCGGCAGTGCGAAAAGCCCGTGGCCATGCTGCCGGCTGGCGGGCTGCCGCCACCGGAGGCCGTGCCCGAACCCGTCTCCGGCTGCTTGCGCAGGTGCTCCAGCCCCGGGATGGGCAGGGTGGACAGGAAGGGCGGCTCGGGAAGCTTGGGGTGCCAGTTCGGGTCCAGGCTGCAACTGGCGATCTGGAAGGTGCCCGCTGCCGCCACCAGGGCGGCGAACATGGAGCGCCACAGTCCGCTGCGGCTGGAGGCTTTCTTCTTGGAGGCGGGGGAGGAACTGCGCTTGCGCGCGGAAGGCTTCTTGTTCTTGACAGTCATTCGGGGGCGGCAGGCGCTGGCCGCTGGGAGGCAAGTCCGCGATGGCGCGGGTTCTGATTCGGGTCCTAGGAATTCTCCTATGTTTCCAGGCCCCCAAATGTTTCCAGATGCCCTGAAAGCGGGCCGCGCATGGCCTGATTTCAGGTCTTGGGCTGGAGGTGGGCAGCCCTTGGTTCGGCAGGGGCGCCGAACCAGCACAGCGCCAGGGCCAGCACCGCGATGCCGCCCAGGGCCATGACGTAGCCGATGTCGTCCAGCCGCCAGCCCTGGGCGAGCAGGAACACGCCCAGGAACGGTCCCAGGCCGTCGCGTACATCGGCCAGGAAGAAGTTGAGCCCCGGCAGCCAGCGCCGCGCATGGTGGTGTGTGCGGTGCATGGCGGCTTCCTTCAGCGCAGCGGGCCCTTGAACACGAAGAAGGCGCCCAGGCAGATGAAGCCGAAGCCCACCAGGTGGTTGAGGGTGAGCTTCTCGCCCAGGTAGAGCACGGAGAAGACGGCGAACACCACCAGCGTGATCACCTCCTGGATGGTTTTGAGCTCGGCCGCGCTGTAGACCTCATGGCCGAGCCGGTTCGCGGGCACGGCGAAGCAGTACTCGGCCAGCGCGATCAGCCAGCTCACCAGGATGACGAGGTACAGCGGCCGGTTCTCGAACTTCAGGTGCCCGTACCAGGCGAAGGTCATGAAGACGTTGGAGATCAGCAGCAGCAGGACGGGGGCGATCTTGGGGGACATGGCGGGGTTCGGTGAAAACAGGAAAGCCGGAAAGCAGAAAAGCAGGAAGGGGGAGAAGCCCGCCCGGCCCCTGGGACCGGGCGGTGGTGTCAGCGCGCGCGGTCGTACAGCGGCTGCAGGTCCGACAGGCTGGCACCCATGCTGGTGGCCTCCAGCGAGGTGCCGTGCGCGTTGCGCGTGCCCAGGCCCGAGGCGGCAAACAGCTGCCCCGGCTGCAGCGGCTGCTGCAGCGCATGGGGGGCAAAGCGCACGATGGCGCCGTCGGACAGGATGACGCCGTTGGCATCACCGCGCGGGCCGGTGAGGACCACATCAATGCGGCCCTGGGCCTGCTGCGTCTGCAGGCCGGCCATGCGCAGGTGCGGCGGCATGGGGCGCGCGCCGTCGCGGGCGGGCGGCTGGTCGTACACGGTCTGGCCGCTGGCCGAGTTCACGATGGCATCCGCCTTGACCGCACCACCGGCTTCGCTGCGGCCGATGATGCGCACCGTGTCGCCCACCTTCACGGCTGCCGTGAGCGCGTCGGACATATGGGGCGGGAACCGGACCACCGTGCCGTCGGTCAGGCGCAGGCCGTCCACCTCTCCATACGGATTGGTCAGCAGCCGGGCGACGGCGCTTTCGAGCACGGCCTGTGCGTGCGGCGCGCCAGGCCCTGCAGGGGCTGAAGGGGCCGAAGAGGCGAAGCCGCCGGGCGGCACGGCATGCGCATTCAATGCGCTGGAACCCAGCCACAGAACGGCGGAGGTAAGAACAAATCGGGACATGAGGGCTCCTTGGTTGGCGATGGACACGCATCCGTCAATGCAAGTGCCATGCCATCAGGAATCCTCATGAAATCAAGGGCTTGCAGCGGGTTCTGTGGGCCGGGCGTCCGATGCGGAGACAGCAGGTGTCACCGTATCGGACACATGCGGCGCCGTCCGTGCGTCCGTGCGTCCGTGTGCCCATTGCGGCCTCAGCCCAGCCCGAACTCCGCCAGCTTGCGGTACAGCTGCTGGCGCGAAAGTCCCAGGCGACGCGCGGCTTCGGCACGATTGCCCGCGGCTGCGGCCAGGGCACGCGTGACCATTTCGCGCTCCAGCTGGGCGACGGCGGCGGCCAGCGGGCCGTTCCAGTCGATGGCGGGCCCGTGCGCCACGGCAGGCTGCAGGCCGATGTGCTCGGCCCCGATGACCGGCCCGGGGCACAGCAGGGCCGCGCGCTCCATGGCGTTGCGCAGCTCGCGCACATTGCCGGGCCAGTCGTGCGCCAGCAGCAGGCGCGCGGCGTCGGCACCCAGGCGCTTGGGCGAGGCGCCGCCGCCTTGGCGCAGGAAATGCTCGGCCAGCAGCAGCACGTCGCCCAGGCGCTCGCGCAGCGGCGGCAGGTGCACGGGCACGACCTGGAGCCGGTACCAGAGATCCTCGCGAAAGCTCCCCTGCCTGACGGCAGCCGGCAGGTCGCGGTGCGTGGCCGCGATGATGCGCACGTTCACCGGCAGCGCCCGGCTGGCGCCCACGGGCGTGATCTCGCGCTCCTGCAGCGCCCTGAGGATCTTGGCCTGCGTGGGCAGCGGCATGTCGCCCACTTCATCGAGGAACAGCGTGCCGCCCTGCGCCTCACGAAAGCGCCCGGCGCGGTCGCTGACGGCGCCCGTGAAGGCGCCCTTCACATGGCCGAAGAGTTCGCTTTCCATCAGGTCGGCCGGAATGGCCGCGCAGTTGACGGCCACGAAGGGGCGTTCCGCCCGGGCGCTGTTGCGGTGCAGGGCGCGCGCCACCAGCTCCTTGCCCGTGCCGGTCTCGCCCAGCACCAGCACGGTGGCGTCGCTGTCCGCCGCCAGGCCGATGCGCTTGAAGACCTGACGCATGGCCTCGCTGCCGCTGACCAGCTCGGCGTCATCGCCTTCCGGCTCCTGGTTCTGCTCCGGGCTCTGCGCCGTGTTCTCGCGGCTGCCGGCCTGGCCCGCACTGAGCAAGGCGCGCTCCAGCACCTCGACCAGCGCGGTTCTGGCAATGGGCTTGGTCAGGTGATCGAAGGCGCCCAGGCGCATGGCCTCGATGGTGTTGCTGCCGCTGGCATAGGCCGTGAGCATGATGCAGGGCGCCCGCGAGAGGCTACGGGCCTTGCGCAGGAAGACCAGGCCGTCCTCGCCGGGCATGCGCAGATCGACGATGGCCGCATCCACCGAACCGGCCTGCAGGATCTGCAGCCCCGCCGCCACGGTCGGGGCCTGGCTGACCCCATGGCCAAGGTCGCCGAGCATCTCGGCCAAGCTTTCACGGAAGGCCGTGTCGTCGTCCACGATCAGGATGCGGGCCATGGAAATTCCATTTCTATGCGGGTGCCTCGTGTTGTCTTGCCCAGCGCGATGCGGCCGCCATGGGCCAGCACGATTTCGCGCACCAGCGCCAATCCCAGCCCGGTGCCGCCGGGGCGTGCGGTGGTGAAGGGCTCGAACAGCGTGTCGCGCAGCTCGGGCGCAACGCCCGTGCCGTCATCGGCCACCCACAGTTGTAGTGGGCCGCTGTTGGTGCCGCCGCGGTCTGCCCCCAGTTCCACCCGGCCGCCGGCCGCCGTGTGCGCCAGTGCGTTGAGCAGCAGATTGTCCAGCGCCCTGGCCATCTGCGCGGGGTCCAGCAGCGGGCGGCGCCCGTCCTGCAGGTCCCGGGCAAGGCCGGTGGACACTGCCGTTGCCAGTTGCACGCCGCTGGCCTGGGCCAGCTCGGCATGTGCCTGCAGCCTTTCGTCCAGCAAATGCTGCAGGTCCACCGGCTCCGGTTGCACCCGGAAGGGCTGGGTCAAGGCCAGCAGGCTCGATACCAGGTCTTCCAGGCGCGCGGTCTGGGCCAGCACGGCCTCCAGGGCGCCCTGGCTGCGCGCTTCGCGCAGTGGCGCGGGCGCTGCCAGCGCGGTCTCTGCCTTCATGCGCATGGTGCCCAGCGGATTGCGGATCTCGTGCGCCAGGCCTGCGGACAGCCGGCCCAGGGTGGCCAGCCGTTCGGCGCCGAGCAGTTGCTGCTCCATCTGTGCCGACTGCCGCTGCCAGCGCCGGAGCATTCTGCCCAGCCACAGGCCCGAGACCAGGACCATGCCCAGCAGCAGGCTGACGGCAAGGATGAGGGGGTTGACCACGTCGGCGCTGATCAGGGGGACGCGCATCAGTGTCCAGGCCACCAGCCCAGGCGCATCGGCCTGGGCCGGGCAGGCGGCAAAGACCACCGCCTCGCGCAGGCCGGGGCGCAGGTCGGTCACCAGCCCCGCGCTGTCCCGCGCGCGCTGGGCGGTGGAGGTGATGCGCTCCATCTCCGCACTGGGTGCATCGCGCTTGATGCCCGAGCCGTCATAGGTGGGAAAGGCATAGGCCACGACACCGGGGCCCTCGCGCCAGAAGCCGCCCTCCATGCCGGGGCGCTCGCGCAGCGCCAGGTCCAGCACGGCCTGCGCGGCGGACCGGGCCTGTGCGCTGGGCGTGTCCGCCGTCAGCCCCGCCAGCCCCATGCGCGCGGCCCCGGCCTGCAGCGCGCTGCAGCTGACGCCTGCGGCGTGGCGGGCGCGGGAAACCTGCTGGTCGGTGCCCTGCCGGCTCAGCAGCAGCAGCAGCCATGCCAGCACCAGGGCGACGGCCGAGATGGTGAGCCAGAGGATCACCAGATCCCGTTGGATGGACTTTTGCGGGGACAGGGCCGGCTCCTGAAGTGATGCGCTGGAACATACACCGAAAGGGGGGCGTGTCGGGCAGGCCTGTGCGCCATGGCGGGGTGGTCCCTGGGGCGGGGGATCTTTCCGGGACAGGCATTGGAGAGGCCGCAATTGATCGAAAAATGCCGGCTGTCTTCCCCCATCTACGGCTGCACCTGGCCATGACCCTTGCCCACTGGCTTGTTTTCTGCGGCGCCTCTGTGCTGATGTGCTCCACGCCCGGGCCGGCCGTGCTGCTGGCCATCTCGGCGGGCCAAAGCCTGGATCCGGATGGGCCCATCTGAGCTGGTCGTGGAGAACCTGGAGGTGCTCCCAGCGAATGGCCGCCAAGTGCTTGGATGTGCCCTTGCCTGGGAGGTTTTTGCAGGCATGCTTTGCGGCACTGGGAGTCTTGATGCGAAGCTGCGTCCGCATATGCCTGATGAAGAGCGCCCCGCGCAATGTGGCGGGGCGCCGTGGTTGCCGTTCAGGGCGTAATCGGTGTGAAAGTGAGCAGGTATGCGGAATCCCGTTCAACTTGGATGGATGCGCTCTGGATCACGACCGCCCCGTCTGCGGACACCACCATGCCGGAAGTCCATGCATAGATACTGCTGGAGTCGCCGGGTTTGACGGTGCTTGCCGGCAGCACAGTTGACTGCGTCTTCAGTAGATTGCCGCTTGGTGACAGGATATTGAATTTCCAGTTATCCATCATGTCCACAACGATGATTCTGCCGTCCGCCGCCACGATGAGCGTATCTGAATTGAGGCTTAGTCCTTGCGTGAGCATTCCCGCCCGCGAGAGGTCCTCCGGGCTCCAAAGGGAAACCCCGCCGCCGTACGACAGCATCAGAACGCGCTTGCCATCCCGGGAGATCGCTATACCACCCGCCTGCGGCAGGCGCTCCTGAGCCGGGCTTGCCAGATATGGCTTTGTGAACGAGAGCGTACCTGAGTCCACCTCGCTGTAATCCATGTCCCAGTAAAACGGCGTGTTGGGACTGCGCTGCCTGGAACTCGTCGAGTAGATACGGAGACCATCCGGCGAGACAGCAAGATAGCTCGATTTCAGCACTGAGAAAAACTGCATTTGATCCCGCGGCCGCTCGGCTGTGGCGACCTTGGTAGCCAGAACTTTGCCGTCGGATGCCCGGAAGACCTGCCCTGTTGTCAATACAACGATGCCGATGCCATTGGGACGGGCGTAAACCATATCCACATAGCCGCTGTCGAAGCCCGTCAGGACGGTATCAAGCGGCCAGGACGAGGTCAGTTGCCTGCTCCGCAGATCGAAGACCCTGAGTTGGCTGGAGGCCCAGTCGACCGCATACAGGAAGGCACCGTCCGAAGACGCCACCATTTTCCCGAACGCCGCACCTGCAGCAGTCAGCGTGCCCTCCTGAGCGCCAGTGTAGATGTTGTACACGTCGATCTTGCCGCCACCGGAATGGGCATAGGCATGTGGCCTGACCGGGTCAGCCAGCAGATACTTGTACCGGGCTATTTCCGTGGTGCTGCTTGCCAGCTGACGCACCGGGCCCTTTCCCTTCCACAAGGCAACGACCACGGGCTGAGCTTCACCCACGGTGGCGTCCGGCGATGTGACCGAGACGGTTGCATAGCTGATGGTGTTCTCTGCAAGCGCGGAAGGGTCGGCCTGAATCTGCAGCGCCTCTCCAACTGCTCCGGACGGTGTCACAGTGAGCCACGGCTGGTCGGAGCGAGCTTGCCAACGGCCTGCCTGCCCAAGATTGTCCGACACACTGATCGACCGTGTGAGAAGAGCGAAATCAGACATGCTGGTCAGTGCAATGCCCGTGTCCGATACCAGCAGCTTGTGCACCGTGCGTGGCTGAGCCCAAGGCTTGACCTCGATATCGTACGCAATCTGCCATGGTGAACCGGAATAGGGCTGGTTGCACACCTGAGGATCGTCCAGGCACAGTTGCACCTTGAAGAAGCCCTGGTATTTGCCCGGCTTCAACGTGGGCGACAGTGACATGTTCGCTTCATAGCTGGTGGCGCTCAGCGCCGTCACGGTGGTCTCGTTGGCGTCAAGAACACCGGACGTGTCCACGATCGCCACGTTGACGCGTTCCACAATCGTCTTGCTGGAGGTGGCCACCACAGTAATGGGCACCGCAAAACTGCGCTCCTTCGCCGTATGCGAAATTGATGCCGGGCTGAAACTGAGCCAGGAGTTGTCGGCGCCACCCCCGGTGCCGGGGGTTCCTGTTCCCGGATTTCCTGTTCCTGGGTTTCCTGTTGCCGGAGCATCACCAGATCCTCCACCACCACAGCTTGACAAAATAAACACGGCTGACAGCAATGCTGCCGCCATCCATATCGGCTTAGCCATATTTCCCTCTCGAGTTTGAAATTTCTGGATACAACGGAGCCGTGATTATGGCGAGTGTCTGGGTTCCAGACTCAGGCCTGGCTATTTGATGCGCAGTATTTCATCTGGATTGCCTGGGCAGAGGTCACAGGTACCTGCTCCTGGACTGGCTGCTGTCAGGTTTGCCGTGCAAGTAACGGCGCAGGGCCGCGGCGTTACGTGACATAGCCCGTAACGCGCAATGGTCAATCGGCCAAGTCTGCATTCCCAGGTTCAATCAAATCAATGGGTTACAGAAAGACGCCGGCTTTCGGAAAGGGCGCCAGCCCATGGCACGCTTGTTGCAGCAGGTTGCAAAAAGCTTGTCGCAGTGCCTGGAAAACCATGTGCTGCGCCACCCGCCCCATCGATCGCAGTCTTTCGGAGGAGAAACCATGGCCGCTCTCTCGTTGTCGCTTGCAGGCGTGGCCCTGTCGCGACTGCGCACCAGCCCTGACAGGGCGCGCAGCAAGCCGTTGAATGTGTCCGGTTCGTTCGTGTCTGCGGCGGTGCCGCGTGCTTCTGCCTTTGCTTCTGCTCGCGAGGCCGGTGATGGAGGCATGCATGCACAGGTGGCGCCGGTGGCGCTGCTGACGCGCGTGAGCGAGGGCGTGCGCATCGTGCGGCGCAATGATGTGATCGCGGCCCAGGCCGGCGCCTTGCTGCAGCAGGGCGATCGCGTCATCGTGCCCCAGCAGGGCAGCGCGCAGGCCGTGTTCCAGGAGCAGGACGGGCAGGCGCTGCTGGGCAGCTTTGCAGGCGGCACGGACGCCACGCTGGCGTATTTCAGCCGCAAGGCAGATGCCTGCTCGGTGGTCTTTGACCTGGTGGCCGGCCATGTGGACCTGGCGCTGTCGGCCGTGGATATGGGCGCATTGGGCGCATTGGGCGGCGGGCCCGCAGGCCAGGGGCGCAGGGCGATCGGATTTCACTGCTATTCACAACCCATTGCAGGCCGTTGAATGAAGGAGCACACCATGCACGACATCATCGAAGCTCCGCACGGCGACACCCCCGTGGACCTGGCCATCTGGCTGTCGCCCCTGCGGACCTGGCGCAGCGTCTACGGCAACGGCTTCTGCGACGAGGCCATGCAGGCCTGCGTGGAACGGCTCAGGGGCCTGGGCATCGATGCCGAATCGCTGGAGCGCGCGGGCGATACGCTGCTGGTTCGCGGGTTCGACCCCCGCACGATGGCCGACACGGTACTGCCTGGCAATCAGGCCCGGCATGGCTGGATGCATGCGCTGGAGTCCTCCCTGGTGCGCGAGCCGGTGGTGGACGGCTCGCGCCAGGCCTATCTGCGCGCCGAGGTGCAGGCGCTGGGCTGCGTCTCCCTGACGGGCCTGCACGAGATACGCGGCAAGGGCCACGCCACGGCGGGCGTCCAGGACATGGCGGTGCGCAGGATGCACCCCAGGCTGATCAAGGGCTACCAGGCCGACATGCAGTTGGCGAGCCGCCTGCTGGACGATCTGCGGCTGGGCCACCTGGCGCTGGCATTCCAGCCCGTGACGCTGCTGGAGCCCGCAGGCCTGGCAGGGGGAGGCAGCGGGACCGGCGCGGGCCGCACGCTCTACCACGAGTGCCTGCTGCGCCGCAGCGTGTTCTCTGCCTACGACAACTACGCCGTGCCCCATGCCATCGAGGCGCTGGAGCGCCTGGGCCTGGCCGCGCGGCTGGATCGCAGCGTGCTGTGGTCGGTGATAGGCGCGCTGGAGATGAAGACCGGCCACAGCCTGGGCTGCAATCTGTCGGCCGCCTCGTTCTGCGACGACGCCTGGTGGGAGGGCGTGTTCGACTATCTGGAGGACCGGCCCGAGATCGCCCAGCGCCTGGTGCTGGAGATCACCGAGACCGGCGCCTTCCCCTGCGAGAAGGCCGCGCTGGGCCTGGTGCGGCACCTGCAGATCCTGGGCGTGCGCGTGGCGCTGGACGACATCGTGCCCCGGCGCGGCGGCCTGGACATTCTGGGCAAGCTGCGCGCCAACATCGTCAAGATCGACAAGTCCGTGCTGGACCAAAGCCTGCAGGCCCGGCCTTCGGCCCGGATGATGCAGGGCCTGGTCAGCCTGTGTGCCGACCGGGGTGCCTGCGTGATCGTGGAGGGCATCGAGTCCGCCCAGGGCCTGGAGGCCGTGGCGCTGGCGGGAGCCCATGGCGCGCAGGGCTTCTTCATCGCCCGGCCCTCGCTGCATGGCCTGCTGGACCAGGTGGTGCGCGTGCAAGACGTGCTGGAGGTGCTGGAGGCGACCGAGGTGCAGGACGACGACGAGCTGGACATGGCCCTGAGCTGGAGCGGCATGGAGCGCATGTCTGCACTTTCGGCGGCCTCAAGCGTGTCTGGCGCGTCTGCCGCATCGGCGGTGTCGGCCGCCGAGTCCGGCATGGGCACGGGCTTTTTCCTGCGGGCGCGGGCCTGATCCCTGGACCGGGCCCGGGCCCGGGCCTGGCCGGGGCACATGCCGCTGCGGCGCCTCACTCCAGCATGAGCGGGCCGGCCTTGCGCCGCGCCATGGCCAGGCGGAACAGGTCCATGAAGCGCGGGGCCACGTTGGAGATGTGAAAGCGCTTGCCCGTCTCGCGCGCGGCCCGGCCGTAGCGCTGGCGCCGGGCCGGATCGTCGCGCAACTGGCGGATGGCGCCTATCCAGGCGTCGTCGCTGTCGGGCAGCAGCAGGCCGTTGACATCGTTTTGCACCAGCTCCGGCACAAAGCCCCAGTTCGATCCGATCACGCAGCCGCCGCGCGCCAGGATCTCCATCAATCCCCAGTTGGCCACGCCGTAGCGCAGCGGATAGAGGAACAGGTCCACCGAGGCCAGCGTGCGCGCGAACTCGTCGTACGGCAGCTTGCCCGGAAACTCCACCACCTCGGCGGCCGGGTGGATCTGCAGCAGGTGGTCGCGAAAGCTGGCCACCTTGCCCTGGTAGCGGCGCTCCACCCATTGCTGTTCGTAGCCATAGGTCACGGCCGTGGGGTCGCCCAGGGCGATGAAGCGCATCTGCCGGCCATCGCCCTCGCGCACCAGGCGATCGACCAGGCGCATGAAGGTCTCGAAGCCCTTGGAGCTGGACAGGTCGCGCGATGAGAAGGCCACGGTGAAGCGCCCGTCCTGGCGCGGCGGCGGCTCGGCCTGCTCGTCGGGCGCCTGGATGTCGAAGCCCTCGAACTGCACGGCCACGCGCTCCTGCAGCAGCGGCGGGAACAGCGAGCGCGCATGGGCGCTGGGCGCGATGGTCAGGTCGCTGCACAGCACCTGGTGGTAGTGCAGCATTTCCATGTTGCGGTCGGCCAGGCGCTGGGACAGGTCGGGCGGGTAGTCGGGCTCGTTGCCGTGCACGCGGTAGCTGGGGAACTCGATGTAGCTGACGATGGCCGCATCGATCTCGCCGTACAGCAGGTTGGGCGCGGCCCACAGCGAGTGGGCGACCACCACGTCGATGCGTTTTCCCTTTTCCTTCTCGAAGGCCTGCAGCCCCTGCAGCAGGCCGCGGCCGATGCGCGCCGAGCGCTCCACCTTGCTGGAGTAGTAGTAGCTTTGCGGGCCGACGATGTCGCCATCGGGCCGGAACGACAGCAGGTGGTCGCACTGGCTGGCGTAGTTCTCGGCATGGCCTGGCATGGTCATGAACCAGCTGTCGGCCGCGCCGCTGGCGCGAAGGTGGCTGCACAGCAGGCTGTACTGGCTGGGGTAGACGGCGCTGACGAAGATGATGACCGGCTTGTCCTGCATGTTCGTGGAGGTCTCCGTGGCGTGGGGGGATGGGGATGTGTCGGAGGGCGTGCTCAGCCCGGCACGGGCACTTCGGGCTCGCCGTCGCTGATCTGGTACTTGCGCATCTTTTCCCAGAGCACCTTGCGGCTGATGCCCAGGTGCTGGGCCGTGTTCTGGCGCTTCCAGTCGTTGGTGTTGAGCGCCGCGATGATGCGGTTGCGCTCGTCCATGTCCCAGTTGCTGCGGTCGGCCAGCAGGGGCTCGGCGGCACCCGCGTCCGGCGGGAAGGTGGTGGCCGACAGGGCCTGGGCGTGCTGCAGGATGCGCTGCGTGGCGCCGTCGGCGTTCCAGTCGCGCGTCTGGCGGGCGGCCACGCCGATGCGCTCGGCCAGGTTGCGCAACTCGCGCACATTGCCGGGGAAGTACATCTGGGCCACGGCGTCGAGGATGAAGAAGGGCGGCTCGCCCAGCTCCTTCATCGTGGCCTCGCCCACCACCTTGTGCAGGATGGCGTGGAAGATGGCCAGCTTGTCGGCCTCGCCGCGCTCCTCCAGGCTGGGGATCTGCAGCTCGATCACGGCCAGGCGGAAGAACAGGTCGGCCCGGAAGCGCCCCTCGCGCACCAGCCCGCGCAGCGGCTTGTTGGTGGCTGCCACCAGCCGGAAATCCAGCCGCACGGCGGCGGCCGAGCCCAGCCGCGTGATGGCGCGCTCTTCCAGCACGCGCAGCAGCTTGACCTGCTGGTACAGCGGCAGGTCGGCAATCTCGTCCAGGAACAGCGTGCCGCCGTTGGCCTGCTCCAGATAGCCCTTGTGGGCATTCACCGCGCCCGTGAACGAGCCCTTGGCATGGCCGAAGAACAGGGACTCGAACAGCCCGTCCGGGATGGCGCCGCAGTTGACCACCACGAAGGGGCCCTGGCCGTAGCGGTTGTTGCGCTCGTGCAGCCGCTCGGCAATGCGCTCCTTGCCCACGCCGGTCTCGCCGATGATGAGCACGCTGTGCTCGCAGTCGGCAAAGGTGTCCACGTCGCGCAGCAGGCGCTGCATGCAGTCGGCCACGGCGATGATGTCCTCCGAGCGCTGCACCTGGCGCTGGTTGCTCTGCATGCGCCGCAGGATGCGCACCAGCATGGCGCGCAGCTCGGCCCCCGTGAAGTCGAAGGGCAGCACATGCGAGTACTCCATGGCATAGGTGCCGGCGTTGGCGTCGCGCTGCTTGGCGCTGACCCACAGCACGGGCATGCCGAAGGTACCCTCCACGCCCTGGCGCGTGAAGCGCGCGCCCTCCAGCACCGAGACGCTGACCACGGCGATCGCATTGCCCAGCTCGCTGGTGTCGGCGGGCAGGGTCAGCCCGTCGGCGCGCACCACGTCCACGCCCAGGTTGAGCACGCAGCGCTCCACCCGCTCGGCGATGTCGGCCTGGCCTTCCCAGACATAAATGACCAACTCGTCCAGATTCACGTTGCATTCCCTCGTTGTCGATTCATGGATTGGATGGCCTTGCCTGCAGTTTAGAAAACCAGTTGCGCCGTGTCGCAGCCGATGGACAGGGCCTTGATGTCGGTGCGGCCCACCTCCAGGCCCAGCGTGTTCTTGAGCACCGAGGTCAGCAGATCACCCACTCCATTGAGGATGGGCTTGAGCACATCGGTAATCAGCGGTTTGAGCAGGGTGCACAGGGCGCCGGTGCAGGTGAGGTTGTGGTCGCGGTTGAGCAGGGACTGGATCTCGGGGCTGTTGGCGTTGATCGCGTACAGGTACTGCGGGTGCGAGGTCAGCAGCTTGGTCACGTTGTGCTTGACGCAGCCATTCCAGTTGAACAGCGAGCTGAGCAGGCCCGCGCAGCTCAGGTAGCCGTTGTCGTAGGTGGAGATGCCCAGAACACCCAGCAGACCGCCGGGCACGCTGGTGTAGGAATTGAGAGCGGCCGAGAACGTGCCGCTTGGCCAGGTGGAGGAAGGGCATACGGCAAGTAGGCCCATGACGAGACCGCATTTGTCTATGCCGCTGACAGCGATCGCGTTATTGAACGTGAAGTTGGAGGTGAGCAGCGGTGGCATGTAGTCCTTGTCTCCAGCCACACCCCGGCCATTAAGCAGCAGGCTGGTGACGCTGGCGACGTTGTACAGGCCGCTGACCTTGGCGGCATCCAGGTATGACTCCAGCAGCCGCGTGGTGATGTCGGTGGGCGTGGTGCCCGGCGGCTGCAGCAGGCCGCTGAGCAGGTTGAGCAATCCCGTGACGATGTTGTCGACCGTATCGCCCAGCGCCAGCTGGTTCACCTGCGTGGAGCGGTTGGTCTTGGTCCAGTTGGGATCGGCCGGGTCTTCATAGCCGGGCTCCATGCCCAGGCCCGTGGTGGAGTCCGTGTACTCCAGGGCCGGCACCCAGAGCTTGCCGGTCAGCACGGGCAGGCGCAGCAGGGTGATCAACTGCTCGTCCTGCAGGCCCTTCTCGCAGCTTTGCTTGTTGTTGGGGTCCATCTTGCCCACGCAGGCGTTGAGGATGGAGGACTTGACCGACAAGTCCATGGTCTGCGGGCTGGCGCTGCACTGCAGCGCGGTCAGCGTGCCCGTTGCGTTGGTGATGTCCACGGCAATGGGCAGCTTGACCTGGGTGCCCAGGATGTCCTTGACCAGCCATTGGAGTGCGCCGCCCAGCAACTGGTCCGTGTCCACGTTCAGGTTCAGGCGGATCTGTGCGCTGTAGCCCTGCGTGCCGACGGGACCTACGGCAATGGTGGGCGGCTGCACGATGGTCAGCTTGGCCTTGATGATGCCCAGTAAATCAATATCGTTTTTCAGCGCATGGCCGTTGGCACCGATGGCAATGGCCGTCTTCAGCACATCGCCAATGCCCAGCTGCACGTCCATGGCCGCGTTCAGCGGATCGGTGCGGCCGGCGCCCAGGAAGGCGAACAGGCCCTTCTGGTCATCAAGGCTGCCCAGCGGGATCTTGATGGTGCTCAGGCCCAGGTTGATCACCTGGGTCTTGAGCGCATTGAGCTGCACGGCCAGCGCGTTGTCGGTGATGGCGCTGATGGAGGCATCGATCACGTCCAGCAAGGTGACGCTGGCGATGTTGGCCAGGCCCTCGGGCGACAGCGCGCGCAGCTGTTCTATCCCCAGGTTGACGCCCAGGGCCTTGAGCAGGCCGGCCGGGCTGATCTTGGCATCGGCCAGGCCCTTGGAGTCCAGCAGGGTCAGCATGCCCACGTCCAGCCCCACTACGCCGAGCAGGCTGCCCAACGGCGTGTCCTTGTTGAAGCGCAGCAGCTGCGAGCCCACCTGGAAGGACGCCACGGATTCGTTGCGCATGGCAATGGCCTCGGCCACCACGAGGCGGTCCCAGGGACCCGGAAAGAAGGTGGGGGAGCTCCCTGCCACCACGACATGCGCGGCGTTCAGCGGCGCGGCGGCCGCATCGAAGTAGCGCCCGCCCGAGGCCTGGCGGGCGGGGTGCTGGGCATTCCAGTTGCCGCAGGCCACCTGGGTCCGGGCCGTGTTGCGGGTCAGGGCGGCAGGCCAGTTGTCGTTGATGCTGGCCTGGCCGGCGCTCACGCAGGCGGGCGTGTTGTTGCGCTCGGCGTTGATGTGCTGGGCCGCCTCCATGGCGGCCAGATCGGCGATGCGCTGCAGATCGCGCTTGGCGTAGTACATGTAGCCCATGTCCACCACGCCGAGCATGAGGATGAGCACGCCGGCCAGCAGCGCGAATTGTACGAGGATGCCGCCGCCCTGGCGGTGGGCATGCCGGAAGGCGGCACCGCAGTGCCGCAGGCGGAGAGAGTGAGAGCCGTGCATGTGCCGTTCCTCCTGTCTCAACTGGAGGGTGCCAGCTGGACCAGACTGCTGGCCTGCAGCCGTGTGGGTTCGGCCAGATACAGGCTTCCCAGCTGCATGCCGTTGCCCAGAAGTGGGGGGAGCAGGTAGACCACCTGCAATGTGGCCTGGGTGTTGGTCCAGGTGATTCGTACCTGCGCCGGCGCGGTGCTGGTGGGCAAGCCGCTGGAGGCCAGGCTCTGGTTCACCACGGCGGTGGTGGCCTGCAGGATGTTGGCCTGCTCCGTGGGGCGTGCGGGGTTGAAGCCCGCCAGCCCGCCATGGGCCAGGTGCTGGACCATCCGTGCGCCGTCGCCGGTCGCTCGCGCGACCGACTGCTGGGCCTGCAGCACGCGCCAGTACACCAGCATGCCCATGAGCAGGAGCACCATGATGCTGGCGATGAGGGCGAATTCCACCGCCGCGACACCTCTTTCCTTGTGCCGCGCGAGGCCGTACCTGTAAATGGGTGCCTGTGCCGGCATGTCACAGTCCTCCCTTGTCCACCAGGATGCTGGCGCGCGCCGTCAGCGTGGCTGGCACCAGGATGCGCAGGCCGGGCAGGGCGGGCGCGATGGGATGGGCTCCGTAGGGAATGGACATGCCGACCTGGACCACGCAGCGCTCGTTCAACGGAACGCCGCAGGTCAGCGTGGCGGAGCACAGGTTGCTGTCGTTGAGACGGCAGATGCGCACATCGATGGCGGCAGCCGCAGGCCGCAGGTTGGCTGGCAGCCAGCCCATGCGCTGCTGTACCAGGGTGCGCGCGGCATCGAGCCGGCCTGTGCGTGTGGTCTGGTAGCGCAGCGTGACGCGGGCCGCATCCTCCACGGCCATTTGCATGGACTCGCGCACGAGAAAGGTCAGCCCGTAGCTGATGCTGGCATACAGCAGCGCGAAGAACACCGGAAAGATGATGGCCCACTCCAGCGCATACACGCCGCGCTGCCCTTGAGGCGCGGCGAGGTATGTGCGGTGCATGGACTTGCGCATGGAGATTTCCGATAGCGATTGCGGCGGTACCTAGCGGCGCGTGCCGGTGTCCATGCCGGTCTTGTACTGCTCGGGGATCTCCGTCTCGAAGCTCTTGAGGTAGCGCGCGTAGCTGCGCAGCGCCTGCGCGCCGTCGATGGGGCGCGCACGCTGGCCGGGCTCGCTGCGCTGCATGCCCAGCAGGCGCGCGGTGCTACGGCCGATGTCGATCTCGCGCCTGGGCAGATACATCACGGTTCCATCGGGATTGGCATAGAGCGTGTAGC
The DNA here is from genome assembly GCF_014170385.1 of Delftia sp. UME58. Taxonomy (NCBI): domain Bacteria; kingdom Pseudomonadati; phylum Pseudomonadota; class Betaproteobacteria; order Burkholderiales; family Comamonadaceae; genus Delftia; species Delftia sp. UME58. The sequence continues at coordinate 16,535 of NZ_LZZV01000011.1, forward strand.
CGACCAGGGTGGAGTCGGCGGAGGTGTCGGCCGACGGATCTGCCTGCGCGGCCAGGTCGGCGGGCGGGCTCTGAACCTCGCCGAAGGCCTGGGCGCGCAGCGGGCCCGTGCAGGTCGCCGCCAGGGCAAAGACCAGCAGCCAGGGCGCCAGCGCTGTATGGGCGGCATGGCCGGGTGCAAGCATGCGGTGTGTCTGTGGCATGGCAGGGTCCTCAAAGTGGCGAAGCCGGTGCGGCACCTGCGGTGCCGGAAGGCTCGGAGAGCAGGATGCGCCGGGTGATACCGGCTGGAAGGGGGTTCTGGCCTGGCCTGGCGGGCGGCTCCATGGCCTGGGCAGGCACGCGCTCGGGCGGGACGGGTGGCAGGGCAGCGCCCACGGGCTGGACAGGCGCGCTGGGTGCGGCGGGTGTGCCAGGTGCGGCGGGCAGGTTGTCGGTGCGCAGGCGCACGGCCTCGCGCACGCTGGCCAGCTGCGTCTGCAGGGTCTGCAGCGAGGTCTGGTCGATCAGCGGCGCCGCCCCCTTGCCCGGGGGGTGGGACAGCTGCTGCAGCAGCCGCGAGGCTTCGGGCTGGTTGCCGCTGGCCAGCCAGTACAGCGCCAGGTTCAACTGCACGCGCGCATTGGCCGGCGCCAGCTGTGAGGCCTGAAGAATGGGCAGTTGGGCCGATGCAAGGCTGCCGTCCAGCATGTGGGCATAGGCCAGGTCGCTGAGCACGCTGGCGTCGATGGGGTTGAGCTGGCGGGCCAGCTCCAGCTGCTCGGTGGCCTGGGCGTATTGCCCCAGGCCGGCATGCACCAAGCCCAGGCCGCGACGCGCGCGCGCAGCGGTGGGGCCGTCGAGCAGCGCCAGGTAGGCCTGGCGTGCCTGCGCGAACTGGCCGGTGTTGCGCAGCGCGTTGGCCCGCAGCAGACGCGATTCGGGACTGGCGCCGTGCTGCTGCTCGAAGGCATCGGCATGGGCCAGGGAGGCGTACCACTGGCCTGCCTGCTGCATCTGGGCGATCAGGTCCAGATAGGTCTGGACCGTGTCGGGCTGGGTCGATTGCTCGGCCCTGGCCATCTGCTGCTGTGCCTGTGCGGCCGTGCCCGCTTCCTGCGAGACGCCGTAGCCCTGGGGGCCCTTGCCGGCGCAGCCCGCAAGGCCTGCCAGCCCGAGCAGGCCGGCGGCCACGGTCCGCACGGCAGTGCCCGTCAGAAAAGTGGCGATGGGATGGCGGTGTTCCATGTTCAGTGTCCTCCCGCGTTCGACAGTGCCCGGATCACGGCCATGAAGCCCGGGCCCGCCGTGATGACCAGCAATGCTGGCAGCAGCGAAAGCACCATCACCGCCGTCATCTTGACGGTGATGGCGCCTATCTTTTCCTTGAAGCTGGCCTGGCGCTTTTCGCGCAGGCGCACGCTGAATTCCCGCAGTGGCTCCTGCACGGCGCCGCCGTGGCGGTCCACCTGGGTGAGCAGGTTGACGATGGCGATCATGTCGTCGTCGGCGCTGAGGTTGGCTAGGCGCTGGAAGGATTGCTCCCGTGTGCGGCCGCTGCTGTACAGCTGGTTGGCCAGGGCCAGTTCGCCGCTGATGACGCGCAGCACACTGCCGAATTCGGCGGCCAGGATCTGCAGGCTCTGGTCGATGCTCAGGCCCACGCCCTGCAGCAGGCGCAGCAGGTCCACGAACAGCGGCAGTTCTTCCACCACCTGCTCGCGGCGCCGGCTGGCCTTGGCGCGTACGGCCCACTTGGGCAGCATCAGGCCCAGGCCGAGACCGAAGAAGGTGCAGAGCGCCGAGGCATACAGGCCCTCGGGCTGCAGCAGGCTCAATGCCAGCAGCGGAAGTGCGCCCCCCAGCGCCAGGCGCGAGCCCACGTAGAGCATGCTGCCGCTGCGCTGTGCGATGCCGGCCTGGTCAAGCAGCTTGCGGTCTTCGTCGGCCAGCAGGGCCTGGCCTGCGCTCGATTGCAGCCAGGCCGGCGGCTGGAGGTTGGCCGCCAGGGCCTGCGGCGAGTCGGACGCCCGGATGCTGGCCCCCATCGGGTGCAGGAGCTGGGTGTCGGCCGCCGCTGCTGCCATGCTGGAGGTGCCCAGCGGTGCGCGCGCCACTGCGGCCGACGCCGCCGAGGCTGCCGTGGCCTGGCGCGCCTGCAGCAGCCTGCGGACCTGGCCTGACGCCCGCGCCGAGCGCCATAGGCGCAGGGCCAGCGTGGCGGCCCACAGTCCGACGCCCAGTGTCCCCAGGCACAGGCTGGCGATCCACAGTTGGTGCGATGTCATGGCCGTCTCCTCCTTACTTCAGCCGCGCCAGGCGGTATAGGAGTAGGGCCCCGAAGGCTTCGAGGCCGGCAGCGATCAGGATCATCTGGCGGCCACTGTCGTCGTTCCACATGCGCATGAAGTAGCCGGGGTTGAGCACCATGATCAGCGCGCCCACCACGATCGGCAGCATGGCGAGCACCCAGGCGGACAGCCGGATCTCGGCCGACATGGCGTGCAGTTCGCGTTCTGCCGACTGGCGGTCGCGGATGTAGGTGGAGACGCGCTCGAGCACCATGTCGGCGCGGCCGCCGTAGCGCACGCTCATGCGAAAGACCGCGGCCAGCAGGCCGAACTCGGGCAGGCCCCATGTCTTCTCCAGCTGTCCCATGGCCTGGCCCAGGTCGGGCGAGGCGCTGAGCATGGCTCCTGCCTGGTGCAAGGCCTCGCTCAGCGGCGCCGGCACATTGCCCAGCGCCATCTGGAAGGCGGCATGCGGCGAGTTGCCGATGGAGATCAGGCGCACCATGTTGTCCAGAAAGCCGGGCAGCTGCGACAGCAGGCGCTGGCGGCGGCCCGTGATGCGGCGCCAGATGAAGAAGGCAAAGATCAGTGCATACAGCCCCAGTGCCATCAGACCGGCCTCCAGCCCTGCCTGCCCGGCTGCCAGCAGCGCCACGGCGACGGCTCCCGCCCCGAGTATGCCCAGCACCCGCGGGGTCACGCCCCAGGAGGCGCTTCCAAGGCGCTGCTGCAGCCATTGCACGGCGGGGCGCGTGCCCTGCGGCGGTTGCGGCCGTGCGGCCGATGGCAGCATGCCGGCCGGCGCCGTGGGCGGCTGCGTGCGCTGGCCTTCCAGGCTGCGCTGCAGATGGCGGTTGACGGACTGCTCCTGCTGCCTGCGCCGCCCGCGCCCGAACACCCACAGCGCCAGCGCCAGCAGCAGGCAGGCCAGCGCGCCAGCGATGAGTGCAGCGGGTGCCAGGCCTGTCATCGCACGCCTCCGTGGCTGGCCTGCTGCTGCGAGCGCCACCAGCTCAGCAGCTTGGGCGAGTGGGGCGAGATGCCCAGCGAGACCCAGTGATCGAGCTCCTGTCCGTCAGGGCCCACCTGGGGCTCGTAGCGGTACAGCTCCTGCATGGAGATCATGTTGTCGGTCATGCCGGTGACCTCGGTCAGCGACAGCAGGCGCCGGCGGCCGTTGGACAGGCGGCCGATCTGCACGATGAAGTCCACGGCGTTGGCGATCTGGCGGCGCAGGCTGACCTCGCTGCCCTGAAAGCCCGCGAAGCCGGCCAGCATTTCGGCGCGGTACAGGCATTCGCGCGGCGAGCTGGCGTGGATGGTGCCCATGGAGCCGTCGTGGCCGGTGTTCATGGCCTGCAGCAGCTCCAGCACCTCGCCGCCGCGCACTTCGCCGACGATGATGCGGTCGGGCCGCATGCGCAGGCTGTTGCGCAGCAGGTCGCGGATGCTGACGTGGCCCGAGCCGTCGAAGCCGCCGGGGCGGCTTTCCAGCCGCACCACGTGGTTGTGGTTGAGGGCCAGCTCGGCCGTGTCCTCGATGGAGACGATGCGCTCGCTGGCCGGGATGAAGCTGGCCAGCGCGTTGAGCAGCGAGGTCTTGCCCGAGCTGGTGCCGCCGCTGACCAGGATGTTGCAGCGCGCCTGCACGGCCATCTCCAGGATGCGGCAGATGTCCTGGTTGAAGGTGCCCAGCTGCACCAGCTCTGAAGGCGTCAGCGGGTCCTTGCGGAACTTGCGGATGGAGACCGAGGGACCGTCGATGGACAGCGGCTCGATGATGACGTTGATGCGCCCGCCATCGGGCAGGCGGGCATCGACCATGGGGCTGGACTCGTCCAGGCGCCGGCCCAGCGGCGCCAGGATGCGGCGCACGATGCGCAGCACATGCTCGTCGTCCTTGAAGTGCAGCGTCTCGCGCTGCAGCACGCCCCCGCGCGAGACGTAGATGTTGCCGTGGCCGTTGATGAGGATGTCCTCGACCAGCGGATCTTCCAGCAGCGGCTGCAGCGGCCCCAGTCCCGTGAGCTCGCGCGTGAGGGCGCGCGCCACCTGCAGCGCCTCCTGCTCGTTGACGGGCACGGAGTGCAGGCGGATGAAGCTGTCCAGCTCCATCAGCACGAACTGCGCGATGGCGGCCTGCGACCAGCGGCCGAACTCGGCACCCAGCTCCTCGATTCGGCTGAGCAGGTGCTCGTGCGTGCGGTTCTTCAGGTCGAGGAACAGCGCGCTTTGCTCGAACTCGCTGGCCTGTGCGTCCGCCAGATGGGAATAAGCCGTGGTCGTCATGGTGCGTTCAGCTTCTTGTTCGGTGGAAGAAACGGTTCAGGCCGCGGACGGGCGCTGCCTGATCGCCCGCATGGGCCTGGTGGTGGGTGGTGATCAGCAAGGTGGCGAGCTTTTCCACGGCCTGCACATAGGGCTCGCGCTGCAGCCGGCTGGGCAGCAGCTGGCCCTGGTTGACGGCCTGGACCAGTTCGCGCCGGCGCTCGGGAATGGTGGCCAGCAGCGGCAGCTGCAGTTGCCTGGCGATCTGCGGTGCCTCCAGCTCCAGCTGGCTGTCGTGCCGGCTGACGATGAGCTGCACGCGCTCGCGCTCGACCTTTTGCTCGTCGAGCTGGCGCAGCAGCTCGGTGGTGGAGACCACGCTGGCCACGCTCTGGTCGCAGACCACCCAGATCTGGCTGGCGCGCAGCGCCACGCGCATGGCCAGCTGCGTGGGCACGACGGCACCCAGGTCGGCCACGATGTGGCGGAAATACTGGCGCAGGCGCAGCAGCAGTGCGTCGGCATCGGCATAGGAGACCTCGCGCAGGCGGCCCGGCTGGCGCGGCAGCGTGAGCAGGCGCAGGCCGCTTTCGTGGCGCGACAGTCCCGTCGATGCCAGGCGCCGGTCGAAGCGGCGCAGGTTGTTGACGGCCTCGATGAAGTCGAAGTCGCCCAGCGTGCCCAGATACAGGCCGCAGTCGCCGCTGGGGCTGCCCAGATCAATGAGCAGTCCGTCCAAGGTCTCGTTGCTGATTTCGCGGGGCGTAGCGTCCTTGCCGGGTATGGCTGTCGTGCCGTGCATGCGTTTTTGCAGGTACCAGGCCAGGTGCGAGGCCATGAGGCTGCTGCCCAGGCCTGCGCGGGCCGACATGATGGCGGTCAGCGGTGCGCTGGGCATGCCCGGCGCCGAAGCGGGCACGCGTTTGATCAGATCGATCACCGTCTGGTACGCGGCCTGAACGGGGCCATCCACATCGAGAAAGTCCTGCACGCCCGCGCGCAACGCGGCCAGCATGCATTGCGGGTACTTGGTGCGGCCCACGGCCACGCAGGGCAGATGCGGGTGGGAGACATGCAGCTGTGATGCCAACTGGGCCGCTTCGTCGGTGGACAGGGGATCGAAGTGAATGAAGACGGCGTGGGGCATGTAGCGCTGAACCTGCTCTGTCACGTTGTCGTTGAAGCGGGCCGTGTGCAGTTGAGCGCCGTCCAGCATGCGCTGCATCCAGGACAGCGCCAGCGCGCTTTCGGGTGTGCCCGCCTGGATGAACAGCAGCTCCACATGGAGGTCGGAGTCGGAAGGCAGTTTCGCCAGGGGCGGTGCCTGCAGCGGCTGCGCGGATGGAGATGACTGGGCAGCCGCTTGGCCCGTCTGCGTGTTCGAGGAACGCAGGCCCAGCAAGGTCTCCAGCGAAGTGGGCGAGCCGACGGCCGGCGAACCCGGGGGCTCGACGGATGGATCGGAGGCGATGGGCTTGCTTGTCATGGATATCAATACGAGAAGCCGGGCAAGGCAGAGTTGGGACTCATGCCGCCTGCGATGAAGGGTCCCCAGACCTGGGAGGCGTTGCGCTGCTCGGAGCGCGCGCCGGGCAGCAGGCTGTCCAGGTCGGCGGTGGCCGGCAAGGGATGGACCAGGCGCGGGGTGACGATGATCACCAGCTCGGTCTCTTCCTGCGAGTAGTTGAGGTTCTTGAAGAAGGTGCCCAGCACGGGCAGGTCGCCCAGCAGCGGAACCTTGCTGACGTTGGAGGTGGTGTTGCGGCTGACCAGACCGCCGATGATGAAGCTCTCGCCGTCGGCCAGCTCCACCATGGTGTCGGCTCGGCGGGTGCGCACGCCGGGGACCGACACGCCGCTGATGGTGACTCCGGAGCCGAAGTCCAGGTCGCTGGCCTCGGGCGAAACCTTGAGCGCGATGCGCTCGTCCGACAGGATGGTGGGCGTCAGCTGCAGTTTGATACCGAACTCCTTGTACTGGATGGCGACGTTGCCGTCGCGGCTGGGCACTGGAATGGGCAGCTCTCCGCCGGCCAGGAAGCTGGCGCTCTGGCCCGTATGGGCCAGCAGCGTGGGCTTGGCCAGCACGCGCGCCAGGCCGTTGCCTTCGAGGATGCTCAGTTGGGTGGTGATACCCGCTCCGCTGAAGGCCCGGCCGAAGTTCATCACCAGGCTCAGCGCGCTGGCCACGGGGGAGGCAGCCGAGACGGTGTTGGTGCCCGTCCCTGTCCCCGTGCCGGAACCCGTTCCCGTGGTGGTTGCCACGCCACCGACCACGCCGGGACTGAAGACACCGAAGTTGAAGCCCTGGTTGTTTGGGCCGCCGCTGTAGAAGTTGACACCGGCCCGCTTCATGGCGGTCTTTTTGAATTCCACGACCTGCACATCGACCTGCACCGTATTGCTTTTGACATCGATCTGCGATCGGTCCAGCAAAAGGGTCTGTGCGGGCGCGTTTTGCCGCAGCGCTGCAAGGACCTGTGCGTGCTCCGGCACCGAGGCCAGGCGGCGCTCCAGCGCCAGGTGCTGGCCCCGGACCTGGATCTGCCAGGTCTGAGGTGGTCCGCCCTTGCCGGGCCAGACCATGAGCGTGGTGCTGCCCTGGGCCTTGGGGGTGAGCAGCAGTTCAGGTGCCGCGGACGGGCCACCGGATGTGGAGCGAAGCACCTTGACGTCGAGCACGTTGGGATCGCCCACGGCGATGCGGCCCGGTACCACGCCGGCCTGCAGCAGATGCTGGCGGCCCGCGATGAGCTGCAACGCCTCGCCGTGCAGCGTTTCCTGGCCACCCGGGGGCGGGGATGGTTCGGGGGCACTGCGCGAGGGGATGGCGAAGGCCGTGGCTGCTGTGGCAGGGCCTGCCTCGACGGGCTGCTGCGCGCGGGTGCCGGCTGGCAGACACAGCGGCGCGAGGCCGGCGCACAGTGCCCAGGCTGCGCGCTGCAGGTGTGATGCAGTGGCGCCGGGTGCCACCTGGTGCTGGTGGCGGTGGCGCGAAGTGCTTGGCGATGTCATGGCTTCTCCCTCACTGTTGTTTTCAGTAGTTCACGGTCTGCACGGCTGCCCCGTTGTGCAGCTCCACGGTCTGCTGACGCACGCCCGGCTTTTTCTCCCGGGATGCCTGGCCTCCCGGCGCTGTGGCGGCAGGCATGTACATGGGCGCTGCCGGCTGGCGGATGTTGCGTGCGTCGCCGCCTGTCGCCAGGTCCTTTATGCGCAGGCCGGCATAGGAGCGGTCTGCGGGCTGCAGCGACTCGCCTTTCTTGAGGCGGCCGGCCACGGGCCGCAGCGCGGTGGGCAGTGCGGCAAACAGTGCGGGGTCGGGCACGGCCGTGTCGTCCGGATGGCGTAGAGCCAGGGTGAGCTGGCCGTGCTTTTCGGCCAGCGTCAGCCGCTCCACATCTTCCAGGGGCACGGCCAGCACGGCGGTCTGTGCGTTTTCCGGGCGCAGGCCCGGCTCTTCGCGGGCAGGGCTGCCGCGCAGGCTGGGGGTACCGGATTCCTGCTCTTTTTGTGCCTTGCGCTCGGCCGCCGTCACGGGAGGCCGCTCCACGCTGGCGCCGCCATAGGCAAGCACGCGGCTGCGCGCCAGCAGCAGGCGGGTCTGGGCCTCCACGGGCGCTTGCTCGCTGCGGCCGTCCAGGGTGAAGAAGACATCGACGAAGTCGCCCGGCCGCACATGGTTGCCGGCGGCCATCTGCTCCTTGATGGCGATAGCGACGGCGCGCTGACCCTGTTCCACCTGCAGCGCCAGTCCGCTGAGCAACTGCTGGCGGAACACGGGGGCGTCGGGCGTGAGCGCCACCAGCGTGGTACGGCCCAGCACGGCTTCTGGCGTGTCGAAACTGTCGGCCACGGCGCCGGGCAGCTGGACCAACTTCACATGTTCCGGGCCGATGCGCTGGCCTGCGGCAAGGGCCTGCGCCGCCACCACGACGGCATGCTGCTGCGACGGGGCAGCCGCTGGTGCGGGCGCCGAGGCCGCGGGCAGCGGCGTCACGGGGCGTTCGATCGGCTTGCCCAGCATCCATGCAAGAAAGCCCAGGCCGATGGCCAGGACCACGAGCAGTGCCGCAAGAATCTTGGTGAGGTTCATGGCGTGTGCTCCAGAGAGGCCAGGGCGGCAAAAGTCAGAATACAGGCGGGCTGGATGCGCTCCGGCGCTTTCCTTCCTTGGCGGCACGGGTGTGGCGCTGGTTGTGTCAAGGCAGGAAAGCGTCCGAACGGTGTGCCGCGCGGCGAAGGGGCGGGCAGACAATGCGGCTGCGTCATGCGTGATCTCCTTTCAAGTCAGTGGCGGGCCTTCGAGCCAGGCAATGCCCATGGCGGCAATGGCCAGGTAGCCGGCATAGGGAATGGTGTGCGGCGGCTTGCGCGGCGCGCCCGGAGCGTCCGGCGCGGCGCCCTGGGCAGGGGCGGCGGTCGCCAGGCGCGTGGCCATGGGGGCAGGCAGCCATGCCTGCAGCCATAGTCCCACGGGGCCTTGCTGCAGATGGCGCCAGGAAAGCACCAGCAGGCCATGCATGCCGGCCAGCAGACTGCCGCCGATCCAGATGAGCAGCAGGTAGGGGGACAGTCCGAACCACAGTCCGATCACGGCGGCGAACTTGACGTCCCCGGCTCCCATCCAGCGCATCGCATAGAACGGCAGCAGTGCGGCAAAGGCCGCGAGCATGCCGGCCAGCCCGCTCCAGGTCTGGACCCAGAAAGGCTGGACGCCGCTGAACAGTGCCGCCGCGCCTGTGGCCAGGCCCAGCAGCACCATCCAGTTGCGTACCTTGCGGCTGCGCAGATCCATGGCAGCGATGGCGGCGAGCCACAGCTGCAGGATCGCGGTCAGAAGCCAGGCGGTGGTCATGTCAAGTGGTTGTGCAGGTGCCGCCCAGTGCTTCCACGACCTGGCAGAACTTGGCCTGGATGTTCGTACCCAGAGCCGTCACGCCGCCAATGATCACGACGGCGATGAGACCGGCGATCAGGCCGTACTCGATGGCGGTCGCGCCTTCTTCGTCCTTCCAGAAGTTCTTGATGATGTCGGTCATGGCATCGTCCTTTCGGTTTGCAAAAGCCCATCGGTTGGATGGCTGCGGCTGGCGATGGGCGAGAGCCGGCCGCAGCGCTGGAAACCTCACTTCACCACTGCTGTCGCGCGGCAGTGGTTTGAAAAGCGTTTGAAATGGGGCGTAGCTGCTGCTCAAGGCGCAGCTGTATTCGTCGGGGCATGGCGCTGGCGGACAAGGAGGCCACGGCAGCGTCCTGGAATTCGGGGCGGCTGCGCGAGGGCTCGGTGCCGGGCTCGTCGATGGGTGCAGTGCCTGGCGCACCACCACCTGCCGGAATCGGCTTTTGCGTGCTAAACAGCGCGTTCAGCCATTGGTCGGGCGGGTCCTGGGGCAGCAGGCGGCCGGTGGTGCGTGCAAGCCGCAGTTCGTTGATGCGCTGGTCGTAGATGGCGTCGGCCTCGTCAAGCAGCAGGCGCTGCATGTCCAGCTGGGCGTCCAGTACCTGGGCCAGGCTGCCGCGTCCGACTTCGAGCAGGCGGCGGCGCCCCTCGAAGGCGGCGCGCGCCTCGCGCACGGCGTCGGCCAGCTGGCTTTCGCGCTGGCGGCCGGACTGGGTACGTCCCCAGGCGGCGGAGGCGGTCTCGCGCACCTGGCGGCGCACGGTTTCCTGTTGCGCCTCCTGGGCCTGCAGTTCGTTGATGGCCTTGAGGATGCGGTCGCGCAGCTCGAAGCCGTTGCCGAAGTTCCAGCTCAGCTCCACGCCGTAGCGCGTGCCCTCGGCATAGAGCACGCCGCTGGGATCGCGCGTGTGGGCCACCACGGCGGCCAGGGTGGGAAAGCGCTGGGATTTGCTGCGGTCGACTTCGGCGCGGGCCTTCTCGATCTGCTGCTCCATCTCCTGCAGCTCGGGGCTGACGGTTTCGGAGGCCTGCAGGGCCGAGTCTTCGCTGGCCGGCAGCCATTGCACGGGCACGTTGAGCTGGGGCAGCCAGCCGGGCTGGGGCGTGAAGCCGAAGTAGCGCGTGAAGCGGGCCAGCGCATCCATGCGCTGCGACTCCAGCGCATGCTGCTGGGCCAGGGCGCCGGCCTGGCGCGAGGCGGCCTGGCGCAGGTCGTTGCGGCCCACGGCGCCCAGTTCGGCGCGGCGCTCCTCGATGCGCGCGAGCTGGCCGATGATGCGCGCCGACTCGGCCGCCACGCGCGCCTTGTCCTCGAAGCGGTGCAGCTCCAGCAGGGCGGTCAGCGCCTCCAGCAGCACGTTCTGGCGCGTGCCGTAGAGCACGCTGCCCTGGGCCGCCTCCTGCGATTCGGCCGAGCGGATGCCCGCGCCGATGGCGCCGCCGTCCAGCAGGGCCATGCGCACTTCGGCGTTGACGGCGGTGTAGGACTCGCGGCCCCGGCGCAGCTTGGCATCGCCCGTGTTGGTGCCCACCTTGAAGGTGGGCCAGCGCGCGCCGCGCGCGGTGTTCACGTCATGCCCGGCCGATTCCAGCGCGGCGCGCGCCTTGCGCACGTCGGGGTACTCGTCGATCAGGGCGTAGAGGGCATCGAGCAGGCGGCGCTGCCCGCTGTCGCTGGCCAGGGTGCCGGGCGTGAGCTGCTGGGCCAGGCGCAGGACCACGGCGTCGGGTACCGAGACGGATGTGGGCGCGGGTGCGGAGTCCGCCGTGTTTGCGGCAGCCGTGGTGGCCAGGTCCAGTTCCTCGGTCGCCGCGGGCGCGGCCTGCTGCGCCTGCAGGGCCGACAGACCTGACAGGCAGCAGGCGGCGGCCAGCAGCCGGCGCAGCCGGGCGTGCCAGCCTGTGGTGAGGGTGGACGGGCGGCCTGGCATCAGGGCTCCCGGAAGGCTTCGCTCTGGATGCGCAGCACGGGCCGCAGCAAATACCAGATAAAGGGTTCGTGGCCCAGCAGCAGGTCGAGCTCGGCCTGCATGCCGGTGGTGATGCGGTTGTCGGTGCGGCCCACCCAGGGCTGATCCAGGCTGGCCTGGATGCGGAAGTACGAGGGCGAGTCGGCCAGGTTGGGATCGCGGTCGGCATCGGCCGCCACCAGGGTGACCTGGCCGGGCACCGAGCCGTAGCGCAGGAAGTCGTAGGCCGAGATCTTCACCTTGGTGGCCTGGCCGGGGCGCACATAGCCACGGTCGGCGGGGCTCAGGCGAGCCTCGACGATGACTTCGTCCTTGTCCGGAACGATTTCGAGAATGGGCTCGCCGGGCTTGACCACCCAGCCTGCACCCGAGCTGCGCAGGCCCTTGACGAAGCCGCTGGTGGGCGCCAGCACGGCCGTGCGCGTGCGCTGGGTGCGGGCGCGGACCAGGTCTTCGTTGAGGCTGGCCAGCTCGCGTTCGGTCTGGGCCAGCTCGTCGGAGGCGCGGCGGCGGAAGGCGCCCTGGGTCTCCTGCAGCTTGGCCTGGGCCTGCTCGATCTTGGCGCGGTTGCTGAACAGCGTCTGGCGCGAGGCCGCCAGCTCGGCCCGCACCTGCTCCAGCGCGCGCTGCTTGTCCAGCACTTCGAGCTGGCCGATCAGCTGCTCGGAGGCGAGCTGGCCGGCAATGGAGGCTTCCTGCTGGTGCAGGCGCAGATTGGTCTCCAGCCCCTCGATGCGCGCCTGCACTTGGGCCACGTCGCCGCGCGCCTGCTGCAACTGGGCCTGGGCTGCGGCAAGACTGCCCTGGTGCTCCAGCGCGCGCGCCGAGAAGGCGCCCAGTTCGGCCCGCACCACCTGCGCGTCCAGGTCGGCGGGGAAGGCGGTGCGCAGCAGCGGCCTGCCCTGGCTTTCCGCGCCCAGACGCGCCTTGACGGCCTGGGCCGTGGCCATGCGGGCGGTGAGCTGTTCGAGGTTGAGGCTGTTGCTGCCCAGGTCGATTTCCAGCAGTGGCTGGCCCTGGGTCACGGCCTGGCCTTCGCGCACATGGACGGCGGTGACGATGCCGCCTTCCAGATGCTGCACGGTCTGCACGCGGTCGGAAGGGATGACCTGGCCGCTGGCGACCACCACGTTCTCCACCGGATAGAACAGGCCGGTGACCACCAGGGCGGCGACGGGAATGACGAGCAGCCACTTGCCCCGCGCCAGGGCGGCTCGGCCAGGGGTGGGGGGCGTTGCGCCGGACGCGTCCGCAGGCGGCTGGCCGTGCACGGCCGCCTGCGCTTCGCTCGACTGGCGCAGCACCAGGGGGAGGTCGTCGTAGCGCCCGGCCCTCATGAGGCAAGCTCCTGCGCCACGGCGGGATGATCGGCATGCGGGGCCGGGTCGGCCGGCGTTGCGGGTGCTGCGGGTGCTGCGGGCTCGCGCGCCGTGCCGAACAGCTGGGGCAGCAGCAGCTGGGGCGAGCCATGCTCGATGCCGCCATCGCCGCGCACATGGTAGAGATGCTGGGCCATGGAGGCCACGCGCAGCGAGTGCGTGACGACGATGACCGTGTGCTTGAGCGCAATCTGCCGCAGCGTCTGCAGCAGTACGGTTTCGCTCTCGAAGTCCAGGTCGTTGCTGGGCTCGTCCAGGATCAGCACGGAGGGGTTGCGCAGGAAGAGCTGGGCCAGGGCCAGCTTGCGCAGCTCGCCCGCCGACAGGCCCGCGCCACCTTCGCCCAGCACCGTCTGGTAGCCCTGGGGCAGGCGGCTGATGAAGCCATGCGCGCCCGAGATCTGGCAGGCGGTGACGATCTTGTGGTCGTCGGCATCGGGGTTGACCATGCGCAGCCCGTCCACGATGGGGCCGCTGAACCAGTACACCTGCTGCGCCAGGCAGCCTATCCAGCGGCCCAGCTCGGCACGCGGGAACTGGGCCATGTCGTATTCATCGATGAAGATGCGGCCCTGCGTGGGCTGGTAAAGCCCCGCCAGCAGCTTGGCCAGGGTGGACTTGCCGGCGCCGTTGCGCCCCACGATGGCGTGCAGCCCCCCGGGGCCGATCTCCAGCGATGCCTGCTCCAGCGCCACATGGCCGCCCGGATAGTGGAAGCTGGCCTGGTCCAGGCGCAGCCGGCCCTGGGGACGCGGCAGGTCCACGGTCTCGGTCATGATTTCGACGGGCTCCTCCAGCACGGACTGCAGGCGGCGTGCGGCCTCGTTGGCCTGGGCCAGCGAGCGCCAGTTGCTGGCCAGCTGCGAGATGGGACCCAGCGCCTTGCCCGACAGCAGGTTCACGGCCATCAGGCTGCCGATGCTCATCCACTGCGCATTGATGGCAATGGCGCCCACGGTGATCACGGCAACGGAGAACAGCGTCAGCAGCACGGTGCTTGCCTCGCGTGCGTTCTCCATCTCGCCGTTCTTGCCAAAGCTCTCGGCCAGCCAGCGGTCATAGCCGCTTTGCCAGTTCTGGCGTGCGGCGGCGTCATAGCCCAGCACCTTGAGCGTGGCGCGGGCGTTGCAGATCTCGGCCGTGCCCCGGTCCAGCATGCGGGCCTGGGCGATTTCCTCCACGCGGCCGCTGCGCACCTCGTCGGCCCACCACCAGGCCAGCACGCCCATGATGAGCATGGCCACCAGGATCACCGGCAGCACGGGCCAGGCAATGATGCCGATGACGACCAGGGCCAGCAGGGCCATGGGCAGGTCCAGCAGCGAGGTCGCCAGGCCCCCGGACACGCCCGAGCGCATGGCGCTCACGTCGCGGAACAGCTGCAGCCACTGGCTGGAGGAGCGCTGCTCCAGGGCGGCCAGCGGGTGACGCAGCATGGAGTGCATCAGCGCCTGGGACACATCGCGGTCGATCATGGCGCCGGCTTCGCGCAGGGCACGGGCGCGCCTGCGCCGCAGCCACCATTCCAGGCCCAGGAAGAACAGCACGCCTGCCACCATGGCCGTGAGGGTGGCCGTGCCGCCGCGCGCAATGACGCGGTTGTAGACCTGCAGCAGGAAGATGGACGGCAGCAGACCCAGCAGGCTGATGGGCAGCGACAGCCAGCCAGCCCGGCGCAGTTGGTGCGCAGCCCGGTCGAAGGACTCGGCGATGGCAGATGCAAAAGCCCCCACCGTCTCCGTTCCCGACGGTATCGCCGTGGCCTTGGCCAACTGACGGGGAAGAAGGTATCGGATCATGTTCTGATGGGCTTAGTAAGCATCTTTACAAAATGTAAAGTCACTCGTTTTCCAAACACTGTAGCGATTTATATACAGACCTCTATAAGTTTTATTCAATCAGGAATGCATGTTCATTTGTTTTTGATGTGGATCAAAGCAAGAGGATGGAATAGACGTTATTAAATGGCCCCCGTGGTCACTGAAACTATCCCGCATGGCATCGGCTGCCAGGGCCAGATTGGTCGTGGCGCGGCCTGCCAACAAAACCGTGTCGCCTTTATGGGTTGTGCGAAGAAGTGAACAGATCAATTGATTGAGATCGTCATACCAATTGACGTGCAGAAGATCTGCCAGTGCTGCCGCCAGCTGCCGCAGCGGTTCTCCGTACAGCAGCACGCGCCGGGCCTGGGCCGCGCGCACCAGCGGCTCCAGCGCCAGCTGGGCAGTGTCGATGCTGGCCTGGCCCGGCTGTATGCCAGCCAGCACGATCAGCCTTTTGCTCACATGGGGAGCGACCGACTGCAGTTGCGAAAATGCAGCCGTCATTGAAAGTAAGTGGTTGCTCAGACTGTGGTCCAGCAGGCAGATTCCGCTGGGCAGGAGCTGGGGCTGCCCGGCCCCGATCATGGGCTGCCAATCGGCCAGGGAGGCCTGCACCTGTGCAGGCGCGTATCCCAATGCATGCAGGGCCGCCAGGGCCGCCTGCGCATTGAGTGCCATGTGGTGGCCGTCGGATTGCAGGGAAATGCCCAGGCGCAGGTTGCCCATGCCTATTTGCAGATTTCCATTGTGAAATCCCATTTCACGGACTTGTGCGTTGCAATGGGGGCCAAACGTGATGAGGCGCAGTCCCATGCGTTTTGCACTCTCAATAACACTGGGGTTTTCACCTATGTCCTGACCGGTCACCAGTGCACTGCCTTTGTGCATGTGCTGCATGGCTTCAAGCACTTCCTGCAATGCTTCGTATTTTCTTTCACCGGACAGACCGGCCTGTCCGGGGGGCTCGGACTCCCCTGAATAGGGGGTGTTATTTATTGAAAGATTAGTAATAACCAGAATATCCGGGTCAATCAGCGGCAGGTCGCCACGCAGTGCGTGCAATGGCAGCTCCAGCAGGGCGCAGGGCGAGGCCTCGCTCCAATTGATCATCTGCAGCGCGGTGCCCTGGGACAGCAGGGCATCGCCACGCGCGTCCCCCCCGTCCTGCAGGCACTGGCGCATCATGCCCAGGGTGGAGGTCTTGCCCACGCAGCCGCTGACGGCGACCACGGGCGACCGGATGCGTCGGCGGGCCGCCTGCGCCAGATTGCGCAGGCCCTCTTCCATATCAGGCACATGCAGCACCGGCACGCCGTGGTGCAGCAGGCCCTGCGGGTTGCTGCTGATCAGCGCCGAGGCGCGCAGCGTGGGCAGGGCCGCGGCCTGCACGCCCAGGGCCATGCCCGCGCGCCGCACCAGCACGGCGGCGCCGGGCTGGTGGTGCAGGCGGCTGGCGTCCAATCCCGCGCAGCCGGTGCCGCTATCTGTGTGGCTATCTGTGCCGGGCTCTGTGGTTGCATCCAGCCAGCGCCCGCTCATCAGTTCGGCCAGGGAAGCTCTGTCCCAGGACATGGACGGGTACATGGAGCCCGCTGTGGGCGGAAAAGCCGGCTGGCCCGCAGTCTCATCGGCCCGCGACGTGAGGGAGAGTGATGGAGAGGGCGGGGAAGCTTTGGCAGGGCTGCCACTCGCGCTCAAGCCATGGCCTGCCTGCGCAGTCAGCGCGTCTTCCCCGGATTCGGCAGCGCCATGGCTGGTGGCCGAGCGCAGTGCCTGGGCCAGCGCGTCCAGCAGTTCCAGGCTGGCCAGGCTGGATGCCAGCAACCAGGCGATTTCTCGCGGGGACTGCAGCACCTGTCGCAGGCTGGCGTCGGCAAAGGCGGCGTGGCGGCGACGGGCGGGCGGCAGGTACAGCGCCTGTTCCGGCCAGATGGCGCGCTGGGCCATGGCCTGCAGATGGCTCTCCAGGCTGATCTGCCACTGGCGCAGCAGGTCCGTGGGCTGGGGCTCCAGGCCCGCGTCGAGCTGCAGGCTTTCGACCAGGGCGATGCCTATCCAGCGAGCGCATGGGTCGTCGGCCTGATCACCCTGGCGATCGTCGGGGCTGTCGGGCATGTCCAGCAGCGGCGGCAGCGCGGCCTGCAAGAAGGCGGCGGGCAGGACTGCCGTCTCGGGCAGGGCGCTGCGCGCCGCGCGCAGCGTGGGGCTGTCGCTGGTGGGCGGGCGCGAACTGGCATAGACGTGCATGGCCAGTTCGGCCCAGCTCAGCAGGGGCTGGCCGCTGCGGGGTGCATCGGCCTTGGCCGCGGCTGCGGTCTTGGTGGCGCTGGCCGAGGCCGCCGCGCTGGAAAGCAGGCTTTCCGCCAGCGGGTCCATCAGCGCCGGGATGCGGGCTCGGGCCTGGCTGTCGGCTCCCGGCCCCAGCACAAAGCTGTTGCGCAGGTGGCGAGCCAGCACCAGCATGGCCAGCGCGCCGGGCAGGCAGTCGCCGGGCAATTGCTGCAGCCGGCGCTCCACATGGTCCATGGCCAGTGCAATGGCCTGCGTCAGTGCAGCGCTGCCCGCGTGGCGCTGGGCCTGCAGCAGGGCATAGGTCACGCCCAGGTGGTCGCAGACGTCGCCGCAACCGGGCCAGCTTCCATCCTTGCCCTGCTGCGCCAGAAGTTGTTGCAGCGCAGCGTGCACGGGCACGAGATGGGGCCATAGGCGCTGCTGCGGCGGATCGGTGCGCGGCACGGCCACGGCGGGCTGCTCCCCGCTGATATAGATGCCGCGCAGGTGCAGCAGCAGGCGGGGCGGGAGCAGGGGCCGTTGGGCGCTGCCTGTTTCGACGTCTTCCTGGTGCGGCTCTGGCAGCAAGGGCTGCAGCAGTTGCGCACGCTCCAGGCTGGCATCTGCCAGGGCCAGGGAGTGCATGGGCGCCTGGGTCCAGGCGCTGCAGTCCGGCAGCGGACTGCCCGCCTTCAGGGGCGTGATGTCCTGCGCCCAGTCGATGCGCAGATCGACCTCATCGCGCTTGCGAGCCCAGGCCCACTGGCGCACGCGGGTCGCGCCCTCGCGCCAGGCAGCCTCCAGCGTGGTGGCGCGTACATGGAAGACGGAGGCAGGCTTGTTCTCGGCCGCCACCGTGAAGAAAAGAATGCAGCCGGGGTAGGGCTCGGGCAGCAACACCATGTGCCGTGCCAGGTACTCCAGGCCATTTGCCAATTGCTGCGACAACATGCTCTCGGCCTCGGTCAAGGTCAGTGGGAGGCTGCGCTTCCCGTGGGGACGGGGCGCCGGGCTGCGGTGCGCTGACCGCGTACGGATCTGTTCGTTCATGGCGGCCCGGCGGCAGGCGAGTGCGGAGCGCGGCGGCTCAGCGGTAGTCGAATTCCACGCGCCGGTTGCGCTGGTGGGCGTCTTCGCTCGTGCCTTCATCGGCCAGCCGCTCCTTGCCATAGCTGACGGACTCCACGCGGGCCGGATTCACTCCCAGCAGCTGCAGGCTGTTGCGCACCGCGTCGGCACGTTTTTGGCCAAGCGCCAGGTTGTATTCGATGCCGCCGCGCCTGTCCGTGTGTCCGCGCAGCATCACCGAGCGGCCGGGATTGCTGCGCAGCCACTGCGCATGGCTTTCCACGATGGCCCGGTCGCTGCTGCGGATGGTGTAGGCGTCGAAGTCGAAGTAGACGATGTGGGCGACATTGGCGGGACCGCGCTGGTCGGCCTGGGTCGTGGTCACCACGGGCGCGACGCCGGAGCTGGCCGGCGCAGGCGCCGGCGCCTTGCCGAAGGCGTAGTGGTGCTCGGAACGCTGCGTGCTGGTGGTGGCGGTGGAGCCGCAGGCAGCCAGGCCTGCGGCCAGCAGCACGATGGTGCACAGCCTGAGAGTGTGTGACATGGAGGATCTCCTGGGACGTGCGCCGCCACCGTGGGGCGGCGGCGCAGGGGATGGATGCGGCGCCCGCAGGCGCCGCGGCCGCTCAGAGCAGGGTGTTGTGGTGCAGTTGCGGCGTCAGCACGCTGGCTGCTGCATCGGCCGTGCTGCTGGCATGGCTGCTGATGGAGGTGGCAATCGGATCCAGCTCGGCGGCCGAGGCCGCTGCCGCGTGCGATGTGCCACCCAGCAGGCCACCGAGCAGCCCGCCGCCGGACGATCCCCCCAGCAGCCCGCCCAGCAGGCCGCCGCCGCTGCTGCCGCCGCCCAGCAGCCCGCTGACGATGCCGTTGCTGCCGGCCACCGTGTTGACCACGCCGCTGACGATGCCGTTGTCGCCCGCCACGGTGTTGACCACGCCGCTGACGATGCCGTGATCACCAGCCACCGTGTTGACCAGCCCGCTGACGACACCGTTGTCGCCCGCCACGGTGTTGACCACGCCGCTGACGATACCGTTGCCACCGGCCACGGTGTCGAGCACGCCGCTGACGATGCCGTTGTTGCCTGCCACCGTGTCCAGTACGCCGCTGACGATGCCGCTGACGACGCCGTTGTCACCGGCCACGGTGTTGAGCACCCCGCCGACGATGCCGTTGTCGCCCACCACCGTGTCGAGCAGGCCGCCAACCAGGCCGGAGCCGCCCGTCAGACCGCCGGTGAGGCCGCCCAGCAGGCCGCCGTCGCCACCCAGCAGTCCGCCAACGATGCCGTTGTCGCCCGCCACCGTGTCGAGCAGGCCGCCGACCAGGCCGGAGCCGCCCGTCAGACCGCCGGTGAGGCCGCCCAGCAGGCCGCCGTTGCCACCCAGCAGTCCGCCAACGATGCCGTTGTCGCCCGCCACCGTGTCGAGCAGGCCGCCGACCAGGCCGGAGCCGCCACCAAGGCCGCCCGCCAGACCGCCCGTGAGGCCACCCAGCAGGCCGCCGTCGCCGCCGACCACACCGCCCAGCAGGCCATCGCCGCCGGTCAGGCCGGCCAGCACGCCGTTGACAGTGGCGATCACCGGCTGCAATGCCTGGCCCGGGACCTGCGTGAGGCCGTTGGCCAGCTCCGTCACCACGCCCAGCGGACCACCGTTGACCTGGGTCACGCCTTCCACCAGGCCCGTGACCACGGACAGGGCGCCGGTGCCGGGGTTGGCCAGTGCATCCAGCACCTGGCCCACAGGGGCTGCGGCCGTGCCGCCGAGCAGGTCATCGACGGTGTTCTGCACCGTGGTGACCAGTCCTTCGCCGCTGCCTGTGCCGCCGCCCGGAACCAGCCCGCCGAGCAGCCCACCGACCAGGCCGTCGTCGCCAAGTACGCCACCCAGCAGGCCGCCGTCGCCGCCGAGCAACCCGCCGACCAGGCCGTCATCGCCGATCACGCCGCCCAGGAGGCCGCCGTCACCGCCGAGCAACCCGCCGACCAGGCCGTCATCGCCGATCACGCCGCCCAGCAAGCCGCCGTCACCGCCCAGCAGGCCGCCGACCAGGCCATTGTCGCCAAGCACGCCGCCCAGCAGGCCGCCGTCGCCGCCGAGCAACCCGCCGACCAGGCCGTCATCGCCGATCACGCCGCCCAACAGACCGCCGTCACCGCCCAGCAGGCCGTTGACCAGTTCGCCGATGCCGCCTTCACCCAGGCCGCTGCCCAGGCCGGCAATCAGGCCGTTGAGGGTGCCGATCACGGGCTGCAGGGCCTGGCCGTCCACCTGGGTCAGGCCGTTGACCAGTTCGGTCAGCACGCCCAGGGGGCCTCCGTCCACGCTGGTCAGGCCTTCCAGCAGGCCGGTCACGACCGAGGCCGTGCCATCGGTGGGATTGGTCAGCGCATCCAGCAGTTGGCCCACAGGGGCTGCGACGGTGCCGCCGAGCAGGCCGTCCACCACGCCCTGGACCGTGGTGACCAGGCCGTCGCCGCTGCCGCCGCCCGTGCCGCCGGGGATCAGGCCGCCCAGCAGGCCGTCCACCAGCTCGCCGATGCCGCCCTCGCCCAGGCCGCTGCCCAGGCCGGCAATCAGGCCGTTGAGCGTGCCGATCACGGGCTGCAGGGCCTGGCCGTCCACCTGGGTCAGGCCATTGACCAGTTCGGTCAGCACGCCCAGCGGGCCGCCGTCCACGCTGGTCAGGCCTTCCAGCAGGCCGGTCACGACCGAGGCCGTGCCATCGGTGGGATTGGTCAGCGCATCCAGCAGTTGGCCCACAGGAGCTGCGACGGTGCCGCCGAGCAGGCCGTCCACCACGTCCTGGACCGTGGTGACCAGGCCTTCGCCCGTGCCGCCACCTGTACCACCACCGGGCACCAGTCCACCCAGCAGGCTGCCGACCAGTCCGCCCAGTCCACCTTCGCCCAGGCCGTTGCCCAGGCCTGCAATCAGCTCGTTGAGGGTGCCGATCACCGGGGCCAGGCCTTCGCCGTCCACCTGGGTCAGGCCGTTGACCAGCTCGGTCAGCACGCCCAGCGGGCCGCCCTCCACATTGGTCAGGTTCTCCAGCGCTCCAGTCACGGTGGACAGCAGCCCGTCCGTGGGGTTGGCCAGGGCATCCAGCAACTGGCCCACAGGCGCTGCCACCGTTCCGCCGAGCAGGCCGTCCACGACGTCCTGCACGGAGGTGACCACGCCGCTGTCAGGCGTGCCGGGCGGGTTGCCCGTTCCGCCGCCCACCAGGCCACCCAGCAGTCCGCCCACGCCGGCCAGCAGGCCGCCCAGCGCACCGTTTTCATCGAGCAGGCCGCCCAGCACGTTGTCCACGACGGTGCCGATGGCGCCGCCGGAGCCCGCTTCGTCCAGGCCCTTGAGCAGCTCATTGAGCGTGCTGATGAGCGGCTCCAGGCCCTGATTCTGGATGTTGACCAGGCCGTCCACCAGCTCGGTCAGCACGCCCAGCGGGCCCCCATTGGTGCTGGTCAGGCTCTCCAGCAGGCCTGTCACACCGGACAGCGTGCCGCTGCCGGGATTGACCAGCGTATCGATCAGGTTGCCCACCGGGCCGGCCACCGTGCCGCCCGCCAGCGCGCCCACCACGTCCTGCACCGAGGTGATCAGGCCATGACCGTCCGTGGGATCCGTGGGATTGGTGGGATCCGTGGGATGGGTCGGGTTGGTCGGGTTCGTCGGATCCGTTGGATTGGTGGGGTTGGTCGGGTTCGTGGGATCCGTGGGGTTGGTCGGATTGGTGGGGTTCGTGGGATTGGTCGGGTTCGTGGGATCCGTGGGGTTGGTCGGATTGGTGGGGTTCGTGGGATTGGTCGGGTTCGTGGGATCCGTGGGGTTGGTCGGATTGGTGGGGTTCGTGGGATTGGTCGGGTTCGTGGGATCCGTGGGGTTGGTCGGATTGGTGGGGTTCGTGGGATTGGTCGGGTTCGTGGGATCCGTGGGATTGGTCGGATTTGTAGGATTCGTCGGGTTGGTGGGATTCGTCGGGTTGGTGGGATCCGTCGGATTGGTCGGGTTTGTAGGGTTCGTGGGATTGGTCGGATTGGTGGGATCCGTGGGATTCGTCGGGTTCGTGGGATCGGTTGGCAGCGGGGGGGCTGGGTCGTCGTCGTCGTTGTTGGCTGCGGCGATCAGGCCCACGCCGCCCGCGCCGATCAGGCCGGCCAGCAGGAAGTCGCTGAGCACGGAGCCGCCGGCTGCGGCTGCGGCGCTTTCCTTGGTCACGATCAGGCCCACGGCGTCACCGTCATTGGCGGGTGCCACCTGGACGTTGCCCGAGGCCAGGTCCAGCACCATGGCGCCTGCGCCATCACCCTCGCGCTGGGCCAGCGTGGCCTGGGTGCCTCCCTCGAAAGTGCCGACCAGGGTCTGTCCGTCCTTGCCCGGGAACAGCGCCTTGGCGCTGCCGTCGGCGGGCACGATGATCTTGTCGCCCACCTGCAGTGCGCTGCCGGGCTGGGCCATCAAGGTTTCTCCGTTGCGCACGATCTGCACGCCCGGGCTGACCTGGGACAGCGTGGGGGTAGGTGTGCCCCGGGGCATGACTGCTGCGGCCGCGCCGGGCTGCATGTTCGACGTGTTCAGCTGTGCAAGCACGACGCTGGAGGGCTGCGGGTCACCGAACTGCACGGGGCTGACGGTGGTGTTGCCGGTGGGCTGCATCGATTGGGCGGTCATTTGCTCTCTCCAGACAAGGGTTGAAACGACAAGGTCAGACGGTGGCTTGGAAGCCGTGAAATCTGTCGAGCCCTTTTGTGCAACATGCATGCCATGTGCCGGTGGCAGGTCTGAATGGCCTAGGAATCTTCCTAAGATATTGATTTGTATGGTTTTGCTTATTGATCACAATGTCTCGGCAAGGGTCTGTTACGGCATACGTTACGTAACACCGGCCGGTCCGCTCCGTTACCCCGGAGCTGGCTCCGCGCCGTGTTTCATGGCCCTTGACTCAAGGGCCCATGCAGCGGGGTAAGGTGGCTTTCGCCTATAAAATCGCTGGCTTTTGGCTGCAGGCGCATATCGGCGCATGCAAGAAGCCCAAAAGCGAACAGGCCCGTCTTCCAACTTTCATTGCGTAGAGAGCGCCCATATGCTGATTTCGTCCAGAGTTCCGTCGCGAGTGCCGGGTCGTGCCTATTTGCGGATAGCCCGACCCGTGGCCATTGCCGCCTTCAGCCTGGGG
Source organism: Delftia sp. UME58 (assembly GCF_014170385.1). Taxonomy (NCBI): domain Bacteria; kingdom Pseudomonadati; phylum Pseudomonadota; class Betaproteobacteria; order Burkholderiales; family Comamonadaceae; genus Delftia; species Delftia sp. UME58. Next base: position 39,670 of record NZ_LZZV01000011.1, read on the forward strand.
GCCGCTTTGTGCGGGGCGTTTGCCCATGCATCGCAGGAGGCGGTGGACGAGGTCTCCCGGCTGCTGGAGCAGGGCAAGGCGCCCCAGGCCGCCAAGCAGGCCGAGGCCTACCTCAAGCAGAACCCGGCCGATGTGCAGATGCGCTTTCTGCAGGGCGTGATCGCCGCGGAGCAGCGCCAGAACGCCCAGGCCATCAAGATCTTCACGGCGCTGACCCGTGACTACCCCAGCCTGCCCGAGCCCTACAACAACCTGGCCGTGCTCTACGCTGCCGAGGGCCAGGAGCGCAAGGCCTCGGAAGTGCTGGAGCAGGCCATTCGCACCAACCCCAGCTACGCCACGGCGCATGAGAACCTGGGCGACCTTTATGCGCGCATGGCCAGCGATGCCTATGCCAAGGCCTTGCAGCTGGACGGATCGCGCCAGGCCATCCAGCCCAAGCTGGCCCTGATCACGCAGATCTTCCCCAAGCAAGGTGGTGCCCAGGCCAAGACGGCCCAGGCTGCAGCTGCCTCGACCAAGGTCGCCGATGCCAAGGCGGCCGATGCCAAGGCCCGCGAAGCCGACGCCAAGCTGGCCGAGGCCCGCGCCGCCGAAGCCAAGGCTGCAGAGGCCAAGGCTGCCGAATTCAAGGCCGCTGAAGTGAAGGCCGCCGATGCCAAGGCCGCCCAGGCCAAGGCGGCGGAAGCCAGGGCTGCAGAAGCCAAGGCCGCCGAGGCCAAGGCTGCAGAAGCCAAGCTGGCCCAGGCCAAGGCGGCGGAAGCCAAGGCGGCAGAGGCCAAGCTGGCCCAGGAAAAGGCAGCTCAGGCAGCTCAGTCTGCACAGGACAAGGCCCGCGCGGCCGAGGACGCCAGGCAGGCTGCGGCCAAGGCCGCTGCTCCGGCCACCGCAGCAGCCGCCACCGCCGTGGCCGCCGCCGAGCCTGCCAAGGCAGCGCCTGCCGTCGACGAGAAGAAGGCGGCCCAGTCGGCCGCAACGCAGGAAGTGGAGGCCGCCGTCAAGGCCTGGTCCACCGCATGGGCCGGACAGGACATGGACCGCTACCTGGACGCCTACAGCGACCACTTCTCCCCGGCCGACGGCAGCAGCCTGGCCAAGTGGAAGGAACAGCGCCGCCAGCGCATCGTTGGCCGCACCGCCATCGTCGTCAATGTGCGCGACCTGAAGGTGACCGTGGACGGCGACAAGGCCACGGCCCAGTTCCGCCAGTACTACGCCTCGGGCGCGCTCAAGACCACCACCCGCAAGACCCTGCGCATGCAGCGCGAAAAGGGACAATGGCGCATCACCCATGAAGGAACCGGCTCCTGATGCCTGAAAAAGCGCGTCCCCTGGCACTGCCGCCCACCGGCCTGCTGCGCCTGCATGCGCGGGCCGCCGGGGTGGCCGTGCTGCTGGTCGCGCTGTCCGCGGTGTCCTTCAGCCCGGCGGCCCATGCCAAGCCGGCCAAGGCCAAGGCCTCCAAAACGGCAACCGCCAAGCCTGTCGCCTCCAAGTCTGTCCCCGGCAAGGCGGGCGCGGCCAGGCTGCGCGCGGCATCGGGCAAGCCCGCTCTGGCCGCCGCTGCGGTGGCCACGGCGGGCGGTGCCGCTGCCGTGGCAGCCACCCATGCCAAGGCAGCCGCCCCCGCACAGCAAAGCCAGGCGGAGGCCCGCCTGCTGGCCATCATCCGCCAGGTGGAGCAGCGGGATCTGGACGGCGCGCTGAAGGCCGCCGGCGATCTCACCGCCGAGGTTCCCAATTTCCGCGCAGCCCAGCTGGTGTATGCCGACCTGCTGCGCTTCAAGACCGGCCGTGCCGGCGAGGTGCTGGCGGGCACGCCCGTCGCCGCCTCCTCCGCTCCCGGCCATCCGGGCCAGGGCGTACTGGTGCGGCACAACCTGTCCGTGGGCAGTGTCGCGCGGCTGGAAGGCCCGGCCAGTCCCTCGCAGGCCCAGCTGCAGGATCTGCAAAACGAACTCAAGCGCCGCCTGCATGCCGACAGCGGCGCGCCGCCTGCGGGCTCCGTTCCCGGCGAGTTCCTGATGCTGGGCGCGTCGGTGCGGCATGCGATTGCCATCGACGCCAGCAAGTCACGGCTGTACCTGTTCGCCCATGAGGCGGGCGGGCTGCGGCTGGTGGGGGATTTCTATGTCTCCGTGGGCAAGCTGGGCACGGACAAATGGCAGGAAGGCGACCAGCGCACGCCGCTGGGCATCTACTTCGTGGGCCGCCACATCCCCGGACCCCGGCTGCCGGAGTTCTATGGCAAGGGCGCGCTCACGGTCAACTTTCCCAATGACTGGGACAAGGCCGTCGGCCGCTCGGGCAGCGGCATCTGGCTGCATGGCTCGCCGCCCGACCAGTTCTCGCGCGCGCCCGAGGCCAGCGATGGCTGCCTGGTGCTGGCCAACCCCGACCTCACCTTGCTCATGCAGACCGTGGACCGGCAGACGCCGGTGCTGATCCGCGAAAAGCTGCAGTGGGTGGCCCCCAAGGCCCAGGCCCAGCAGAAGGCGGCAGATGCCTTTGTGCGTGTCGTCGAGGAATGGAAGAGCGCCTGGGACGGGGCCGACCCGCGCAAGCTGGCCGCGCTCTACGCGCCGGACCTGCTGCAGTCGCCCGCCTCGCGCGCATCGCAGGAACGGCTGGCCGCCTACCTGAACCGCCCCGGCGTGACGCTGCAGGACCTGTCCATCTATTCCTGGAAAGATGCCAAGGGAGAGATCCGCGTGGTCAACCTGCGCGCCAGCAGCAAGTCCTTCGCCGAAGGCCTGCCGCTGCGCCAGTACTGGCGCAAGACGGGCGGGCGCTGGCAGCTTTTTTCCGAAGACGTGATGGGCTGAACCGGGTCGAGTCCGGTTGCTCCCGATAGCGCCCGATAGCGCCAGGCGGGGCCCGGCCGGCTCAGGTGGTCTCGTTCTTGCGGTTGCTGTCGAACCGCCGCTCCGCATCGAACAGATGCTGTATCAGCACATGCGAGGTCATGTTCACGCCGATGCCGCCAATCATGGCCGGCAGCAGGTACAGCGCCGTGGACAGCTCCGAGACGAAGATGGCGTTGTCCGACAGCGACGGCGTCTGCCGGGCCGCCGATGCCAGGCTTTGCAGCAGGTAGACATCCACCCCCGCCATGGCCACCAGGGCCAGCCCGAACAGCAGTACCGTGGTGCGCGAGATGCTGCGCTTGGCCAGCAGGGCCGCGTAGATGGCGCAGGGAAGAACGACCGAGAAAACCACCAGGCTCCAGAATCTGGCTTCGGTGAAGACGGTGGTGCTGATGCGCAAGGCGTTCATCGGTGCGGTCCTTTGGGCGCCCAATATGCCGTGCTTGCGTAAACGCCCGGTGAACGGCAGGCAAACCAGCGGTTCCACATGCAACCAGCCGCGCCGGCCTGCGGCAGCCGACTGCAGCAATCACAAGATCAGGTCTGCCGCACCAGGTAGGCGGGCAATTGCGTCTCAGGCAGCACGGCCAGCACCTTGAGCTGCAGCTGGGCGCGCTTGCGCGCCTGGGCCAGATAGTCCTGCAGCGCCTGTGCGGCCCGCTCGTACTGCCCCTCCCACAAGGCATCGACGATCTGCCGGCAGTTCTCGGTCAGCGGCGGGTTGGGCGATTGCGGAAACATGCGGCAGAAGGTGCTGTGGATCAGCCAGGGCATCTGGCACTGCTGCAGCATGCCCACCAGCTTGTCGTTGGGGTGCCGGGCCAGGAAGTCGCCGTGCAGGTGCTGCTCCACGCGCTGTTCCAGGCGCTGCTCCAGGCGCAATGGTTCCTGCGTGTCCGGAACACCTGGCGCCGTCGCGCCTTGCAGGCCGTGGCGCAGGCTGGCGAGCATGTCCCTGTCCAGGCGCGGCCCGCTTTCGCGCAACGCTGCGGGCGCCAGCAAGGCGAGCAGCTCGAAGTCCTGATTCACCGCGCGTGCCGTCAACGCGGCCACACGCCAGGCGGCGTAGGTGCTTTTCTCCACCAGCCCCCTATCTACCAGCCGGCTCAGCACCTCGCGCAGGGCCACGCGGTTGACGTTGAAGTGGTCCATGGCGGCGCTCTCATCGATCTGAAAGCGCCCGAAGATCATGGCGATGGAGATGGACTGCTCCAGCTCGTCGTGGATGCGCTCGCTTTCCGATGGAATGTGGATCGTGGCCTGGCCCGCCTCCAGGCCCAGGGCCTGCGCGTCCAGCGTCAGGCGCTGGGGCTGCACGGCCTGCCCGGGCCGGGCGACCAAGTAGCCGCGTCCGTCGAAGGTGCTCAGCAGCCCTTCGGCATGCAGCAGCTCGAAGGCCTTGCGCACGGGAATGCGGCTGGTGCCGAAGACCTTGGCCACCGGCCCCTCCAGCAGCACCAGGCCGGGCGCCACCCGCTGCTCGACGATGGCCTGGCGCAGGCGCTGGCGTATCAGTTCATAGCGCAGCCGGCGCTCGGAATCGCCAGATTCGCCGCTCTCGCCGGTCTCTTCGTCCCGCGCAGTCTGCGTGGATGCTTGTATGGCTCTTCTCATTCCTGCTTCATCTGCGTGTGCGTGTGCGTGTGCGTGTGCCGCCGCCGGCGGGGCCGTCATCGGGCAGGACTATACGGCGCGCGCACGGCGCAGCAGCGTGGCCCACTGCCGCACCAGGTAGTTGTGCTCGTCCATGACGGTGTTCCAGACGGCGATGCGGCCCAGGCGCTGCTCGTAGGAGCCGCCGTCGCGCACGCTGCCGCGCGGGATCACGAGCTGGCCGTCGGTGCCCTGCAGGTCTTCGGCGGCGGGCAGGCCGGCGTACCAGTAGTCCCACTCGCTGGCGCTCAGGTGCTCGCGCGTGCGCAGCGGGTTGGAGATGTAGTAGCCCTGCCGCGCCATCGCGGCCCCGGGCCAGCCGGATTGCCACCAGTTCAGGTAGCGGTAGGCGGCATCCAGCGTGTCGCCCCTGGCCTGGCTGGAGATGCCCAGGCCGCCGTACCAGGCGCGGTAGCCTTCGCGCGGACAGGCCAGCCGGTAGTCCAGCCCCGCCGCGCGGTAGTGGCCCATGGCCGGCGACCAGTGGCTCTGGATGGCAACGCCTGCATCGATCATCAGCCGTGCCGCATCGGCGTAGTTGCCCCAGAAGCCCCGGAACTGCTCGGACTCCTGCCGCTGCAGCAGCACGGCCATCATCCGGTCGATTTCCTCCAGCCCCAGGTTGCTGATGTCGCCGAAACGCATGTCGCCGCTGGCCTGCAGGGCAAGGGCCGCGTCCAGCGCGCCGATGGCGGCATCGGCCTGCAGCGCAGCGCGCCCTCGGCAGGCGGGGGAGACCAGCCAGGACCAGCTTTCCTCGGCCTGGTCGAACAGCGCGGGCAGGGCGGCGGGCAGGTAGACAAAGCTGTCGACGTTGTGCGTGAGCGGCAGCATGGAGATATGCGCGCTGGGCACATCGCTGACGCTGCCATCGGCCTGCACATACAGGCGCGTGACAGGATTGCAGCCCGCGCCAAAGGCCGCCTGCGGCGTGATGCGGCCGGTGCGGGGCAGGGCGTTGACCTCGTCCCAACAGGTCAGGCGCGCCGTGTCGATGGGCTGCAGGGTGCCGGTGGGCCACAGGAAATCCACGCTGTGGAACCACTGGTCGTACAGGTCGAAGCTGTCCTGGCGCATCACGGCCTGGCGCTGGGCGTCGAAGCCGTCCAGCACCTCGAAATGGATGCGTATGCCCAGGTCCTGCTGCGCACGCTGGCGCAGGGCTTCGGTCAGCGTCACCGAGGTGCCGAGGACACGCAGTTCGGGATCGTTCTTGCGCATGTTGCGGTCCTTGCCGTGGAGGTTCACGCAGTGTGGGGTGAGGGGCTTGCCGGGGTCTGGCTGCCATTGTCCTGCGAGTGGAGGCGGTAGAACGATTGGAACGATTGCCAGGAGGCCCTGACCTGCTGCTCATCGAGCCCGGCCGTGATGAAGACCAGGCGGGAGCGCCTGTCCTTGCCCGGCCACTCGGGCAAATGCTCGGGGGCGTGCATGAGATGGCCCATGCCGTGCAGCGCCGTGGGCTGCCCCTGCGGCCAGCCATCCGCGGCCACGGCCACCAGTCCCTTCAGGCGCAGCAGCCGGTCGCCATGGCGGTGCAGCAGCATGGTCAGCCACAGGGTGAGCACGCACCAGTCCACCGGGCTGTCGAGTTCCAGGCAGAACGCCTGGGCGCCTGCGTGCAGACCCTGGCCCTGGCGCTGGCGCTGGCGCTGGCGCTGGCCCGCGCGGTCGCGCGGCGTGCCGGCAATGGCGCGTGCCAGCCAATCGGTTTGCAGGGCATGGGATTCCTGCATCTGCCAGGCAGGCGGTACCGCTGCGCCAGGGCCGCAGGTGACGATGCTGGCCAGGGGGTTGATCTGCGCCAGTTGCGCACGCTGTGCCTCGGCCTGCTGTGGCGTGGCCAGGTCGGTCTTGCTCAGGTACAGCCGGTCGGCCGCCGCGACCTGGGCCAGCCATTCGGGGCGCCGGGACTGTTGCCACGGTGCATGCAGTGCATCGACCACGGTGGAGATGAAGGCTGGCCTGAAGATCTGGCGCAGCTGCGCATCGCCGATCAGGGTGGCGATCACGGGGCCGGGCGCGGCCAGCCCCGTGGTCTCCACCAGCACCCTTTGAAAAGGCGGCAGCTCGCCGCGCAGGCGGCGCTGGTGCAGGCGCCACAGAGCGTCCTTGAGTTCGCCGCGTATGGCGCAGCAGACGCAGCCGTTGTCCAGCAGCACCGTGTCGGCGTCTATGCGGCCCACCAGCAGATGGTCCAGCCCCACGGCGCCGAATTCGTTGATGAGCACCGCAGTCTCGCCCGCGGGCGAGTCCTGCAGCCACTGCCTGAGCAGCGTGGTCTTGCCGCTGCCCAGAAAGCCCGTGAGCACGCCCACGGGCAGCCGCTCGCCGTGGTGGTCCGTCAGGCCGTTCATGGCGCCTGCTCCCTGTGTTCCTGTGCTGGTGCACGCCCTTGTGACCGCACTTGTGCCTGCCCTTGTGCCTGCCCTTGTGCCTGCGCCGGCTGCCACGGCATGGCCAGCGGATCCAGGGCTCGGCCCAGCATCTGCTCGGCGGCGGGCCACAGCGCGCCGAAATCGGCAATCAGCACGCTGGCCCCCGTGGGGCCGGCCAGCACATAGGACTGGCCATGGAAGTCGCTGAGCCGCAGCCGCCACAGCGCCAGCAGCCGGTTGGCGCGCGCAATCTGAATCAGCCGCTGGCGTCGCCCGGCCGATCCGGCCGGCGCCTGGCTCCAGTGGCCGGAGGCCTGCAGCAAACCGCACATTCCACACATGACAGAAACCCTTTCGGTTGCGAATGGAGCCGCCTGCGAAACTGGCGCAGCCAAAGAGCAGAGACACCGAGGAAGGGCCTATGCCGGCCGCGCCGCCCCGCACCGAGGGTGTCGCCGGCTGCCCGTACGCCCCCCTCCGAAGAGAGGGGGAAGGCGCGAAGCGACTCAGGGGGTGCTTCTTTTCACGGCATGACATCGCCGGAGTTGGGCCCCAGCGTCTGTCCCACATACAGATTGCCACCGGGATCGGAGGCCAGCAGCACCGCCGTGGGCGCCACCTCGTCGGCGCGGCCGAAGCGGCCCAGCGGCAGGCTGGCCTCCTTGGCGCGCTTCCAGTCCGCGCTGATGCCATCGACCAGCGGCGTGGCGATGGGGCCGGGGGCAATGGCGTTGACCAGGACGTTGTCGGGTGCCACTTCCAGCGCCAGCGACTTGGTGAAGCCGATCACGCCGGCCTTGGCCGCCGCATAGTGGCTCAGCTCCACGCCGCCCTTGATGCCCAGCTGCGAGGCGATGTTGATGATGCGGCCCCAGCGCTGGGCCTGCATGTGCGGCACCGCGCGCCGCGCGCACAGGAAGACGCTGCGCAGGTCCACGCGCAGCATCTCGTCCCACATCGCGGTGGACATGTCGGCGCAGCGCGACTGGGTGAGCATGCCGGCGTTGTTCACCAGGATGTCGATGCCGCCAAAGGCTTGCACGCAGCGGTCGATGATGCGGTGGGCCGTGGACTCGTCGCCCACGTCGCCGATGACGGTTTCGGCCTGCGCGCCCAGCGCGCGGCAGCGCTGTGCCACGCTGTCGGCACGGGCGGCATCGATGTCGGCCAGCAACAGCTGCGCGCCGGCCTGCGCATAGGCCAGGGCGATGGCCTCGCCGATGCCGCTGCCGGCGCCTGTCACGACGGCGCGGCGGCCGTCCAGGGGCTTGGAGGTGTTCATGTCGGATGTCCTCAACTGGGCCAGCGCACGGTCAGGCCGCCGTCGGCAATGATGGATTGGCCGGTGATGTAGGAAGCCTCGTCGCTGGTCAGGAAGCGGATCAGGGCGGCGATTTCGCGGGCCTGCCCCACGCGTCCCAGCGGGATGCCCCTGGCCGCCTGCGCCAGACCCTCCGGCCCCAGCGAGTTGACCGGGTCCAGCGATTGCGGCGTCTCGATCAGGCCGGGAATCACGGCATTGCAGCGTATGCCGCGCGGTGCCAGCTCCATGGCCACGGCGCGGCACAGCCCGGGCACGCCTGCCTTGGCGGCCGCATAGTGGGCATGCTGCTCCCAGCCGTAGACGCCGCCTGCAATGGAGGAGGCGGCCACCATGGCCCCGCCTGCAGCCATGTGGCGCGCACTGGCCCGGAAGGTGCGCATCACTCCGCCCAGGTCGATGTTGATGACCTCCAGCCACTGCGCATCGCTCATCTCGACCAGGGCCGCCTGGCGCAGCAAACCCGCATTGGCGACGGCGAAGTCCAGCCGGCCGAAGCGGTCCACGGCGACCCTGGCCAGGTGCTCGACCTGTTCGGCATCGCCCACATCGACCGCCTCCATGACGCACCGCCCGCCCGCGCGTTCGACGAGTTCCAGGGTCTGGCCGGGATCGTGCGGATCCCGGGGGTAGTAGCTGCCGGCCACGGCAATGCCTGCCTGCGCATAGGCCAGGGCCAGCGCCTGGCCGATGCCGCTGGCGGCGCCCGTGACGAGGGCCACCTTGTTGCTGGGGGTGTCCGGGTTCATGTCGGCCTCACTTCACGGTCTCGGGATCGACATGGGGCGCCAGAAACATCAGCAGGCCCGAGGCCGCGCAGGGAATGGCGCCCCAGTACAGCGCCGCCTGCACCCAGTCCGAGCCTTGCGACAGCGTCCAGGTCACGCCAAAGCCTGCCGCGATGGCGCCCACCTGGCCCATGGCGTTGACGAAGGAGCTGGCCGTGGCACGGATGTGGCTGGGAAAGCTCTCGCCGATCAGGAACAGGGCGGCTGCATAGGGGCCGATCAGGAAGAACAGCCCCAGCGAGTACAGCGGCACGATGCGCCAGAAGTCGCCCGAGGGCGCGTTCAGCATGAGCGCGAAGGCCAGGCCACCCAGCATCCAGCCTATGGCCACGGCGTTGCGCCGGCCTATGCGGTCACCGAGCCAGCCATGGAAGACATAGCCCAGAAAGCCCGCGAGATTGGAGATGATGAGCACCTGCAGCGCGCTGGAGAAATCCACGCCCTTGCCCGGCGTGCCACCGGCGCCGCCCAGCACCGAGGTGCCCAGCACCGCGAAGATCACGATGGCGAACCAGTTCAGGAAAAAGCCCAGGGCCAGCGACAGCGTGGGCCGCAGCGAGGCACCGCGGAACATGGCCGACAGGCCGGTGTGCTGCTCCTGCTGTGCGCTGGCGCCATGCTCCTGCGCCAGGCGCATGGCCTCTGCCTCGCGCCCGGCGCGGCGCAGATCGGCCACGCGCCGCGCGGTCAGGAACTGGGGCGTTTCCACCAGCCGGCGGCCCAGCACGGCGATCACCAGGGCCGGGAACATGGCGAACACGAAGGACAGCGCCCAGCCGCCGCCCTGGCCGAACCAGCGCTCGCCCAGCGGATACAGCAGGGCCACCAGCACGGCCGTGAGCACCGCGCCCACGGGCCAGCCGCCCTGCACCAGCGAGTAGATGAAGCCACGCCGCCGCAGCGAGGCCGGGTCCGTGTAGACAAGGGAGAACAGCTCGCTCAGGTAGGTGGCGTTGATGCTTTGCTCGGCGTAGCCCAGGCCCGCCAGCGAGCGCACCACGATCAGCAGCACGAAGCCCAGGCCCGCCGACAGGCCGATCACCCAGCCGGCCAGCGCCGTCAGGCCCGAGCACAGCGCGGCGCCTGCCACGGCGATGATGATGCCCTTGCGCCGCCCCAGCCGGTCGGCGATGGGGCCGATGCCGAAGGCCACGATCACCGTGCCCAGCGTCACCCAGGTGTTCAGGCGCGCCTGCTGCTCGGCGCTCCACTGGAAGTGCTCGCCCAGTTGCGGCAGCAGGGTGCCGAAGAGGATGAAGTCGTAGACGGCAAAGACCCAGGCGAAAAAGCAGACCCAGGTGGCGTAGCTGACCTGCCTGCGCGTCACGGTGGGCGCGGTCCAGGGGGCATCGATGCCGGCCGGGGCCGGATGGCCGGCGCCTGGGGCGTCGGAGGCAATGGCGGAGGTATTCATGGTGTCCTCGCTGAGATGGGATGCGGCATCAACGCGGCTGGCGGCGCAGGAAGTCGTCGGCGATCTGGTCGCACGTCATGAAGCGCACGCCCTCATGCGACTGGAAATGCTCGATCAGGCGCTCCAGCATCAGCAGCACCTGGGGGCGGCCGGAGACATCGGGGTGGATGGTGATGGGGAAGACCGCGTAGTCGTGCTCGCGGTAGACCCAGTCGAACTGGTCGCGCCACATCTGCTCTATGTCGCGCGGGTTGACGAAGCCGTGGCTGTTGGGCGACTTCTTGATGAACATCATGGGCGGCAGGTCGTCCAGATACCAGTTGGCGGGGATCTCGACCAGCCGTGTCTCCTTGCCGCGCACCAGGGGCTTCATCCAGGTGTCCGGATGCTTGCTGTAGTCGATGCGCGTCCACTGGTCGCCCACGCGCACGTAGTACGGGTGGAAGTCGTTGTGCATCAGGCTGTGGTCGTACTTGATGCCTTTCTTGAGCAGCAGCTCGTTGGTGACCGGGCTGAATTCCCACCACGGAGCGACGTAGCCCGTGGGCGCGCGGCCGGCCAGCCGCGTGATGACTTCGATGCTGCGGTCCAGCACGGCCTCTTCCTGCTCGGGCGTCATGGCAATCGGGTTCTCATGGCTGTAGCCGTGGATGCCGATTTCGTGGCCCGCGTCCACCACGGCCTTCATCTGCTCGGGAAAGGTCTCGGCAGAGTGGCCCGGAATGAACCAGGTCGTCTTCAGGCCGTATTTGTGGAACAGCTTGAGCAGCCGCAGCGAGCCGACCTCGCCCGCGAACATGCCGCGCGAGATGTCGTCGGGCGAGTCTTCCCCGCCATACGAACCGAGCCAGCCGCCGACGGCATCGACGTCCACGCCAAACGTGATCTGGATTTCCTTGCTCATGTCATGCACTCCTATCAATGGGAACGGTGGAGGGGGAAAGAACCTGTTCGACGCTCAGCGCAATGCGCAGCAGCCGGTCGTCATCGCCCCGGGGGCGCATGAGCTGCAGGCCCGTGGGCAGAAACGCAGGCCTGCCGTCCAGGCCGGGAATGCGCTGCACGCCGCTGGGCAGGGCCACGGCCGGCGTGTCCAGGTAGCTGCCCGGCATGGTCAGCCGCAGCGTGGCGAGGTTGGTTTCGGCAAACAGCCTGTCGTCGTCCAGCAGCGGCAGCAGCAGGGGTGCGGTGTGGCCCGTGGTGGGCAGCACCAGGGTGGCATCGCCCAGCTCCTGCGCGAACAAGGCCATCAGTGGTGCGCGCTGGGCGATCAATGTCCGGTAGCTGTCAGGACTCAGATGCCTGGCTGCCTCCAGGCGCTGGCGCACGCGCGGGTCCATGCGTGCGGCCTGATCGGCATCGTCCAGGCGTGCGCGGTGGGTGGCAAAGGCTTCATGGGCGCCCAGCCAGCCATGGCGCCGGGTCAGCGTCCGTACGGCGCGCAGGCTGCGCAGCGTGCGGCGCTCCACGCGGGCGCCCCGGGTCTCCAGCAAGGCCAGGGAGGACAGGAGGTTGTTGCGCACGGGAGCTTGCACGCGGTCGTCATCCAGCAGGCTGAGGTCCGTGCAGAACACCTGATTGCGCAGGTCCGCAGCGGGGGATGCGTTGGCATGGCCGTCGTCGGTCAGCCCGCGCAGCACGCGGTCCAGCGCCATGCAGTCGGCCACGCTCAGGGCCAGCGGCCCCAGGGTGTCCAGGGACGGCGCCAGCGCAAACACGCCCTGCAGGCAATAGCGCCCCCTGCTGGCGCGATAGCCCACCAGCCCGTTGAAGGCGGCGGGAATGCGCACGGACCCCGCCGTGTCCGTGCCCATGGCCAGCGGCCCGCACCCCAGGGCCACGGCCAGCGCAGCGCCGCTGGACGAGCCCCCGGGCGCCCGGTCGTGGCCTCCCTCATGTGCAAACACCGGCGTGCCGAAGCAGGGATTGAGCCCCAGGCCCGAGTAGGCGAACTCACTGAGATTGGTCTTGCCCAGGCAGACCATGCCGGCCGCTGCGGCATGCGCCACCACGGTGGCGTCGGCCCGGGCTGGCGCGGCCGACTGCAGCAGGGCCGAGGCCGCCGTGGTCGGCGTGCCGCGCACGTCGAACAAGTCCTTCCAGCTGATGGGGACGCCGTCCAGCGGCCCCAGCGGCCGGCCCGTGCGCCAGCGCTCGGTGGACTGCCGGGCCTCCTCGAGCGCGCGGTCCGCCGTGATGCGCGTGAACACTGACTGACTTGCGCAGGCAACGCGCAGGCAGTGCTCCGTGGCTTGCATGGGCGTCAGCGTGCCGGCTGCATAGGCCGCATGCAGTTCGGAGGCCGAGGGAGGCGCCGTCTGGCAGCCATTGGTTTTCATTGAATTTGAATGTTGATGTCAAAGTTCATTTTTTGATTCTAGTGAGCGCCTGCATCCCGCGTCCGGGTGGTTACCCGGGGGATGTGGCGCTGTTGATGGGTGGAGAAAGTTGCGTGCGCGGCCCGGCGATGCGCGGGCCGGCAATGGCCACCTGTTCGCCCGCGCGGGCCTGGGCGACCGAGCGGGAGGGGGCGCATGCGTGAGGCCCCTGGTGCATGCGGCCGCCATTGATCCGCCTGCCATGTTCGAACCTGCGGCCATGGCGGCCGGCATCGCGCAGGTATTGATGGGGTATCTGCGGGCGCCTGCCCCGGGTCGGGGACGCAGGATGCAGGATGCGATTTGGCCGCCAGATCCTCAGGGTGCAAAAACCTCTGGGTCGTCGTTGCGCCAGGCGCCTATGCAGCCGATGAGGCACACCACAAAGCTGGTGATGGAGCCAGCTTCGCCCGCGTCCTCATACTTGGCCACGATGTTGACCTGCGGCTTGCGCCAGGCCAGCAGACGTCCGCCATGTCCCGGTCGCTCGATCCCATCATCCATTTGCGGCGGCCCAAAAACCGCCACCAGCGCTTCAGGTGGGGATTGCATGCTCAGCCCCGAAGGCAGGCTGCCCGCAAATACGGCCCGGATTCTGCTGTCTGCCCCCGGCGCAAGAAAATGCACGGAGCCAATGAGCCAGACATCGCCATCCTCCCAGTCTCTCCCCGTCAGCCTGGAAAGTGCCCGGGGACGATAGACATCGATGCGCAGCGAGGACTTGGCGGACCAGATGATGTCGTCATCAAAATGGCTCGACGGCCTGGGCATTCGCTTGACACCCAATGGGCCAAGCAGTCGGGCCACTTTGCCGGCGTCATAGGGCCGGCCCAGCATGTCGATGAGTTCTTCGCAGGGGGATTTCATGGGCACGGCGGTGGTTCTCAACAATGGGTGCAATCACGCAATGCGGACAGGCGCGGCCCGCAGGCAGCGTATTCTTTCTGTCCATCATTTCTCGAGCAAGGCAATGTGACATGAGGCCTGGATTTTTGCGTCACCATTACGCGGTCAGACGGCTTGGCATGCTGGCCCTGCTTGCCAGCTTTCCCATTCAATCCCTGTTCACACAGATCTGGTGCCATGCAGGTCTGACCCGTTTCTGGCTTGCCAATGCACTCGTGATGCTGGTGCCGCTTGGCATGCTGGCCTGGCCCAGTTCCTGGCCTTGCTTGGTTTCTGCGGCAACGGTGCTGATTTTCAGTCTGTGGGCCAATGCACAAGAGTGCGCGCCCTATGCAGGCGGCGGTGCATCTATGGCCTATGTGGTGGTGTTTCTTTTTGGTTGGCCCATGGCCTTGATCGGTGGAATGGTCATTGGATATGTGACCGTGATTCAGCCAAGACAGCAGAAAATCACGGCGCATTGACCTGAAAGCACACGCCCATGCCCAAGAAGCCCAAGAAGTCCCACAGCGAGTACCTGCTCGAACAGCATCCCGAGCTGCACGCGCTTTTTCCGTACTACGAATCCCTGGGTTTGGCCGAGCCCGTGCTATGGGCTCTGAGCGAAAGCCGCGGAGAGCCCACCGTGGCAATGGCGGCACTGGTTCACGGGTTGTGCAGCGAGGTGGCGGCCGCCGGCGACAGCCGCTGGCTGGAGCAGTTGCACCAAGGAGATCTGAACGTCAACGAAGGCCCGTTGCTCAGCGATGCGCAGCAGGCGCTGGGCCGCCTGCGCGCGTTGGGCATTGCCGACGACTTGCTGATGCCCCTGGTGCGCGCGGCACAGGTGCAGGCGGTCAACAACATCGCAGCCATGATCGACATGGGGCCGCAGATCTCCTGTCTGCCTTTGCCGCAAGGCCGGCAAGCGCACTGGCAGTTGTTCGATGTGGACGTCGAAGACGGCGAAACCCCGGGCAAGGTTTTGAGCGGCTTTGCCATCGATGTGCGGCACGTGCTGGTTCGCTAGTGCCCGGCCCAGCCATCACCCTGTTCAGCTTGGGACGCAGCTGCCCGCATCTTCCTCCGGCGGGCTGACACGCCAGAAGAGGGAGGGAAAGCCTTCGCCCACCGGCTGGTGTCCGGGCGGCTGCGACGCAGCCAGCTGCAGATGCAGCACCCCGCAGGCATCCACCATGTGCTGGGAAATCCAGGGGCTGATGTCCATGCGGCCATCGATCAGCACCAGCGGCTTTTCGCGCAGCTTCAGGGCCAGGGCCTTGGCCTCGGCCGTGGGGCCTGCGATCACGCGGATATCGCCGCCCAGCGCTTCGCGCGCGGGTTCGGCAAGCGCCTGGCTCAAGGCCTTTGAATCGAAGTTTCTCCAGTGCCGGCTGTTAAGCCGCAGTTCACTGCGCGCCGAGGTCATCTGGGCCACGAGCAGCAAGGCCAGTTGAAGCGCCACGAAGCACTTGATGGCGGTGGTGATCGATATGCGCGACGGCTGCAGCCTGGCACCGGCCAGCTCCATGGCGACGGGAACGGCCAGCAGCAGAAAGGGCGTGCCCCAGTGCAGCTGCAGCGACGAGCCCGCAAAGATGCCGATGGCGCAGGTCAGCACGATGGGCGTGAGGCCAAAGCACAGGATCAGCGCGCGCGATGCATCGGCTGTCCCGGGGCGCTGCGGTGTGTCCTGCGGCGCAAGGCGGCTGCGGCGGTGTAGGGCCATCACCAGTCCCAGCAGCACCCAGGCGAGCAATGCACGGTTGAGCAGCTGGTCGGCCAGCCAGTGCAGCGTATTGAGCAGTCTTGCGCCACCGCCCAGGCTGGCGCCCAGCGAGGATTCGGTGGCATAGCGGATGGGGCCGAAGTCGTTCAGGAAAAGCCAGTACAGGTGCGGCGAGATGATGGCCAGCGAGATGGCTGCCGCCAGCACCAGGCCGATCATGTGGACTCGCTCGCGCCAGGCGCCTGACGCCAGCCAGAACAGGAATACCGCCACGGCGGCCAGGATCATCTGGTACTTGGCCAGTGCGCCCAGCCCCAGGCAGCAGCCCAGGGCGGCCCACCAGCGCAGCTGCCTGCTGCCCACCGCACGCCACACCAGCAGGGCGCTGGCCGCGAAGAAGGGCATCAGCACGACTTCATGGTTGAAGAAGTGCATCCGCTCGTTGTAGTAGGTGATGCACATGGCCGCCAACAGGGCCAGCGTGGCGTAGCGGCTGCCGCGCAAGTCGTTCAGCAGCTTCCAGAAAAGGAACAGGCCCGCCACCGTGAAAAGCGCGCCGGTGGCGTAGCTGGTGCGCGCAGACAGGCCGAACAGATGGACCGGCACCGAAAGCAGCCAGGTCGGCAGGGGCGGGTGCTTGTAGTAGCCCCATTCCAGGCTGTGCACCCAGGTCAGCTGTTCGAGATTGTCCTTGGGTGCCGTGAGGCTGGAGCTGTCGATCTGCAGCAGCCAGGCCACGGCAAAGACCAGCAGGCCGATGGCGATCTTGAGTGCGAGTGAAAGCGACGGAGCGGCCAGGGCCAGCGGAGCGCTTCGCGTGATCGCGCTCGCTGCTTGAGAGGAAACAGGAGAAGTCATGACAGAGGCCGGCAGCGGAGAGAAGTGCGCTGGCACAAGGGAAATTCCCAGGGAGACGGTCGAACGGGAGCTTCAGCGTTGGCTACGGACTCTTGGCTTACGCGGGCGCTAGAAGCCCGGCAGCTTATGTCTGGCTGGTTAATCTAATGTAAAGACTGTGTGAAGAATGTGTGGAGACCGTTGCCTGCGGGCTCACGGCGGGCTGCGTGGCTGCAGCCGGGGGGCAGGGCGCTGGTTGAACCTGCCTGGCGCGCGATGGACAAGAAAAAAGCGCCTGGGCAGGCGCTTTGTTTCTGATCATCTGGATCTGGCGGAGACTGTGAGATTCGAACTCACGGACGGTTGCCCGTCGGCAGTTTTCAAGACTGCTGGTTTAAACCGCTCACCCAAGTCTCCGGGAGGGTAGGCGCGAATTCTAGCCGACTGCGTGCCCTGATTTTTTCAGCATGCCCCGGGTCTCGACGAACTTGACCGCTTCTGGCATGCCCATCAGGGTCTCGAGGTTGGTCATAACAAACGATTTGATGCGCTGGGCGTTGGTGCGCTTGCGGCTCGTGTCGCGGCGTGCATCACATCTAGGTTGGCGCTCACATGGGGGCAGCAGGCAGGGCGCTGAAAGATGGGTAAGCTGATGGGGAGGAGGGCCGCACATGACATATACGCTGCGTGTCTCGGCAAAGACACCACACGCATCGCGCATCACCGGGATCGACATCCCCGTTGAGGTGGAAATAGGAGGTAGGCGCGCAACGTTCGTGTTGCAGCATCGGGATCTGATAGTAAGGATTGCAG
Source organism: Delftia sp. UME58 (assembly GCF_014170385.1). Lineage (NCBI taxonomy): Bacteria > Pseudomonadati > Pseudomonadota > Betaproteobacteria > Burkholderiales > Comamonadaceae > Delftia > Delftia sp. UME58. Next base: position 56,733 of record NZ_LZZV01000011.1, read on the forward strand.
ACTTTGCGACTGAGTCTGAAGCCGAAGCATTTTTGCCACGTCTTCGAGCTGGACTTTGGAACATAGCCCTAGTCCACAACATACCGTTCATCTTGGGGCATGACCGGGGAGACATCACCTATGCCGATGATCCGACTCAGGCTGGAAAAAATTTGGCGAGAGGTTTTGGCTTGGCTGACGATTGTCCAGTCCATGGACTGGGCAATTCTGGCGGATACACGGTTTTCAAGACGGACCAGAACATCAAGTTTTTTGCAGGAGTAGAAGTTTCGGGTTATGTTTCATCGCCCTTCGATGTACTAGCTCCGCTCTTCGTGGAGGCAGTTACGACTTGCAAGGACGGGGTAATCAGCGAGACAAAGACTGCAACAGCGATTTCACTGTACTTGGGGCAATTTCTGGAAACATCCATGCGGGCGCGGTTACTGACATTGATGATGGTGTTGGAAGTTCTCGCACCAGACCTCGCAAAGCACGAATCCGCTGTAGCCGTGTTGGAGAAGATGACGTTGGATATCGATACGCGTCTTCACGAGAACATCAGTGATGAGGAGCGTTTCGCGCTGGAGTCACTGCAGAGAGAGTTCGACTTTCGTAAAGAGACTTCAATACGCAGGCGCATACGTGAACTGGTCGCAACCGGTGCGGGATTGGCGCACGCTGATCGCAATCAGTTAGCCCGTGAAGTTGTGCGTGCCTATGATCTCCGAGGAAAAATTGTGCACACCGGTGTTGCTAGCAACGATGATGTTTACACTGCCTATGACACCATTCTTCATACGGTGAAATCGCTTCTCAGGGGTAGGCTAGGGCTTCAACAATGATCATTTTGGCGTCTTTAGATTGGTGCTAGAAGGCTGTTTATGGACATAAAATATTCGATGCTTCTGCGCACAGCATATGATGCATATCTCGTCCGGTGGGATGAGGGCGAAATGGGACCATCGGAGCGCTATCTACCTTACGATTTTGAGCAGATTGACCGTTATCAATGGTCTCTGTTAGGGGCTGAGATGGTTAGGGATGAGCTTCGAGAACTCACGAATCTACTCAACGGATGGCTTGGTTTGCTACGTCGTTGGAAGGCGTGGAATTCCGTCATCGCGGGCTATGAAAAAGATGATGCGTGGGAACTACGCCGAGAATTTCTGGAGGCGCTTGCGCATCAATGCCTACTTCTTCCTAGTGCTATGCGCGACACGTTTACCTTCGTCGCTACCAATTCTATGCATCAAGTGCGTCTTGCACAGGATGCAAGCTACCCAGATCGCATCGACGGCGATCCTACAACGCATGATGAGAAGCCTCGGCACCTAACCAGGAGGCAAAAAGAGCAGCGTTTGCTCAAGCTCTTGGCTCCATGGTCAGTAGCCAAAAAATTTGTCAACTTAATCTGTTCGTTGGATGCTCACGACTACAGATCGGCCACTTCGGATTACCGCAATCGTACAAGTCATGCAATTGGACCACGATTGGGAATTGGGATGACGAGGGCTGTGGTCAGATCAGTGAAACCTGCGACAGAACACAAGAAACAGGCGAATGGTACCTATGAAATGGTGCGCATCCCGGGACGCATGTCTGTGGGGTATGGATGGGGCGGTACCCTGCCACTCGATATAGAGGACGCATGCACTGTAAATCTGGAGCAATTCCGTCGCGCACGCGCCTGCTACGAATGCTATTGGAGCTTGCTATTGGATGGTATGAAAGGAATACCGTTAATTCCACGGACATCAGGGGCCAACTAGCAGCAGGTTCGGTTGGCAGTCATCTCTGCCTCCTGGCCGTGATACCAAGCACGGCATAGTTGCGAGCCCTGGATCTCTTAAAATTGTACTCCCCCTTGCTCACCTGATGTCGTGGAGCGCGGTACAGTTTGCTATCCTCTCTCAATGTAAAACTGTAAGCTGCCACCAAAAGAAAAGCGCACACCAAGTAAGCCTCAGTCATGCCGAAATTCTGTCCGTTGACCCTGGTTCTCTGGGCGAAGCTACTGTTTTCGTTCCGCACGGCTCGATTGATTCCGAAACAGAGGTGCTTCCAGAGGACTCCGAGGAAATGGTGACCAAGGAAGAGATTGCTGGCCCAGCCTTGCGTTTCAAAAGAAATCCCAAAATCCTACAGTTGCTTAAGCCATTCAGTGCCGTACCCTCGGACGTGCAGCACTATGAAACTTTCGGTGTTCATGAGTTTGGTGAGTGGAGCAAAATCCAGTGGATGGTTGAAAACCTATTCCACATCGGATGGCTCCTTATAGTTTGGGGTCCCTAAGGAGCCGGCAAGACGGCGTGGCTGATTGACCTCATGCTGGCAATTCTACCTACGGCAAGGAGTGGAATGGGCGCCCGGTAACCAATGTGGGTGTCCTCTACTGTGCATTGGAGGGAGCGCAAGGCTTTCGCAACCGTGTGCTGGCAGGATCTAGCACCATCAGGTCAAGCCGGATCATCGACTGCTGCTCATGTTCGACCTCATCGGCCTAGCCGATCCGAGGAGCTTGCGTCGATTGGCGGAGACAGCTACACGGTTTGTAGCCAGCCCATGATCATTGGCACTTTGGCCGCAGCCCCGGCTGGGAAGGTGGTCGCAAGCTCCAATCAACACATGGCGGAGGTAATCGATAACGCCAAGCGTCTATCATTGATAACTGGCGCCACCGTCTTGCTCAATCGCAACCGCAACCAGGTACATCTTGAATTTATAGCAGCCCGGTGACTTCGGCTGAGCAATCTACCGAGCCGTATGGCGTGGCATGCATTGGTGTAAAAGTGTTCAAGATAGGAGATGCTGCTCGCACAGTGGGCATCAGTGGTAGCGGCTCTCTGTGGCCTTCGGGTGACAATGCTTTCTGAACTGCGTGCTACGACCTGCTTCTGATGCCCGCCTCGCTCAAATGAATGCGTAAGGATTCCATTTTATCCCGTTGCTCAATAGTGTGTCGAGTCAGCCAATTAAAACTATGCGCATAAGCTCGTCCGTTCAAAATAGACAATAGAAGGTACTCGATCCAAAGCTGCAAATGATCTTCGGCAACTGAAAGGCTGCCGGGTACACGCCTGCTGAAGTTTCTGCCATGTGCCAGTTCATTTCGGAGATCCTTCAGCCCTGGCAAGCCTTGTTCACCCAGAATAGGCCAGAGGGTAGGAATTCCCGGCGGATATGCCGCTAGCAATGCTGGGATGATGCTATGCATACCGCCGTTGGCGCTACCAAATTGCCGAGCTAAACCCTCTAATGCGACGAAGAGGGCCAGAAATCGAGACTCGATGGAATGCTTGACTGTTGGATGGAGCGAATAAATGGCGAGAAAAACTGCATCGCTCTCAGCCTCCTTAAAGCTACTGATCCGAGAAGAGGCCGATTGGATGAAATTTTCTAGATAGCTCGGATGAACCAGAAAGTCTCTGGAGTCTTCTAATCCGTTTGCTGCTCTCACGCGAGAAAAAGGATAGTCCCATTCCTCATGCGTAACGCCATTGAAGTAAGCATGGAAACCGTGCACCACGACTCTCCAGCGGGCCGCGAGTGAAAGTAGCAATGCTGCCGTGCGTGCACTTTGCCTCAAGGTATTCAGTGAGGCAGGAGGTGCGTTGGAAGAATCATGAAATACAAAAACAGGGGTACTCCTAGCGACAACGGTGTCTCCGTCGTCGTGATTCACCCAATTCCAATGGCGATCCAGTTCCAGCGCTAAACTCTCTCCGGATGAGTCGCGCACCGGAAGGCGCGGAGGGGAGTAGGAATGACCAAAGTTTCTATTGCCCTTGAAATCCATGCTCCATACTTTGGAGGGAATCGCGTAGTGCACCTGACTTAAATGAAAAGTCGCACTTTCGATAGACTGAAGCTCGTGATAAGCCCCTCCTCGCAGATTTCTTCGGATCGTCAAACGCTCAACATGATCAATCTCCAGAGTGGTGCCGCCTACACGTCGTCCGAACTGCGTGGACGAAGAGCGAATAAGGATATCACTGGCCTCGAAGTAGAAACCTGGCTCCTCATCATTGATCAAAGAGAAGCCACTGCCGCATAGCTCATTGTCAAAGGGCAGACCGAAAGCTTGGACTGCCATTCGGCCATCGTCGGCGGGTTGTTTTGGGAGCCATACGCGGACGTCACAGAGGGGGCCACGTTGGCCATGCTTCACCAAGTAGGCGTCAAGCTTGAAACCCGGACGATCATCCATTCGCACCTCAAAGTAGAGATAAGTGGCGCCATCTTCATCTGCGTCAGGCCGCAGTCAACCAGCGCAGCAAAGTTATCGAGTATGAAAGAGCCACAGGCACATGCCTATTGGCTAGAGCGATGCGGAACTATGCACCACTATCCTGCGATAGGTAAGCTGATGGGTAGAAATGCAAAACGGGCCGCTCAGGCCCGTCTGTCATGAGTCCTAGAAAGGGACTGTGAGATTCGAACTCACGGACGGTTGCCCGTCGGCAGTTTTCAAGACTGCTGGTTTAAACCACTCACCCAAACCTCCGAAGCTGCGTATTCTAGCCGGGGTTGTGCCGCTCCTGCCGGGGCAGGGGGCGTAAAAAAGGCGCCCCTGTGAAGGGGCGCCTTTTTTGGGTGCGGCGCGGATCAGCCGCGGGCAGCGATGGCCTGGGCTGCGGCCAGGGCCGTCATGTTGACCACGCGGCGCACGGTGGCGGAGGGGGTCAGCACGTGGGCTGCCGCGGCGCCGCCCAGCAGGATGGGGCCGATGGTCGTGCCGTGGCCGCCCGTGGTCTTGAGCACGTTGAACAGGATGTTCGCGGCGTCCAGGTTGGGGCAGATCAGCACGTTGGCCTCGCCGTGCAGCGAGGACTCGAGCAGGGAGCGGTCGCGGATGGCTTCGGACAGGGCGGAGTCGCCGTGCATCTCGCCGTCGCATTCCACGTCGGGGTTGGCGGCGGCGAACAGGTCGCGCGCGGCGCGCATCTTCAGCGCCGAGGGGCGGCTGGAGGAGCCGTAGTTGCTGTGCGACAGGAAGGCCACCTTGGGCGGCAGGCCGAAGCGGGCCACTTCCTCGGCCGCCAGGCGGGCGATGTCGGCCAGCTCGGTGGCGTTGGGCGCATCGTTGATGTAGGTGTCGGCGATGAACAGCGTACCGCTGTCCAGCATCACGGCGTTGACGGTGGCGAACTCGCCGGCGCCTTCCTTGAGGCCGAGCACGTCGCGCACATGGGCCAGGTGACTGTCGAACTTGCCGACCAGGCCGCAGAGCATGGCGTCGGCATCGCCCAGATGGACCATGAGCGCGGCGATCAGCGTGTTGGAGCGGCGCACGGCGGCCTTGGCGGTCTCGGGCGTGACGCCGTTGCGGCCCATCAGGCGGTGGTAGGTTTCCCAGTACTGGCGGAAGCGCGGATCGTCCTCGGGGTTGCAGATCTCCACGTCCTTGCCCAGCACCAGGCGCAGGCCGGCCTTGGCGATGCGGGCCTCGATCACGGCGGGGCGGCCGATCAGGATGGGCTTGGCCAGGCCGTCATCGACGGCGACCTGGGCGGCGCGCAGCACGCGCTCGTCTTCGCCTTCGGCATAGGCCACGCGCTGCTGGTTGGCCTTGGCAGCGGCGAACACCGGACGCATGAACATGCTGGTCTGGTAGACGAAGCGGGTCAGGCTCTCGCGGTAGGCGTCGTAGTCGGCGATGGGGCGGGTGGCGACGCCGGATTCTTCGGCGGCCTTGGCCACGGCCGGCGCGATGCGCAGGATCAGGCGGGTATCGAAGGGCGTGGGGATCAGGTAGTCGGGGCCGAACTTCAGCTCCTTGCCCTGGTAGGCGGCGGCGACTTCATCGCTGACGTCCTGCTTGGCCAGTGCGGCGATTTCGCGCACGCAGGCCAGCTTCATGGCTTCGGTGATCTTGGTGGCGCCGCAGTCCAGCGCGCCACGGAAGATGTAGGGGAAGCACAGGACGTTGTTGACCTGGTTGGGGTAGTCCGAGCGGCCCGTGGCCATGATGCAGTCAGGGCGCACGGCCTTGGCCAGCTCGGGGCGGATCTCGGGCTCGGGGTTGGCCAGGGCCAGGATGATGGGCTTGTCGGCCATGGTCTTGACCATGTCGGCAGTGAGCACGCCGGGAGCCGAGCAGCCCAGGAAGACGTCGGCATCCTTGACGGCATCGGCCAGGGTGCGGGCGTCCGTCTTTTGCGCGTACTGGGCCTTGGAGGCGTCCAGGCCACCGGGGCGGCCTTCGTAGATCACGCCCTTGGAGTCGCACATGAAGACGTTTTCGCGCTTGACGCCCAGGCCCACCATCACGTTCACGCAGGCGATGGCGGCAGCGCCGGCGCCGGAGACGGCGATCTTGACGTTGCCGATCTGCTTGTCCACCAGCTCCAGCCCGTTGAGCAGGGCGGCGCTGGAGATGATGGCCGTGCCGTGCTGGTCGTCATGGAACACGGGGATGTTCATGCGCTTGGACAGCTCCTGCTCGATGTAGAAGCACTCGGGCGCCTTGATGTCCTCGAGGTTGATGCCGCCCAGCGTGGGTTCGAGCGAGGCGATGATCTCGATCAGCTTGTCCGGATCGCGCTCGGCCAGTTCGATGTCGAACACATCGACGCCGGCGAACTTCTTGAACAGGCAGCCCTTGCCTTCCATCACCGGCTTGCCGGCCAGCGGGCCGATGTCACCCAGGCCCAGCACGGCCGTGCCGTTGGTGATGACGCCGACCAGGTTGCCGCGCGCCGTGTATTCGGCGGCCAGCGAGGGGTCGGCCTGGATGTCCAGGCAGGGGTAGGCCACGCCGGGCGAATAGGCCAGCGACAGGTCGCGCTGGTTGGACAAGGGCTTGGTGGGCGTGACGGAGATCTTGCCCTTGTTGGGGCTGCGATGGTATTCGCGGGCTGCGTCGCGCAGGGCTTGTTCGGCGTTGGACAGGTTTTGGGTCATACGGGAATTCTCTGCAAATGCTCTCGGAGCTTACCGGATAGCTACAGCCTATGAGGGTCAGGACAGTTTTGCCTCAGGGATTTCGACAACAAGCCCCCTGGCGCCTATGGACGGCAGGGGGCGCACGGCCCGGCGGGTAGGCCGGGCGATTGTTGGGCGTGCCCGCCAGGGCGGGCACTGTTTCATCAGTGGGCGTCTGCCTGGCGTGCGGCCCGGACGGCAGCAGAGGTGTCGCTGCTGGCTCCGTTGAAGAAAATGTTCAATGCCACCGCGGTAATCGAGGCCAGCAGGATACCGGATTCGATCAACGGATGAATGCCGTGGGGCATCCATTGGCGGAAATTCGGCGCCACCAGCGGAATCATGCCCACGCCGATGGACACGGCGACGATCATGGCGTTGTTGCGGTTGGTCTGGAAATCCACGTTGCTCAGGATGCGGATGCCGGTGGAGGCCACCATGCCGAACATCACCAGGCCCGCGCCGCCCAGCACCACGGTGGGCAGGGACTCGACCAGGGCGCCCATCTTGGGCAGCACGCCCAGCACGATCAGGATCACGCCGCCGGCCACGCAGACCCAGCGGCTCTTGACGCCGGTGACGGCGACCAGGCCCACGTTCTGCGAGAAGCTGGTGTAGGGGAAGGTGTTGAAGATGCCGCCGATCAGCGTGCCCAGGCCGTCGGTGCGCAGGCCGCGCGTCAGCTCGTCCTGGCTGATCTTGCGATCGGTCATGTCGCCCAGGGCCAGGAACATGCCGGTGGACTCGATCATCACCACCACCATCACCAGACTCATGGTGAGGATGAGGATGGGGTCGAACACCGGTGTGGCGATCTCGAAGGGCAGCACCATCGTGAACCATTCGGCCTTGGCGACCTTGCTGAAGTCCATCAGGCCCATGGCCACGGACAGCACGCCGCCGATCAGGATGCCCATGAGCACCGAGACGTTGGCCAGGAAGCCCTTGGCAAAGCGCGCGATCAGCAGGATGGACAGCAGCACGATGGCCGAGATGCCCACGCCGGTCAGGTCGCCGTACTTGGGGTTGGGAATGGTGGGCACGACCGCGAAACCCTTGGGCACGGGCGGCAGCGAGGAGCCTGGCGCGCCGGCCGTGGCCTGGGCGTCGGCCAGCCATTTCAGGTGCTCGGGGTTGGGCACGCTGGGAGCGGTGGGGCCGACGGGGTTGCCGAAGATCCAGTTCACGCCCACGCGCATCAGGCTGATGCCGATGACGGCAATGATGGTGCCGGTCACCACGGGCGGGAAAAAGCGCAGCATGCGGCTGATCAGCGGGGCGATGAGGATGGACACGATCCCCGCCCCGATCACCGAGCCGAAGATCAGCCCCGCCCCCGCCGAGCCGCCCGTGCTCTGCGCCATGGACACCATGGGCGCCACGCTGGCGAAGGTCACGCCCATCATCACGGGCAGCTTGATGCCGAACCACTGTGTCGCGCCCATGGCCTGGATCAGCGTGATCAGGCCGCAGCAAAACAGGTCGGCCGAGATCAGGTGGGCCACCTGCTCGGGCGGCAGGTTGAGTGCGCGGCCGACGATCAGGGGCACGGCCACGGCGCCCGCATACATCACGAGAACGTGCTGCAGGCCCAGCGCCGTGAGCTTGCCTGCGGGCAGCATCTCATCGACGGGATGAACGGAAGATTGCATGGGGATTTGTCTCCTCGGGATTTATGGGAACGGACGCCGGCGTGGCAGGGTTCGGCGCCAACATCCATACAAAAAGTGTATACAGATCATGGGAAATTTCTGCTCCCGGTAAACCCTGTTGCGGCAGTCGCGCCAACCCGTTTTGGTGCGCATCGCCTGCCAGGGCGGGAGTGCCATGGTGCATTGCAAGATGGATGCCAGCCGCCTGGCAAGCACCAGGCACCGTGCTGGTGCCTGGCGGCCGCTACCGCGCGGCTTGGCGCGGCTCGTGCGTGGCTCTGGCGCACGGCATGGGCTGCGGTGGTGCATGCGCCCCGATGCGGTGCCCGGGCGCAAAAAAGCCCGGCGGCGCCGGGCTTGGGTGTCAGGCCTTGATGCGGGCCGTCAGGCGGTCAGATGGTCAGGCCGTCAGGTCGCACAGCATGCGCGCAATGACCTTGGTGGCGCGGCGCAGGTCCTCCAGCACCAGGCGCTCGTCGGCGCGCTTGGCGTGGGATTCCAGCACGGTGCGCGGGCCGGCGCCGTAGATCACGCCGGGAATGCCGCGCTCCACGTACAGGCGCACGTCGGTGTACAGCGGCGTGCCCACGGCCGGGGGCTTTTCGCCGAACACGGCTTCGCCATGGGCCTGGATGGCGTCCACCAGGGGCTTGTTGCCCGCCAGCGGCGTCATGGCATTGGCCAGCAGCAGGCGCTTGATGTCCACGCGCACGGCATCCTCGCCCGTGTAGCCGCCCTTGGCGTTGAAGTCGGCAATGGCCTGGGCGATGACGGCGCGGATGCTGGCCTCGACCTCGGCCGGGTTCTCCTCGGGGATCATGCGGCGGTCGATCTTGAGCACGACCTTGCCGGGCACCACGTTGGTGTTGGTGCCGCCTTCGATGCGGCCGATGTTCAGGTAGGGGTGCTTGATGCCCGGCACCTTGGAGGTCACCTGCTGGTACTTGGTGTTCTCGGCGTACAGCGCGTTCATCAGCACCACGGCGGCCTGCAGCGCGTCCACGCCCGTGTGGGGCACGGCGGCATGGGCCATCTTGCCCTGCACGGTCACTTCCATCTGCAGGCAGCCGTTGTGGGCGGTGACGACTTCGTAGCTGAAGCCGGCCGCGACCATCAGGTCGGGTTGGGTGAGGTTGTTGGCCAGCAGCCAGCCGGGGCCCAGGATGCCGCCGAATTCCTCGTCATAGGTGAAGTGCAGTTCCACCGCGCCCTTGGAGGGCCGGGCCACGGCTTCGAGCGCACGCACGGCGTAGGTGAAGGTGGCGAAGTCGCTCTTGCTCACGGCGGCGGCGCGGCCGTAGAGCTTGCCGTCCTCGATGGCGGCGCCATAGGGGTCCTGGGTCCAGCCTTCACCGGGTGGCACCACGTCGCCGTGGGCGTTCAGCGCAATGGTCAGGCCGCCGCCGGCGTCACCTGCGCTGCCGTAGGGGCGGCGCACGATCAGGTTGGTGATGGACTCCATGCCGTAGGCCTTGACGTCGGCCTCGGGCACGGTGTGCTTCTCGGCCTCGTAGCCCAGGGTCTTGAGCAGCTCGGCCGTGCGCTCGGCATGGGGGGCGTTGTTGCCGGGCGGGGTGTCGGTCGGAACCTGGACCAGGGCCTGCAGGAATTGCACCTCTTCATCGAAATGCTGGTCGATCCAGGCGTCCAGGGCGGCGTAGGTGGCTTGCTTGTCTTGGTTCATGTCGGTCATTGCTGCTCTTGGGCCAGCTGGTTCAGTACGTGGGAGAAGGCATCGACGGACAGTTGCATGTCGTCGGCGGTGGAGCTTTCCAGCGGGTTGTGGCTGATGCCGGCGTTCAGGCCGCGCACGAACAGCATGGCCTGGGGCATGATTTCGTGCAGCTTCATGGCGTCGTGGCCGGCGCCGCTGGGCATGCGGTACAGGGGCACGCCCAGGGCGTCCACGGCGGCTTCCCAGCGCTGCTGCCATTCGGGGGCGCTGGGGGCGGCGGCGGCCTTCATGGCCAGCTCGGTGCTGTAGCGCAGGCCGCGGCGCTGGGCGATGGCCTCGATCTCGGCCAGGATGTCGGCCACCATGGCGTCGCGCTGCTCGTTGGTGGGCGCGCGCAGGTCCAGGCTGAACTGGCAGCGGCCGGGAACCACGTTCACCGAGCCGCTGGGCACATTGAGCTGGCCCATGGTGGCCACCGAGGTGCCGTCGCGCGCGGCGCGCTTTTCGATGTACAGCGCCAGCTCGGCCACGCCGCAGGCGGCATCGCGGCGGCGGTCCATGGGCGTGGTGCCGGCGTGGCTGGCCATGCCGATCATCTCGCAGATGTAGCGCGCGCTGCCGTTGATGGAGGTGACGATGCCCAGCGGGATGTCCAGCTCGTTGAGCACCGGGCCCTGTTCGATGTGCACCTCGATGAAGCCCAGGTAGCGGGCCGGATCGCGCTGCAGCTTGGGGATGTCGTCAATGCACAGGCCGGCATGCTGCATGGCCTCGCGCAGGGTGATGCCGTCGGCATCCTTTTGCTCCAGCCATTCCTGCCTGAAGTCGCCGATCAGTGCGCCCGAGCCCAGGAAGGTGGCCTTGTAGCGCTGGCCTTCCTCTTCCGCAAAACCCACGACCTCGATGTGGAACGGCAGGCGCCTGCACTGGCGGTGCAGCTCGCGCACGCAGGCCATGGGCACGAAGATGCCCAGGCGGCCGTCGTACTTGCCGCCGTTGCGCACGGTGTCGTAGTGGCTGCCGGTCAGCAGGGTCCTGGCGTCCTCGGTGGCCGCCTTGTAGCGGCCCACGACGTTGCCCACGGCGTCGATCTCGACCTCGTCGAAGCCGCAGTCGCGCATCCAGTGGCTGATGCGCTGGGCGCAGGCGCGGTGGGCATCGGTCAGGTAGGTGACGGTGAGCTGGCCCTTTTCGGCATATCCCGGGTCGCTGTGCTGGGCCAGCTTTTCCTGCCAGTCCCAGACATCGTTGCCCAGCTCGGGCGTGTAGCCGAACTTGTCGTTCAGGCGGATCTCGGCAATGCGGTGGATGTTGCGCAGCGCCTCGCCCAGCTCGAAGTCGGGATGGTTGTGCAGGCGGCGCTCGAAGGTCTCGATGATCTCGGCCTTGGCCAGGCCCGCGCCGCGCGGACCGCGCACGGCCAGGATGAAGGGAAAGCCGAAGCGCTTGCCGTACTCGGCGTTGAGCTTGCGGATGTGCTCCAGCTCCTCGGGCGTGCAGCGCGTCAGGCCGGCCTTGTTCTGCTCGTTGGTGGATTCGGCCGTGAGCGTGTTGGCCTCCATGGCCTTGCCGGCCAGCTCCGGGTGGGCGCGGATCAGGTCGAGCTTGGCCTGCACGGGTGCCTTGTCCAGCACCTGGGCCATGGCGTACTTGATCTGTGCCAGCGAGCGGAAGGGGCGCTGGGCCAGCGCGGCCTCGGCAATCCAGGGCGAGTGTTCGTAGAGGCCGTCGAGCAGACCGGTGGCGGTGGCCAGGTCGGCGGCGTTGAGTTGTTCCAGCGTCAGAGCCATGCTGCGTTATTCCTTGTCGGGATGGTGGTGCGCCCAGTGGCGCGCGAGGTCGATGCGGCGGCAGACCCAGACCTTGTCGTGCCGCTGGATGTGGTCCAGAAAGCGCTGCAGTGCCGTGATGCGGCCGGGGCGGCCCAGCAGGCGGCAGTGCATGCCAATGCTCATCATCTTGGGGGAGTCGTCGCCGGCCGGATCGCCCTCGGCGTAGAGGGCGTCGAACGTGTCCTTCAGGTATTGGAAGAACGGGTCGGCGTGCGAGTAGCCCTGGGGCAGGGCGAAGCGCATGTCGTTGCAGTCCAGCGTGTAGGGCACGATGAGCTGGCTGCGGGTGCTGCCGTCGCTCTTGCCGACCTTCATCCAGAAGGGCAGGTCGTCGCCGTAGTAGTCGCTGTCGTAGGCGAAGCGGCCGTCGTCGGCCACCAGGCGGTGGGTGTTGGGGCTGTCGCGGCCCGTGTACCAGCCCAGGCCGTGGTCGCCATCGTGGCCGTACAGCTCGCCGAAGATCTCCATGCACTGCTGCATGTGGGCGCGCTCGACCTCGGCGGGCACGCCCTGGTAGTGGATCCACTTGAGGCCGTGGCAGGCCACTTCATGGCCCAGCTCGTCGAAGGCCTGGGCCAGCTCGCGGTGCTTTTGAAGCGCCGTGGCCACGCCGAACACGGTCAGCGGCAGGCCGCGCTTCTCGAACTCGCGCAGGATGCGCCAGACGCCTGCGCGCGAGCCGTACTCGTAGATGCCTTCCATGCTCATGTGGCGCTCGGGGTAGGCGGCCGGGTTGAACATTTCGGACAGGAACTGCTCGCTGGCGGCATCGCCGTGCAGCACGCAGTTCTCGCCGCCCTCTTCGTAGTTGAGGACGAACTGCACGGCCACGCGGGCCTGGCCTGGCCAGCGGGCGTGGGGGGGCGTGCGACCGTAGCCGATCAGGTCGCGGGGATAGGGGGCAGTGGCGTCGTAGGTCATGCGGATACGGAGGAAAGGGCCATCGAAAGATCGCTGGTCGGCATGTCGCGGTCGAAGGTCAGGCCGGCTTCCACGTGGTCCAGGTGCTGCTGCATGAGCTGCACGGCGTGGTCGGCGTCGCCGCCGGCCAGGGCCGTGACGATTTCGGCATGCTCGTCATGGGAATGCTCGGCGGCCGTGCTGGACTGGTACATCAGCGTGATCAGCGCGCAGCGCGAGATCAGCTCGCCCAGCAGCTGGGCCAGCACCTCGTTGCCCATGAGTTCGGCCATGCGCACGTGGAAGTCGCCCAGCAGCTCGGTGCGCTGGCCGACGTCGTTGCCGTCCATGGCCTTTTTCTCGGCCGCCACGTGCTGCCGCAGCGCGCGGATCTTGGCCGGCGTGCTCTGGGCGATGAAGGCGCGCACCATCTCGGCTTCGAGCATGCGGCGCACGGCGAAGACCTGGCGCGCCTCGTCCACCGAGGGCGTGGCCACGAAGGCCCCGCGCGCGGGTTCGAGCCGGATCAGGCGGTTTTGCGACAGCTGGAACAGCGCCTGGCGCACCAGGGTGCGCGAGACGCCGAAATGGTCTGCCAATTTCTGCTCGGCCAGCTTGGTGCCGGGCAGAAGACGGTGTTCGACGATGGCCCGGGTCAGGCTCTCGACAATGAAACTGGTGGTGGAAGTCTCCATTCAGCCATCATAGCGGCTGGTCACAAGAGTTGTATACAGTTTCTGTCTACTGCTTATTGGCGTTTCCCCGCATACGGCATGCCTTTTCAGAAGCCGGGCGCGGCCGTATCGAAGTGCCGTGCCAGGTGCTCTACAAAGCGCTGCACGCGCTGGGTTGCCGCATGCCGCTGCGGATAGACCACATGGATGTCGGCCGGCGCCGTGGCATGGTCGGCCAGCACCTGCACCAGGCGGCCGCTGCGCAGATAGCGGGCGACATCCCATTCGGCGCGCATGACGATGCCCAGGCCGGCCAGGGCCCAACCCACGGCGATCTCGCCATCGTTGGTGCTCAGGCTGTCGCGCAGGCGGATGGCCTCGGTCTTGCGGCCGGGGCCGTTGTGGGTGAAGCGCCAGACGCCGTGGGTGTCGTCGCCCTGGCGGATGTCGATGCAGTCGTGCTGCATCAGCTCGCGCGGGGTGGCTGGCGTGCCGCGCCGTGCCAGGTAGGCGGCAGACGCGCACAGCAGCCGCCGGTTGGGCGCCAGGCGCCGCGCGATGATGCGCGCGTCCGGCGGCTCGCCAAAGCGTATGCACAGGTCGAAGCTGTCATCGACCAGGGGCGGCGGCGAGGCCGACAGCTGCAGCTGCACCTGGATCTGCGGGTGCCTGCGCACGAAGCTGGCGATCAGCGGCGCGATATGGCTGCGCCCGAATCCCAGCGTGGCATTGATGCGCAGCAGGCCCTGCGGCTGCCCGGGCATGCCGGCCACGGCCTGCTCCATGGCGGCAATGTCATCCAGGATGCGCCGCGCATGGGCCAGGTAGGTCTGGCCCTCATCGGTCAGGCCCAGGCGCCGCGTCGTGCGGCTGACCAGTTGCACGCCCAGCCGCGCCTCCATCTGGGACAGGCGCTTGCTGGCCGCCGGCGTGGTGATGCCCAGCTCGCGGGCCGTGGCCGACAGGCTGGCGCTGCGGGCCAGCAGGCAGAAGAAGGCCATCTCCGATGGCGCTGAGACGGGTGTGCTCATTGTTGAATCAAAGTGAACGATGCCATCACTCTAGAGGCGCGCGCGGCGTTGTTCCATCGATAGATTCACGGACAAGGCCATGGATCCGCATGGCGCTTCATCCACCGCAATCCAAGGAGCCCTCATGACAAAGACATACCGCATCGCCTGCATTCCCGGCGATGGCATCGGCAAGGAAGTGGTGCCCGCAGGGCAGGAGGTGCTGCAGGCGCTGGCCGAAACCCAGCCCGGCCTGGGCTTTGCCTTCACCAGTTTCGGCTGGGGCGGCGACTGGTACCGCGCGCACGGCGAGATGATGCCGGCCGACGGGCTGGACGCGCTGCGCGGCCAGGACGCCATCCTGTTCGGCTCGGCCGGCGACCCGCACATTCCCGACCATGTCACGCTGTGGGGCCTGCGCCTGAAGATCTGCCAGGGGTTCGACCAGTACGCCAATGTGCGGCCCACGCGCATCCTGCCGGGCATCGATGCGCCGCTCAAGCGCTGCGCGCGCGAGGACCTGGACTGGGTCATCGTGCGCGAGAACTCCGAGGGCGAATACGCGGGCGTGGGCGGTCGCGCCCACCAGGGCCATCCCATCGAGGTGGCCACCGACGTGAGCATGATGACCCGCGCGGGCGTGGAGCGCATCATGCGCTTCGCCTTCCGCCTGGCGCAGTCGCGGCCGCGCAAGCTGCTGACGGTGATCACCAAGTCCAACGCCCAGCGCCATGCCATGGTGATGTGGGACGAGATTGCGGTGCAGGTGGCCGCCGAGTTCCCCGACGTGCGCTGGGACAAGGAGCTGGTGGACGCGGCCACGGCGCGCATGGTCAACCGCCCCGCCTCGCTGGACACCCTGGTCGCCACCAACCTGCATGCCGACATCCTCAGCGACCTGGCGGCCGCGCTGGCCGGCAGCCTGGGCATTGCGCCCACGGGCAACATCGACCCGGAACGCCGCTACCCCAGCATGTTCGAGCCCATCCACGGATCGGCCTTCGACATCATGGGCCAGGGCCTGGCCAATCCCGTGGGCACCTTCTGGAGCTGCGTGATGCTGCTGGAGCACCTGGGCGAGCACCGCGCCGCGCAGCGCCTGATGCAGGCCGTGGAGCAGGTGACGGCCGATGCCGCGCTGCACACGCGTGACCTGGGCGGCAAGGCCACCACGCGCCAGGTCACCGATGCCGTCTGCGCACGGCTGCGTGCGCAGACGGCCGAGGCCCAGGCCGAGCCCGTGCCTGCCTGAGCGCGCGCTGCATGGTCCGATAACCCACAAAAGAACAGACAGGAGACAAACCATGAACCGCATCACCAGGGTTGCCGCCGCGTGCGCGCTGGCCACCGCCATTCCTGCCACCATCCCCGCTGCCTGGGCACAGGCCTGGCCGGCACGCCCCGTCAACCTCATCGTGCCGTTTCCCGCAGGCGGCACCACCGACGTGCTGGCGCGCGCGCTGGGCCAGGAGCTGTCCAAGAGTCTGGGCCAGCCCGTGGTCGTGGAAAACCGCCCTGGCGCGGGCGCCACCCTGGGCGCCGACCATGTGGCCAAGGCGAAACCTGACGGCTACACCCTGCTCATGGGCGCCGTGCACCACACCATTGCCACCAGCGTCTACCGCAGGCTGGGCTATGACTTCCAGAAGGACCTGGCGCCCATCACCGTGGTGGCCGTGGTCCCCAATGTGCTGGTGGTCAATCCGCAGGTGCCGGCCAAAACCGTGCAGGAGCTGCTGGCCCAGGCCCGGGCCCAGCCCGGCAAGCTGGCCTATGGCTCCAACGGCGCGGGCACGGGCCAGCACCTGATCGGCGCGCAGTTCGAGTCCATGGGCGGCGTGCAGCTGCTGCACGTGCCCTACAAGGGCAGCGGGCCGCTGACCACGGACCTGCTGGGCGGGCAGATCGCCATGTCCTTCGATACCGTCACGCCTGTGCTGCCCCACATCAAGGCCGGCAAGCTGCGCGCGCTGGCCGTGACCACGGCCCGGCGCTCGGTGGCCCTGCCCGATGTGCCCACGCTGGACGAGGCCGGGCTCAAGGGCTTCGACATGGGCACCTGGTTCGGCGTGCTGGCACCGGCCGCCACGCCCCGCGAGGTACTGGCGCGGCTGGGCGCGGACATGAACCGCATCATCGAGTCCCCGCAGTTCCGCAGGAAGATGGAGGAGATAGGCGCCGAGCCCATCGGCGGATCGCCCGAGCAGATGGCGCGCCAGATCCGCGACGACACCGACCGCTTCGCCAGGCTGGTGAAGGATGCCAAGGTGGCCCTGGATTGAGTTGGGTTGGCACGAGGAACGAGGCCGGGCGAATCAGTTGTGACTTGACCGCATGCCACCGCCGGTGCAGGAAATTCCATAATGCCCGGCGGAGACAACACACCATGACCAGCACCACGGACCTGCACCTCACCGATCCCCAAGCCTTTCTGCTCGACCTCTACCGCGCTGCGGTCAAGGATGCGCAGCCCCTGTACAGCATGGCCCAATGCCTGCCAAAGCCTCCCAAGGGCCGCACCCTGGTGCTGGGCGCGGGCAAGGCCGGCGGCTCCATGGCCCAGGCGCTGGAGGCGCTGTGGCCAGCGGACGCGCCGCTGTCCGGCCTCGTGGTCACGCGCTACCACCACATCCCGCCGCGCCCCGAAGGCCTGGCGCAGCGCATCGAAGTGGTCGAGGCCGCCCACCCCGTGCCCGATGCGGCAGGCCTGGCCGCCGCCGAACGCATCCTCGCGCTGACCGAAGGGCTGACCGAGGACGACCTCGTGCTGTGCCTGATCTCGGGCGGCGGCTCGGCCCTGCTGACCCTGCCTGCCGAAGGCATCGACCTGGAGGAAAAGCAGCGCATCAACCGCGCCCTGCTGGAAAGCGGTGCCGCCATCGGCGAGATGAACTGCGTGCGCAAGCACCTGTCGCGCATCAAGGGCGGGCGCCTGGGCGCGGCCTGCGCGCCTGCGCGCGTGGTCACGCTGACCATCAGCGACGTGCCGGGCGACGACCCCTCCATCATCGCCAGCGGCCCCACCGTGCCCGATGCCAGCAGCTGCGCCGACGCGCTGGCCATCCTCGCGCGCTACCGCATCGACGTGTCCGAATCCGTGCGCCGCGCGCTGGAGGCGGGCGAGCTGGAAACACCCAAGCCCGGCGACGCGCGCTTCGACGGCCACGAGGTCCACATGATCGCCACGCCCCAGCACTCGCTGGAGGCGGCCGCACGCGTGGCCGAGGCCGCAGGCCTGCGCACCCATGTGCTGTCCGACGAGATCGAGGGCGAATCGCGCGAAGTCGCCAAGGTCCATGCCGCCCTGGCGCGCGCCGTGGCCCGCCACGGCCAGCCGTTTGCAAAGCCCTGCGTGATCCTGTCCGGCGGCGAGACCACGGTCACCATCCGGCAGCGCCCGGCCGGCACGCCCAAGGGACGCGGCGGCCGCGCGGGCGAGTTCTGCATGGGCCTGGCCCAGGCCCTGCAGGGGCAGGACAAGGTCTGGGCCCTGGCGGCCGATACCGATGGCATCGATGGCGTGGAGGACAACGCGGGAGCGCGCGTGTCGCCGGATACGTTGGCGCGGGCTCAGGCTCAGGGAATGCGGATTGCCGAGTACCTGGATCGCAATGATGCGTATGGGTTCTTTGATGCGCTGGGGGATCTGGTGGTGACCGGGCCTACGCATACCAACGTGAATGACTTCCGGGCGATTCTGGTGCTTTGAGCGGAGTCGGCCCGTTGCCACAACGGCGCATGCCTGCACTTCACCATTCGTGGCTGCGGACGAAGTCCACGGTTTCCCCGGTGTTCAGGCAGTTCTGAACGTGGTCCATGACTGATTGAATGCCGGCTTCCTGCGCTTCAGGATTGCCCGGCATCTGCGAGGCCAGGCGGGTCGCCGCTGCATGTATGACCTGGTATGCCGCTTCAAGCTCGGGGTGCTCATGCAAGGCTTCCCGCTCGTTCAACCGCTCGAAGGCCACTGCGCGGCTCGGACGTACTGCGTCGCGCAGCAAGTCGGGCAGGGCGGAATGGACTTTCAGCCGGTCCTGCGTGCGCAGGATTTTTTGCATGGTGTTTTCGTGCTGCACGTGCGGTTTCGCCAGCTCGTTCACGCTGCGGTCGCGGGCGATATGGAGAAGATCACGCCCGGTCTCGCTGTGTCCGAATCGTGCCCAATCGACCTCATATCCAGCTTCCCTGGCGAGCTGCCTGGTGAAGGTGCGAAGCGTGCGGCTGTTGCCATCGCTGAATGGATGGGCGTAGTCCAACTCGATGTACATCCTGGCAAGCCGTGCCGTGAATTCAGCGGTCTTCAAGCCGCGCAGCTCGTCGGGGCTGGCTTCTTCGAGGGCCTTGTCGAGTCTGGCCATGGCCGCGTCGTCCATGCGTGAATAGACGACATGGAAAGTGCCTCCCATGGTCGATAGGCCGCGCTGCTTCATCCAGTCCTGGCCATGGAGTACCTGTGTTCTGAATTCGCCAGGCGTGACCTCATGGAAGCCGGCGTCCGGCAAGTCCTGGAAGATGCGATGGTGGACTGCCTTCAGGTGGGCAGCGTCGAAGCTGCCACGCACGGGCTCCAGCTCCAGCTCGACAAGCCGTTTGAATGTGTGATCGGCTTCGAGTTGCCGACGCTGCGCTGCAGTCAACGTGTTCGCGGATGCAGGCGGGAACTCATCGCGCATTGACCTTCACCTGGACGAAATCGGCAAGCTGGATATCACCCTGGATAAATTGGCGTGCGCCGGTATCAGCAGCTTCGGAAGGCGTGAAGCCTTCCAGTCCGACGGACGCGCGGGCGAAGTTGACGGCTGCTTCGCGCCGGCGTTTCTCCGTTGCGGAAATGGCGGTGTTCACAGGGCCGCTGACGCGCTCACGCGATTGGTTGACATAGGCGCGCATCAACTCGCGCAGCACTTGTGCTGCGGGGCGGTTTTCCTGCAAGGCAGCGTCGGCAAACTCTGAGCGCAGTTCAGGCTCGACACGAAATGTCATTTGCACTTCTTTGGACATGGCTGGCACCTCGCAAGACGGGAATCAAACATGCCGTTCGGGTGGCATTCTTCTCAATGTACATACATTGCATTGCCAATGCGCAGCGCCTGACCTCACGCCCCGCGCGGCAGCGTCTCCCACCATTCGGCATCGAACCGCCCCTGCAGGAAGGCGATGAAGGACTGCACCTTCTGCGGCACCAGGCGCGGCGAGGGGTAGACGGCGTGGATTTCCTGCTCGGGCAGGCGGCAGGTCTTGAGCACTTCGACCACGCGGCCGGCTTCCAGGGAGTCGTGGGCCACGTAGCGGGGCAGGGCGGCGATGCCCATGTGCGAGCGCGAGGCCGCCAGCAGGGCCGAGAGGTTGTTGGAGCGAAGGCGGCCGGTGACGGGCACGGAAACGGGCTCGCCGCTGGCGTTGCGCAGGCGCCAGAGGTCGTTGCCCTGAACGCTGCTGTAGATCAGCGTCGCGTGCTCCTTGAGGTCGGAGGGGCGGCGCGGCGTGCCGCGCTTGCGCAGGTAGGTGGGCGAGGCCACCAGCACCCAGGGGTTCACGCCCAGGGTGCGTGCGCCCAGGCTGGAGTCGGCCAGCTTGCCCAGGCGCAGGGCCACGTCGATGCCGTTGGCCACCAGGTCGGTGTAGCGGTCCTCGAAGCTCAGGTCGACCTGCACCTGGGGGTTGTGCGTCATGAACTCCAGCGCCAGCGGGATCAGCACGCGCCGACCGAAGGCCACCGAGCTGCCGATGCGCAGCTGGCCCTGCACCTGTGTCTGTCGCACCTGGACCACCTTGTCCGCCTCGGCCACGTCGTTGACGATGGCCTTGCATTTCTCGTAGTACAGCGCGCCCGCTTCGGTCAGGCTCACGCCGCGCGTGTTGCGGTTGAGCAGGCGCACCTTCAGGCGCGTCTCCATGGCTGCGACCTGCTTGGTGACCGTGGGCTGGGTGGTGGCGAACTCGTGCGCGACCTTGGTGAAGCTGCCGGTCTCCACCACGCGCACGAACATGTGCATGGCATCGAGTCTGTCCATGGCGTCGTCTCCTTTTCATTGGTAGTTATTCCTGTACGGAATAAATTTTATGGTCTGCGCAGGCGTTCCGCCAACCGGCCTGTCTGCCTAGAGTTGACTCCAATTTGAAGGAGACCTCCCATGGCAAAAATGAAAGCAATCGAAGCCGCAGTCCGCGTGCTGGAAAAAGAAGGCGTGACCGTCGCATTCGGCGTTCCCGGTGCCGCCATCAACCCGCTGTACGCAGCGCTCAAGGACCATGGCGGCATCGGCCACATCCTGGCGCGCCACGTCGAAGGCGCAAGCCACATGGCCGAGGGCTACACCCGCGCCGTGGCCGGCAACATCGGCGTGTGCATCGGCACCAGCGGCCCGGCCGGCACGGACATGATCACGGGCCTGTACTCGGCCAGCGCGGATTCGATTCCGATCCTGTGCATCACGGGCCAGGCGCCGCGCTCGCGTCTGCACAAGGAAGATTTCCAGGCCGTGGACATTGCCTCCATCGCCAAGACCGTGACCAAGTGGGCCACCACGGTGCTGGAGCCGGCCCAGGTGCCGCGCGCCTTCCAGCAGGCCTTCCACCTGATGCGCTCGGGCCGCCCCGGCCCCGTGCTGATCGACCTGCCCATCGACGTGCAGCTGGCCGAGATCGAGTTCGACATCGATACCTACGAGCCCCTGCCTGTCTACAAGCCGGCTGCCACGCGCAAGCAAGTGGAAAAAGCCATCGCCATGCTCAACGAGTCCGAGCGTCCGCTGCTGGTCTCGGGCGGCGGCGTGATCAATGCCGATGCGTCTGAGCTGCTGGTGGAGTTCGCCGAGCTGCTGGACGTGCCCGTGATTCCCACCCTGATGGGCTGGGGCACCATCCCCGACGACCACCGCCTGATGGCCGGCATGTGCGGCCTGCAGACCAGCCACCGCTACGGCAATGCCACCATGCTGGCCTCGGACTTCGTGCTGGGCATCGGCAACCGCTGGGCCAACCGCCACACGGGCTCGGTCGAGGTCTACACCAAGGGCCGCAAGTTCGTGCACGTGGACATCGAGCCCACGCAGATCGGCCGCGTGTTCGCGCCCGACTACGGCATCGTCTCGGATGCCGGCGCGGCGCTGCAGCTTTTCGTGGAGGTGGCGCGCGAGTGGAAGGCGGCCGGCCGCCTGAAGGACCGCAGCGGCTGGGTGGCCGAATGCCAGGCCCGCAAGAACAATGTGGAGTACCTGCGCAAGACCAATTTCGACAACGTGCCCATGAAGCCGCAGCGTGTCTACCAGTGCATGAACCGCAGCCTGGACAAGGACACCTGCTATGTCTCCACCATCGGCCTGTCGCAGATTGCCGGCGCGCAGTTCCTGCATGTCTACAAGCCGCGCAACTGGATCAACTGCGGCCAGGCCGGCCCGCTGGGCTGGACCGTGCCGGCCGCCCTGGGCGTGCGCGTGGCCGACCCGGCCCGCAAGATCGTGGCGCTGTCGGGCGACTATGACTTCCAGTTCATGATCGAGGAACTGGCCGTGGGTGCGCAGTTCAAGCTGCCCTACATCCATGTGCTGGTCAACAACAGCTACCTGGGCCTGATCCGCCAGGCGCAGCGCGCCTTCTCCATCGACTACTGCGTGCAGCTGGCCTTCGACAACATCAATGTCGATGACAAGGAGGAGTCCAAGGGCTACGGCGTGGACCACGTCAAGGTGGTCGAGGGCCTGGGCTGCAAGGCCATCCGCGTGCACCGCCCCGAGGACTTCGCGCCCGCCATGCAGCAGGCCGAGGCCTGGATGGCCGAGCACCGCACGCCGGTGGTCGTCGAGGTCATCCTGGAGCGCGTGACCAACATCTCCATGGGTGCCGAGATCGACAACGTGATCGAGTTCGAGGACCTGGCCGCAGCGCCTGCCGACGTGCCCAGCGCCCTGGCACTGCTGGATTGAAGCAAGGCACCCCCTGAGCGGCTGCGCGGCTGCGCCGCTTCCCCCTCTCTTCGGAGGGGGACGATGCCATCGCTGCGGGGCGGCCCTTGCCTGGCATCCCTGGCTGGCGCTGCGCCAATGCCTGCATTGCGGGCGGTGCAAGCACTCGGGGGGCCGATTTCCATTGCCCCTTGGGCATTTTTACCGGCGGGGCGCCTTGCGTGCCCTGCCGCTCCCAACCCACCAAACGACTACCGGAGACTTCTGACATGCCCCGTTTCGCTGCCAACCTCAGCATGCTGTTCACCGAGGTGCCCTTCCTCGACCGCTTCGAGCGCGCGGCGCGCGCCGGCTTCGAGGCCGTGGAATTCCTGTTTCCCTACGCCCATTCGGTCGAAGAGATCAAGGAGCGCGTCGATGCCCACGGCCTGCAGATCGTTCTGCACAACCTGCCGGCCGGCGACTGGGAGGCGGGCGAGCGCGGCATTGCCTGCCACCCCGACCGCGTGGACGAGTTCCGCGCCGGCGTGGCCAAGGCCGTGACCTATGGCCATGCGCTGGGCGTGCCCCAGCTCAACTGCCTGGCCGGCAAGGCGCCTGCCGGTGCCGATGCCGCGCTGCTGCGCCGCACCTTCGTGGACAACCTGCGCTTTGCCGCCTCGGCACTGAGCGCGGCCAATCTGCGCCTGCTGATCGAGCCCATCAACCCCTTCGACATTCCCGGCTTCTACCTGAACCGCACGGACCAGGCCCTGTCCATCCTCGACGAGGTGGGCGCGCCCAATGCCTTCGTGCAGTACGACATCTACCACGCGCAGCGCACCGAGGGCGAACTGGCGGCCACGCTGCAAAAGCACCTGGCCCGCATCGGCCACGTGCAGCTGGCCGACAACCCGGGCCGCAACGAGCCGGGCACGGGCGAGATCAACTACCCCTTCCTGTTCGCGCACCTGGACCGCATCGGCTACCAGGGCTGGGTGGGCTGCGAGTACAAGCCCGCGCGCGATACCGAATCGGGCCTGGGCTGGATCGAGGCCCACGCCGCCGTGGCGGCCTGAACGCACGCGGAACCTTTCCAGATTTCCCGCAATTCCCAAAAACGACAAGGAGTACACAGCATGAATGCATCCTCTCTCAAGCTCGGTTTCATCGGTCTCGGCATCATGGGCGCGCCCATGGCGGGCCACCTGCTCACGGCCGGCCACCAGCTCTTCGTGAACACCCTGGGCAAGATCCCCGCGCAGATCGCCGAGAGCAGCGCCACCCAGTGCACCACGGCGCGCGGCGTGGCCGAGCGGGCCGACATCATCTTCCTGATGCTGCCCGACACGCCCGATGTCGAGAAGGTGCTGTTCGGCGAGGACGGCGTGGCCGCCGGCCTCAAGGGCAGCAGCGGCAAGGTGGTGGTGGACATGAGCTCCATCTCTCCCGTGGCCACCAAGGACTTCGCGCGCCGCATCGAGGCCATCGGCGCCCAGTACCTGGATGCGCCGGTCTCCGGCGGCGAGGTGGGCGCCAAGAACGCCACGCTGTCCATCATGGTCGGCGGCCCCGAGGACGTGTTCGCGCGCGTCAAGCCGCTGTTCGAGCGCATGGGCAAGAACATCACCCTGGTGGGCGGCAACGGCGACGGCCAGACCGCCAAGGTGGCCAACCAGATCATCGTGGCGCTGAACATCGAGGCCGTGGCCGAGGCCCTGCTGTTCGCGTCGCGCGCCGGCGCCGATCCGGCCCGCGTGCGCGAGGCGCTGCTGGGCGGCTTTGCCTCGTCCAAGATCCTGGAAGTGCATGCCGAGCGCATGATCAAGCGCACGTTCGATCCGGGCTTCCGCATCTCGCTGCACCAGAAGGACCTGAACCTGGCCCTGAGCAGCGCGCGCCAGCTCGGCGTGTCCCTGCCCAACACGGCCCAGGCCCAGGAGCTGTTCAACAGCTGTGTGGCCCACGGCGGCGCGGGCTGGGACCACTCGGGCATGGTGCGTGCGCTGGAGATCCAGGCCAACTTCGAAGTGGGCCAGAAGGTCCAGGACTGATGGCCGGTCTTTGAGACAACGATTGGTGGGAGGGCGGCCTTGCGCCGCCCTGTTGTGAAAAGCCGCGCTCGGCAACGGGCGCGGCTTTTTCTTGCAATGAAACGCATGCGCTGCATGCTTAAAGACCTGCGCAAGGCGAACACTTTGTAAAGCCGCCACGGCCCAACTCAGGGACACCGAGGAAGGGCCTAAGCCGGCCGCGCCGCCCCGCACCGAGGGTGTCGTCCCCCTCCGCGAAGCGAGAAGGGGGAAGGCGCGCAGCGCCTCAGGGGGTCAATATCCCAGTGTCTGCCCGTCGGGGTTGCGCGGGTCGGAGGCGCCGTAGAGCATGCCGTCGCGCAGCTCGATGGTCTGCGTGCGGCCCATCGACGCCTTCACGGCAACGTTGTGGCCGCGCGACTTGAGCAGGGCCACGGTGTCGGGGCTGATGCCCTTTTCAACGCGCAGCTCATCGGGCGTCCACTGGTGGTGGAAGCGCGGCGTGGCAGCTGCCTCGGCCGGGTTCATGCCGAAGTCGATGGTGTTGACCACGGTCTGCAGCACGGTGGTGATGATGCGCGCGCCGCCGGGGCTGCCGGTGACCAGCACGGGCTTGCCATCCTTGAGCACCATGGTGGGTGTCATGGACGACAGCGGGCGTTTGCCTGCGGCCACCGCATTGGCATCGCCGCCGACCAGTCCATACGCGTTGGCCACGCCGGGCTTGGCCGAGAAATCGTCCATCTCGTTGTTGAGCAGGATGCCCGTGCCCTTGGCCACGATGCCGCTGCCGAAGTTGGTGTTCAGCGTATAGGTCACGGCCACGGCGTTGCCCGCCTTGTCCACCACGGAGTAGTGCGTGGTCTGGTCGCTTTCGTAGGGCTGGGGCTTGCCGGGCCTGATGTCCTTGCCGGCGCGCGCCTGGTAGGGATCGATGCCGGCGGCCAGCGCCTCGGCATAGCGCTTGGAGGTCAGGCCCTTGAGCGGCACGGTCACGAAGTCGGGATCACCCAGGTATTCGGCACGGTCGGCATAGGCCAGCTTCATGCTTTCCGCCATGTAGTGGATGCTCTGCGCGCTGTTGACGCCCCACTGGTTCATGGGCCAGCGTTCCATCATGTTGAGGATCTGGATCAGATGGGCGCCGCCTGAGGACGGAGGCGGCATGGTCACGATCTCGTAGCCGCGGTAGGTGCCGCGCAGCGGCGCGCGCTCGGCGACCTTGTAGCTCTTGAGGTCCTGCAGCGAGAGGGCGCCTGCATGCGGCGCCATCTCGGCCGCGATCTTGCGGGCGATGGAGCCTTCGTAGAACACCTTGGAGCCCTGCTGGCCGATCAGGCGCAGCGACTGCGCCAGGTCCTTTTGCACCAGGCGGTCGCCGCGCTTGAGCGGCTCTCCCCCGCGCCAGAAGATGGCCTGGGTGGCGGGCCACTGGCCCATGTTCTTCTTTTCCTGCTCCAGGATCTTGGCCAGGGTCTCGCTGACGGGAAAGCCCTTGTCGGCCAGCTTCGCGGCCGGCGCAATCACCGTGGACAAAGGCAGCGATCCCCATTTCTTCAGCGCATGCTCCATGCCGGCCACGGTGCCGGGCACGCCCACGGCGTAGTGGGTGTAGAGCGACTTGCCGTCGATGACCTTGCCGTCCGCGCCCACGTACATGTCGCGCGTGGCCTTGGAGGGAGCGACCTCGCGGAAGTCCAGCGCAATGTTCTTGCCGCTCTTGGCGTCATGCACCACCATGAAGCCGCCGCCGCCGATGTTGCCTGCGTTGGGCAGGGCCACGGCCAGCGCGAAGCCCATGGCCACGGCGGCATCCACCGCATTGCCGCCGGACTTCAGGATCTGCAGGCCGATGCGCGAGGCCAGCTCCTGCTCGCTGGCCACCATGCCGCTCCTGGCCACGACGGGATGGAACACATCCATGTCGAAGTCATAGGCGGCGCTGGCGGCCTGGGCCGCGTTGCTCTGCGTGATGGGCGCCGCTGCCGGGGCAGGCGCTGCGGCCACGGGTGCTGGCGTCGCCGAAGCCGCAGGCGGCTGCGTGCTGCTGCAGGCGGCCAGGCTGGCAATGGCCAGCGCCAGGCTGGTTGCAAGCAAGGGGGAGCGAAGTTGCATCGGTATCTCCTTGGCAGATGAAACAGTGGAACAGTGGAAAAGAGCGCGCGTCCTGTGCCGCCCTGTGTGCGCCGGCCGCAGGGTCCTGCGGCCAGGGCGGTGGCGGACCACAGTGTAGAAGCATGGCGTCGGCAGCCTTCCCGCGCGCAGGCCCGGGCGCCGAAAGTGCGGGTATCTGCCTAGGCGTCGGCCGTGCAACGCCCTTCAAGGGCGTACAAAAACTGTATACACTTTGCGAATGCAGGGCAGGGCCGCGAGTGCTGTCGCGCGCCGCGCTGCGTGCATCGACCAACCAATGACAACCGGCTGGGCCAGCCCCCGCCGCACAGGAGATTTCCATGGGCCTGAGCACCCACGTCCTCGACACCATGAATGGCTGCCCCGCAGCCGGCATGGCCGTCGCGCTGTATTCCACCGATGGCGACCAGGCCACGCTGATCAAGAGCCTGGTGCTCAACCACGACGGCCGCACCGATGCGCCGCTGTTCGACAACAACAGCCTCAGGACCGGCACCTACCGCCTGACCTTCGACGTGGCGGCCTACTTCAAGGCCCGTGGCGTGCAACTGCCCGAGCCCAACTTCCTCAACAAGGTGAGCCTGGACTTCGGCGTGGCCCATGCCGACCAGCACTACCACGTGCCCTTGCTGGTCAGCCCCTGGAGCTATTCCACGTACCGGGGCTCCTGAGCCCTGCTGCAGGCAGGCTGTCGGGGGATGGCCTGGAGTGAGCCCTGAAACGAAGAACGGCCCGCATCGCGGGCCGTTCCTGTTCTTGCGCCTGTCTCTGCAGGAGGGCGGGCTACTTGCCCTTGGCGTGCCCCATGGCCACGACCAGGGCCGTGATGAAGAAGAAGGCCTGCAGCTCCAGCGCCCAGCCTCCCGAGCTGTGCAGCTGCATCACCTGGCCCGTGTGCACCAGCGCAAAGGCCACGACCATGTTGATCGCAATCACCAGCGCCGCAGGCACCACCCACAGGCCGACCAGCAGCAGCAGCGGCGCCACCACCTCACCCAGATAGACCGCATAGGCCAGCCAGCCCGGTGCGCCCGTGGATTCCACCATGCGCTCGATGCTGCCTATGCCGTAGCGGATCTTGGCCCAGCCATGAAAAAGCAGCAGGACCGCGAGCGTGACGCGCAACAGCACCATGGCTGCCTGGGGATGGTGAAAGTGGCTCCAGAACTTCATGAACTCCCTCGTTGTGGATGGGCCCGGTGGGCCGGGTGTTGCTGTGGGTGCATTCTGGCATCAGCGCGCTTTCGGTGTCGGCTGTGGCGGCACGGCACGGGATTTTCAGACATTTCCTGCGGGCCTGTAGTCCTATGGCGCAACTTGTGACATGTCTCATCACAAGTACCGCAAAGCGGCCTAGCATCATCCCCAGCCTGTCTCAGAAACGGTTTGCGAGCACTGGAAGGGGTGCCCGGGACCGGGAGGCAAGGTGATCAATCCAATGAACCGATGGGGTCTCCCCAAAACGTCCAATCAAGAAAGGCAGGTTTTCCCATGCGTCAGTTTTCTTTGCGTACCGTCGTGATGGCCACGGCACTGGCGGCCGGCAGCATTGCCATGGTCGGCTGCACGACCACCAAGCCGGAAACCCAGTCCGCGCCGCGTGCCGACGCCACCACCGTCAACGCGCGTGCCAACGCCGCGCTGGAGCGGCTGTACCAGACGGCGCCCGGCTCCAAGGAAATGGTGGCCCGCTCCAGGGGCGTGCTGATCTTCCCCTCTGTGATCGGTGGCAGCTTCGTCATCGGTGTCGAGCACGGCCGCGGCGTGCTGCGCGTCGGCGGCCAGAACAAGGGCTACTACAGCACGACCGGCGCCTCGGTGGGCTGGCAGGCCGGTGGCCAGTCCAAGGCTGTGATCTATGTGTTCAACACCCAGGAAGCGCTGGACAAGTTCCTGGCCAGCGACGGCTGGTCCGTGGGCGCCGATGCCACGGTGGCCGCAGGCAAGGTGGGCGCCAATGGCAGCGTGGACACCACGACCGCCCAGGGCCCCGTGACCAGCTATGTGCTGACCAATGCAGGCCTGGAAGCCGGCGTGTCGCTGCAGGGCTCGAAGATCACCAAGGTGGTCGAGTGATCCAGGCCCTGAGGGGCCTTTGAAAGAAACCGGCCTGCGGGCCGGTTTTTCTTGATGCGGTCGTGTCAGGCGGCGCCAGCGACGCCGCCTTCATTGCCGCCTTCCGGTGCCGCGGGCGGGAGCATGGCCTGCTCTATGCGCTCCAGGCGCTTTTCGATGCGCTCCACGGCGTCGGCACTCATCTTGATGTCGTAGATGCTCACGGGCTCCTCGCATTCCAGCGCAGGGTCCGTCGCGGCCGACATGCGGCCGAGCACCGGGGCCTCGAACGTGGTCTGCAGCCGGGCCACGACTTCGGCGTTCATGGAACGGCCGGTGCGCTTGGCTGCCTCCTCGATGAGGTCCTTGAGTTCCTGCGGCAGGCGCAGCTTGTACTGAGGATCGGTCTGTTTCATCGCCGGCAATCATGGACCGGAAAGGTATTGACTGCAATGGACCTGAAAGGTTTTGCTGCTTCAGCACCAGCACGGTCCCGCGCAAGGGGCCATGAAGACGGTCAATCCATCGGGCCGCAGGCACCTGGGATGCTCACCACAGCACCAGGAAGTGCTCGCGGTCGATGCGCTGTGCCACAGGGGAGCGGCCGGGCGTGCTGCCGCAGTTGTCGCAGGAGCGGGGCTATGCCATCGAGGTCATCGACCGCGTGAACGATGATGCTCCGGACGACCTGGTGCTCCATGCCGTGGCCTGCCTGCTCAAAAGCGCCAGGTGCTTTGCCGACGGCCAGCCGCGTGAATCTGCCTGAACCGGCATGAACCGGCCTGAGCCAGCCTTTGGCGGCCTGAGGCTCAGAGCTGGCCTTCGGTCAGCGTGTCGAGCTGGAAGCGGCCGGACTTGTCCCAGAGCCAGGTATCGGTATACGTGATGCGGGCGGCGCCAGCAGGAGCCGGGAAGGGCGCGGCGGCGCGCACCAGGCGCTCGATCTCGCTCACCACTTCGGGTGCATGGCTGGGCGCGCGCATCCAGTGCAGGCGCTGGACCTGGCCGTTGCGGTCGATCTGCACCTGCAGCACGCCGATCGCGTAGAGCATGGGCGGCAGCTGGCCCTTGTAGATGCGCTCGGCATTGCGCGCGTACAGATGGTTGGCTGCCACCTTGCGGTACTGCAGCTGTGCGCTGGAGGTGGCCTCGTCGGGGCGCGCGCCGGGGCCGGGCGGTGACTTGCAGGCCGTGACCAGGGAGGCAATGGCGGCCATCAGTCCCGCCCACAGCCAGGGACGGCCGGAACGTGGCTTTTGCACGGAACTGTGCTGAGAGGAATCGGGGGAATCGGGCATGATTGCGAGCGTATCCTGAAACGCCGCGGCACCGGCAGTCGGAGCGCAAAACTCAAGTGCCGCAGCGGAAAATCCCGCAACAAGTTCCAACGAAGCCCGCAGGCGCCACGACGGGCTGTCAGGTGCGCCCATGTGGAGTGACACGTTCAAGAAAGTCGAGCAGGGCCTTGCGCAGGGGTCGCTGTGCTGGGTCGAGGTGATGGAGTCGCGCGGCTCGGTGCCGCGCGAGCGCGGCGCCTGGATGGCCGTCTTTGCCGACCGCGTGGCCGGCACCATTGGTGGCGGGCACCTGGAGTTCGACGCCATCGACCGCGCCCGCAGCCTGCTGCGCGACGCGGCGCTTCAGGCCGGGCAGGGCGGCCAGGCGGGCCCTGCCCTCGCCGACCACCAGCACCGCTATCCGCTGGGGCCCAGCCTGGGCCAGTGCTGCGGCGGCGTGGTGGTGCTGAGGTTCGTGCTGGTGCCCCAGGGCCGCATGGACATGCTGCGAGAGCGGCTGCAGCCGCCACGCGACTGCGTGGCCCTGTTCGGCGCAGGCCACGTCGGCCATGCGCTGGTGCGCCTGCTGTGCAATCTTCCCTACCGCGTGATGTGGGTGGACAGCCGCGATTCGGTCTTCCCCGAGGAGGAGCACGAGCTCGTGCAGTGTGAGTACTCCGATCCCGTGCAGTCCGCCGTGGCCGATCTGCCCACCGGCTCCCAGGTGCTGATCATGAGCTTCAGCCATGCCGAGGACCTGGAGGTGGTCGCCCAATGCCTGGGCCGCCAGCGCCAGCACGGCGACCTGCCCTATGTGGGGCTGATCGGCAGCGCCACCAAATGGGCCACCTTCCGGCGCAGGCTGCGCGAGCGCGGTTTCAGCGATGCGGAGCTGGACCACGTGACCTGCCCCATCGGCGTGCCCGGCATCAAGGGCAAGGAGCCTGAGGTGATCGCGGTGGCCGTGGCGGCGCAGCTGCTGCAGCGGCGCAGCGCCGCGCCCGCGCAGAATCAGGGAAATCTCTAGTGAATTGATTTCGCGCAAGCCGGTTGGCTGCCGAAAAATTGCATACACTTTGTGTCTACGAAATGGTCGCAGCGGTGCACCGGCGGTATATCTACCGGGTGCGCGGCCTTTTTCTTCTGCTCAGAGCGCCCGCAGTGGTGAGCAGGTTGAACACCGGCGGCCCCCACGCTGCCAAGGTTGAGAGCTATGGAAAGCTACATTCTCGACTGGGCCAACCTGCTGTTGCGGTGGCTCCACGTCATTACGGCCATCGCCTGGGTCGGTTCCTCCTTCTATTTCGTCTTCCTCGACAGCAGCCTGACGCCGCCTGTCGATGACGATCTCAAGAAGCAGGGCGTCAGCGGCGAACTCTGGGCCGTGCACGGCGGTGGGTTCTACCACCCCGTCAAGTTCAATGTCTCGCCGCCCAAGCTGCCCGATCATCTGCACTGGTTCTATTGGGAAAGCTACACCACCTGGCTCAGCGGCTTCGCGCTGCTGACGGTGTCGTATCTGTGGAACGCCAAGATCTACCTCGTCAATCCGGCCGATCCCAACGCCATGGGCTCGGCTGCTGCCATTGCCTCGGCCCTGGCCTTCCTGGTCGTGTTCTGGCTGCTGTACGACGGCATCTGCCGCGTCTTCGGCCAGAAGAAGAACGGCGACGCCACGGTGGGCGCCATGGTGCTGGTGCTGGTGTGCATCGCGGCCTTCCTGGCCTGCCACATCTTCCCGGGCCAGGCCGCCTTCCTGCTGATGGGCGCCATGCTGGCGACCTCGATGAGCGCCAACGTGTTCTTCTGGATCATTCCCGGCCAGCGCACGGTGGTGAAGGCCCTGAAGGAAGGCCAGCCCGTGGACCCCATCCACGGCAAGCGCGGCAAGCAGCGCAGCGTGCACAACACCTACTTCACGCTGCCGGTGCTGTTCGCCATGCTGTCCAACCACTACGGTTGGCTGTACAGCCATGAGCTGAACTGGCTGGTGCTGATCCTGATGATGTTCGCGGGCGCCGCCATCCGCCAGTTCTTCGTGATGCGCCATGGCTTCAAGCTGGGCCGCAACGCCCATCCCTGGCCCTACGCCCTGGTCGGCGTGCTGGTGCTGATCGGCACGGCCGTCTGGCTCAAGCCTGCACCGGCGCCTGCCGCCGCCCCTGTGTCTGCGCCTGCCGCCGCCCCCGCACCGGCTCCCGCCGCCGTGCAGGCCCCCTCTGCTGCTGCCGAACCCGCTGCGACGGCGGCACCCGGCGCCGAAGCCGCTGCACCCGTTGCGGCCGCTCCCGCCGCCGACGGCGCCGTGGGCTACGCCCAGATGGCGCCCTTCTTCCAGCAGCATTGCGTGGTCTGCCACGGTGCCGCCCTGCAGCAAAAGAATGTGCGCCTGGACTCGCCCGAGCAGGTCAAGGCCCACGCCCAGCAGATCTACCAGCAGGTGGTGCAACTGCGCAAGATGCCCTTCGGCAATCCGGGCGCCCTGAACGATGACGAGCGCAGCATGGTCAAGCGCTGGTACGAGTCTGGTGCATCGGTGAATTGATCGCCGGGCCGCGCCCAAACGCTGTCAGCGTCTGGCGGCCAGCCACCAGCCCGCAGCCTCGCAAGAGCCTGCGGGCTTTCTGTTTCAGGCAGGCCAGGTCGCTGCGGCGCCATGCCGGGCGGGGCGCCGCGCTTCATCTTGCGGCGTGTGCAGCGCGATGGCGCCGCGCCCCGGCAGGCTTTGCGCCTTGGCCTGCTGCTTGGCCAGGGCCGCGAGGTTGGCGATGTCCTCGGGTGCCAGCAGGCTGCCCGGCGTGACGCGCACCACGCCGATGGACAGCGTGGTGCAGGCAAAGAATCGCCGGATGCCGTGGCGGTCCTCGGCCCAGATGCCTCCGGCCTCGCGCGCCTGGTCGTCGAACAGCTGGCGCGCCTCGCCTGCGAAGGCGCCGACGATGTCCTCGCAGCGCCGCTGCCAGTCCTCGCTTTGCAGCAGCAGCATGAAGTCGTCCCCGCCCACATGGCCCACGAAGTCGCGCCGCGCATCGCAGTGCGCCACGGCCAGCCGCGCCACCAGGCGGATCATCTGGTCGCCGCGCCAGTAGCCGTAGTGGTCGTTGAAGGGCTTGAAATGGTTGAGATCGGCATAGCAGGCCACGAAGCCCGCGCCGCTGTCCAGCAGTCGCTGCATGTGCAGGCTGATGGGGATGTTGCCGGGCAGGAAGGTCAGCGGGTTGGCGTGGCGCGCGGCCTCGATGCGCGCCTCGGTCACGCGGCGCACCAGCTGCTCGCCCGTGCCCAGGCCCACATAGCGGCCGTTGTCGGTGACGATGAAGCCGTCGCTCAGGTAGCGCTGGTCCTGCGAGGTGAGGATGCCCACGAGCTGGTCCACATCGCAATCGAGTTCGACGATGCGCGGCTGCACGTTGGCAAACGCCAGGCAGGGCTTGCGTCCGTGCACTTCGCGGAAGTACAGCGTGGCGTAGTGGTTCATGAACTGCTGGCGGTTGATGAGGGCCAGCGGCCGGCCGGCCTCCACGACGGCAATGGCATGCAGTTGCTGGCCGGCCTTGAACAGCTCGGCCACCTCGTCGTTGCTGGCGGCCGGGGCCACGCAGGGCGCCTGCATCACCATCAGATTGCGCAGCACGCCCGGGCGGGCGCTGTGTCCCTGGTGGGGCAGCACGGCCACGCGCGGGTCCTGCGCCACGCTGCGCGCCTGCGTGCTGATCTGTGGCTGGGCGGTTTCGGCAGGGCGGCCCAGCAGCCAGCCCTGGCCATACGGAATGCCCAGGTCGCGCAAGGTGCGCAGCTCACCCTCGGTCTCTATGCCTTCGGCGATCAGCATGGTGCCGAAGACCTCGGCAATGCCCTTGATGGCCTGCAGCAACTGCAGCGTGGCCGGGCGCTGCTCGATCTGGTGGATGAAGTATTTGTCGATCTTGACGAAGTCGGGCTTGGCCTCGGACCACAGGCGCAGGCTGGAGCGCCCGTCGCCAAAGTCATCCAGCGCCAGGCGCGCGCCCGTGGCGTGCACGGCCTTCACGGCGGCGCAGACGGCGGGCATGTCGGTCACATGGTCGTGTTCGGTGATCTCCACCACCAGGGACCGGGCCTGCACGCCGAAGCTGCGCACCGTGTCCCCGACCATGCCGGGTCCGCAGACCCCCACGGCCTGCACCAGCGCCTGGGCGCTGAGATTGACGAACAGCCGGCCCGGCGCACTCTGCCGGCCCCAGTCCTGCAGCGCCACGCAGACCGCCAGCAGCTCGAATTCCCGAAGAATGCCCTCGGCCGCCGCCCCCTGTAGCAGGGCATCGGGCGTGTGCAGCGGCGTGCCCTGGGGGCCGCGGATCAGCGCCTCGTGCGCATAGACGCGGGCGCTGCGCAGATCGGCCAGCGGCTGGAAGACGCAGTACAGGCCGCCCGCGCGCATGAGCTGCGCCACGGGGCCTGCGCCGGACCGCACGGCGGCGGACAGCACGGCCGCGGCAGCGGGCAGGCTGGCGAGCATCTGGGGATCGATCATGGGCTCAACTTTTCAGTTGGATACATTGCGTTTCACTGGTGACATGCTTGTGACAAGTATGCCGCCTGTGGACCGGTGGGCTGGCGGTGGATTGACATGGCTCAAAACGCGGCGGGAGCAAAGCCGGCAAAGTTGCATGCATGTTCGCCCTGTCTTCCTTGCAAGCTTTCGCCTTCGCGCCGGGTTCCGCCCAGGTGTTGGCCGCGGGTACCTGGCTCAGGCTGCGTCGTCAGTCGCCGGATACGGTGATGTATCTGGAGCGCGGTCGCGTGCTCCTGGGCATAGGCCAGGGTGGGCAGATGCGCCACCAGCTCGGCGTCGTGGAGGGGCCGGCCTGGCTGGACGCGGCCTTTGTGCTGCGGCGGCGCGGCAGCAGCCTGGACATGCTGGCCGACAGCGATGTCCGCGTGCAGCAACTGCCCCAGACCGACTTCCTGCAGGCCGTCTCGCAGCTGCCTTCGCCCGCCCAGCAACTGCTGCAGGACATGGCCCAGGCCTACTGCGCGCAGACCGAGCTGGCGGTGAGCCGCCTGTCCAAGGACGCCGAGGCGCGCTGCGCCCAGTGGCTGCTGCGCCATGCCATGCCGCACGAGGCTGGCGGCCTGCGCGTGACGCTGCACCTGCGCAAGCGGCTGATCGCCGCCCAGCTCGGCATCGCACCCGAGACCTTCTCGCGCGTGCTGCGCCAGTTGCGTGAGCACGGGCTCATCGCGGGCCGGGGCAATGTCATCGATCTGCCCAAGCCGGCAGCCCTCGAAGTGCTCGCCGTAGGCTGATTCCCACGCCCCTGGCTGGTGCCTGCCTGCAAGCGCCAGGCCTTGCGGGGCGGGGTATCCACTGGTTCGCGGGTTCCACCCAGTGGGACGGCTTTCGGGCCTGCATATATTGATGGCGTCATGTCACTGGACGCCCGCCGATCTCCCTTTTTCCAGGCACTGCTGGCATCCCAGGATGCTCCGCAGCTGCCGGATTCACCCTTGCGGCCGCGCGCGGCCACAGGCTGGGGTGCCATGCGCTGCACGGTGCTGGCGCTGGCCGCTGCGGCCGTGCTGCTGGCGGGCCTTGGCAGCGTCTGGTGGGTCTCGCACAGCATGCGCCAGCAGACGCTGGAGCGCGCCGTGGCCCGGCAGGCCGACGAGGTCGATACCGTGGCGCGCATGCTGGCCGCGCGGCTGGAGCAGCAGCAGCGCCTGCTGTGGGTGCTGGCCCAGGGCATGGCCGACCAGGGCAGCGACCCGAGCCGGCTGATGGGCGAGATGCTGCGCGGAGACGCCTCGGTGCGGCTGTTCGACACCCTCCAACTGGCCGATGCGCGCGGACAGCTGCAGCTCAGCCTGCGCGGCGGCCGTTCCGAGCCCCTGGTCGATCTGGACGAAGGGGTGCGCGACGTGATGCGGCGCAGCCTGGCCGATGGCAAGCCCGTGGTCTCCACCATGGCCCGAAAGGGGCCTGATCCCGCAATGATGGAGTTGCTGTATGCCGTGCCGCTGCGCGACGGCAACGGCACGGTCAGCGGCGTGCTGTCGGCCGGTGTGCGCATGTCCGCCCAGGCCCTGCTGCCGCCCAGCATCGACCCCTCGCGCTCCGGCGGGCGCCTGCTGGTCATGCAGCGCGACGGGCAGATCCTGGCCCACTCGGACCCCTCGCGCTGGTCGGCGCGGGCCGAGGCCGAGCCCGGCCTGGGCGCGGACTGGCTGCAGGACCCCGCTGCCGGCGCAGTGCAGGTGGGCCCCGACACCCAGCGGCGCGCGGGCTACCTGGTGACGACGGCAGGCATGCCGCTGCCGCAGTGGCTGGTGGTCAGGATCACCCCCGAGGAAGCCATTGCGCCCAGCCTGGAGCCGCGCGTGCTGTGGTGGCTGCTGGCCGCCGTGGCCGGTGTCGCTGGCGTGCTGGTCCTGCTGCTGATCCTGGTCACCGAACCCATGGCGGCCCTGCACCGCACTGCACGCCAATGGCTGGCGGACCAGGGAAGGCTGATGGCCGAGGAGCCGGACCCCGCGCCCGAACCCGAGCCGGGCCATGCCGAGGAAGGCGGCTGGCGCATGCCCTGGACCCACGCCTGGGGCGAAGCCTCCACGCTGTGGCAGGCCCTGCATCGCCTGGGCCAGATGGGGCAGGAGCAGGCGCACGAGGTCGGCCGGCTGCAACTGCAGCTGCAGACGCTGATGGACTACGCGCCCGTGGGCCTGGTGGTCACGCATGCGGCGCAGCTGGAGCTGGTAGGCCTGCAGGCTGCGCGCATGCTCGGCTACCCTCCGCGCGAGCTGCAGGGGCAGGCGATACGCCAGCTGTGCGCCTCCGACGCGGCACACATCCAATTGCTGGAGCGGGTGCGCAAGGACCTGGACACGTACGGCCAGTTCGACAGCGAGCAGTGCTTTGTGCGCAAGGACGGCCGCCCCATCTGGGTGCGCCTGCACGGCCAGAGCCTGCAGCGCCTTCAGCGCGGCCTTGAGCCGCGCGCCGTGGTACCGGCAGACCCCACCCTGGTCTGGGTGGTAGAGGATGTGACCATGCAGCGACTGGTGCGCGAGCAGCCGGGCTGGAAGGCCATGCACGATCCGCTGACCCTGCTGCCCAACCGCGAGGCCTTTGCCGTGCGCCTGCATGAATGGCTGCAGGAGTGCGGTGCCGCCCAGCGCCTGCCGACCGAGGCGTTGCAGGATGGTGAATTCGCCATGCAGCGCAGCGACACCACCGCCGTCGCCACGGTCGAGGAGGAGGCCGTTGGCCTGCCGCAGCATGGCGTGATCCTGTTCCTGGACCTGGACCACTTCGCCCACGTCAACCAGCAGGGCGGCCATGCGGCAGGCGACGAGGTGCTGTGCCACATGGCCCGGCTGATCGACAGCGTGGTCCGGCCGCTGGGCTGGGTGGCGCGCCTGGGCGGTGATGAGTTCGCCGTGCTGCTGGCGGGCACCTCGGCGGAGCAGGGCATGCTGCTGGCGCAAAGCCTGTGCATGGCCGTGCAGGACTGGGAGGGCGCCCATGAGGGGCAGCGCTACCTGATGGGTGTCAGCGTCGGCATGGTGGTGCTCGATGCCCGCCAGCACACGGTCAGCAGCGCGCTGCGCTCGGCCGACATGGCCTGCTATGCGGCCAAGCGCAAAGGCCGCAACCGCGTCGAGGTGCTGGAGGCGGCCTGAGTGAGGGAATGAATGCGGGCCTGGGTGGCCGCGCCGCCGCGCCAGCGCTTGACCGGCCTTGGCCCGCATATTGCATGTCTTGCACACACAAGTGTTTAACCGTCCCATCCTTGGTGGTTGTATCTAGCCGGAGCGCTGCGTGGCTGGGTTACGCTGCGGGCTCCCCATGACCTGCGGCGCGTCCCCGGCGCGACCGCTCTTTTTTTCGCTGATTGCTTCGCTACATGCGCGACCAGGCCCTGTTCGACAAGATTGACCTGCATCTGATCCGGGTGCTGCACACGGTGCTGACCGAGCGCAGTGTCTCGCGTGCCGCATTGCGCCTGGGCATGCACCAGCCGGCGGTGTCCGCCGCGCTCAAGCGCCTGCGCGACCTGGCCGGCGATTCGCTGCTGGTGCGCTCGGGCGCCCACATGCAGCCCACCGAGGCCGGGCTGCGCATGGTGCAGCCGGCCGCCGACATCCTGCGTGCGGCCGAGGGCCTGTTCAGCGATGCGCGCCATTTCGATCCCCGCACCTCCACGCGCACCTTCCGCATCGCCGCCAGCGACTACCTGGACCCGCTGTTCCTGCCGCGCCTGGTGGCCCATCTCAAGACCGAGGCGCCCGGCTGCCCCGTGGACATCCTGGCGCTCAACGGCGACGCGCACTACGAAGTGCAGCTGGCACAGGGCGATGTGGACGTGGTGATAGGCAATTGGCCCGAACCGCCGCAGGGCCTGCACATGGCCAGCCTGTTCGAGGACGAGGTGGTCTGCCTGGTCAGCCCCCAGCACCCGGCCGTGCGCCGCGGCTGGGACGCGGCCCAGTGGCTGGAGGCCGAGCACATCGCGCCCACGCCCACCTACCCGGGCGCGCGCGGCGTGATCGAGGACCAGCTGTCCCGCATGGGCCTGCAGCGACAGGTGGCGGCGCGCTGCGCGCATTTCAGCCTGATTCCCGACATCGTGGCCACCAGCCTGCTGGTGCTGACCACGGGGCGGCTGTTCTGCGAGCGCTTCAGCCAGCGCCTGCCCCTGGTGATCCTGCCCTGCCCGGTGGAGTTTGCGCCGCTGGTGTACTACCAGCTGTGGCACGCCCGCACGCACATGGGCGCCTCCACGCGCTGGCTGCGCGACGCCGTACGGCACGTGGCCCTGATGTCTCGCGCCCGCTAGGCGACGGCGGCAGGAAGCGCCTTTTTGGCGGGCAAAGTGATGGCCGATATGAGGGCCGCCAAGGCGTTTTCAAGGACTTGTGTTCCAGTTTGTTGCAGAAATTGAAAGACAATCCCAGCCATGAATCCCCCCGATACAGTCCCCCTGCCAGCCGCAGCGCCGCCCCGGCTGCAGCTGACGGGCATCACCAAGCGCTATCCGGCGGTGGTGGCCAACAACGGCATTTCGCTGACCGTGGGCGCCGGCGAAGTGCATGCCATCCTGGGCGAGAACGGTGCCGGCAAGTCCACGCTGATGAAGATCATCTACGGCGCCGTCAAGCCTGACGAGGGCCGCATCGAGGTCGATGGCAAGCCGGTCCACATCCGCAATCCCCAGGAGGCGCGCCAGCTGGGCATCGCCATGGTGTTCCAGCATTTCAGCCTGTTCGACACGCTGTCCGTGGCCGAGAACGTCTGGCTGGGCCTGGACAAGAGCCTGCCGCTGACCGAGGTGGTGCAGCGCATCGAGTCCACGGCGCATGACTACGGGCTGGAGGTCGATCCCCACCGCCCCGTGCACACGCTGAGCGTGGGCGAGATGCAGCGCGTGGAAATCATCCGCGCCCTGCTCACGCACCCGCGCGTGCTCATTCTTGACGAGCCCACCTCGGTGCTCACGCCGCAGGCCGTGGAAAAGCTCTTCGTGGTGCTGCGCCGGCTGGCGTCCGAGGGCTGCTCCATCCTCTACATCAGCCACAAGCTGCACGAGATCCGTTCGCTGTGCACGGCCTGTACCGTGCTGCGCGGCGGGCAGGTGACCGGCGTGTGCAACCCGGCCGTGGAGAGCAATGCCTCGCTGTCGCGGCTGATGATCGGCTCGGAGCCGCCCGAGCTCACGCACCGCGAATCCCAGGTCGGCGCCAGCGTGCTGCGCGTGCAGGGCCTGGCGCTGCCGCGCTCGGAGCCCTTCGGCGTGGACCTGCATGGCATCCAGCTCGAGGTGCGCGCGGGCGAAGTCGTGGGCATCGCCGGTGTCTCGGGCAATGGCCAGAAGGAGTTGCTGTACGCCCTGTCCGGCGAGGACACGCGCGCGGCGCCCGAAATGGTGCAGATTGCCGGCCGGGAGGCGGGACGCCTCGGCCCCGGCCGGCGCCGGGCGCTGGGCCTGCACTTCGTGCCGGAGGAACGCCTGGGCCGTGGCGCCGTGCCCAGCATGGGCCTGGCGCACAACCTGCTGCTGACGCGCAAGACCGCGCTGGGCGCAGGCGGCTGGATCCGCATGGGCCAGCTGCAGGAGCAGGCGCGCGCCATCATCGCGCGCTTCAACGTCAAGGCCGGTGGCCCCAACGCAGCGGCGCAGTCGCTGTCGGGCGGCAACCTGCAGAAATTCATCGTGGGCCGCGAGATCGATGCCAGGCCCACGCTGCTCATCATCTCCCAGCCCACCTGGGGGGTGGACGTGGGGGCGGCCGCGCAGATCCGCGGCGCCATCCTGCAATTGCGTGACGAGGGCTGCGCCGTGCTGGTGCTCAGCGAGGAGTTGGACGAATTGTTCGAAATATGTGACCGCCTGCATGTGGTGGCCAAGGGCCGGCTGTCGCCCTCGGTGGCGCGGGCCGATGCCACCGTGCAGCAGATCGGCGAGTGGATGAGTGGCCTGTGGGACGGTGCTGCCGCTCCGAACGTCGCCCCGAACGCCGCCAGGGGAGGCGCCCATGTTCAAGCTTGAACAACGCCCCCAGGCCTCCAGGCTGTGGACCTACGGTTCGCCCGTGCTGGCGCTGGCCATCACCGTGCTGATCGGCGTGTGCCTGTTCGTGATGCTGGGCAAGGACCCGGTGCGCGGCCTGCAGGCCTTCTTCTGGGACCCCGTCAAGTCCACCTATGCGCTGGGCGAGCTGGCCGTCAAGGCCACGCCGCTGCTGCTGATCGCGCTGGGCCTGGCCGTGTGCTTTCGCTCCAATGTCTGGAACATCGGCGCCGAGGGGCAGTTCGTCATCGGCGCCGTGGCCGCAGGCGGCATGGCGCTGCTGGCGGACAAGACCACGGGCCCGTGGATCGTGCCCGCCATCCTGGTGGCCGGCATGCTCGGCGGCATGGTCTGGGCCGGCATCGTGGCCCTGCTGCGCGACCGCTTCAACGCCAATGAAATCCTGGTCAGCCTGATGCTGGTCTACGTGGCCACCCTGGTGCTGGGCTTTCTGGTCTACGGGCCGTGGAAGGACCCCATGGGCTACAACTTCCCGCAGACCAAGACCTTCGAGCGCGTCACGCAGATCCCCAAGCTCATGCAGGGCATGCGCACCAACATCGGGCTGCTGCTGGCGCTGGCCGCGGCGGCCATGCTGTGGGTCTTCCTGTTCCGTACCCGTGCCGGCTTTGCGCTGCAGGTCGGTGGCCTGGCCCCGGCCGCCGCGCGCTACGCGGGCTTTTCCTCGCGCCGCGCGCTGTGGACGGCGCTGCTGATCTCGGGCGCCGCAGCCGGCCTGGCCGGTGCGCTGGAAGTGGCCGGCCCGCTGGGCCAGCTCACGCCCTATGTCCCGGCCGGCTACGGCTTTGCCGCCATCATCGTGGCCTTCGTCGGCCGCCTGCATCCCGTGGGCATGATCTTTTCCGCGATTCTCATGAGCATGTTCTATATCGGGGGCGAACTCGCCCAGTCGCGCCTGGGCCTGCCCAAGGCGCTGACCGGCGTGTTCCAGGGCCTGCTGCTGTTCACGCTGCTGGCCTGCGACACGCTGGTGGCCTACCGCCTGCGCTGGGTGTCCCGCACGCCTGCGGCCCCGACCGCCGCAACGGCTGCAGTCAAGGAGGCCCGTTGATGGAATCCTATGCACTGCTGCTGGGCTCCACGCTCAGCGCCGGCACCGTGCTGGCGCTGGCCGCGCTGGGCCTGCTGATCAATGAAAAGGCCGGCATCGTCAACCTGGGTGCCGAGGGGATGATGCTGTGCGCCGCCATTGCGGGCTTTGCCGCCGTGGTCCACACGGGCAGCACCACCGTGGGCTTCCTGGCCGGCATGGGCGCGGGTGCGCTGCTGGCCGCCATCTTCGGCGTGCTGGTGATCTGGCTGAACACCAACCAGTACGCGACGGGGCTGGCGCTGTCGCTGTTCGGCACGGGCTTCTCGGCCTTCCTGGGCCTGGGCTATGTGCAGGCGCGCCTGCCCGAGCTGCCCAAGTTCGCCGTGCCCTGGCTGTCCGACCTGCCCGTGGTCGGCGCGGCACTGTTCCGTCTGCATCCGCTGGTCTATGGCGCCGTGGCCATCGCGGCGGCCCTGGTCTGGTTCCTCTACCGCACGCGGGCCGGCCTGGTGCTGCGCGCCGTGGGCGAATCGCCGCAGTCGGCCCACGCGCTGGGCTATCCCGTGCGCCGCATCC
The DNA here is from genome assembly GCF_014170385.1 of Delftia sp. UME58. Classification (NCBI taxonomy): domain Bacteria; kingdom Pseudomonadati; phylum Pseudomonadota; class Betaproteobacteria; order Burkholderiales; family Comamonadaceae; genus Delftia; species Delftia sp. UME58. The sequence goes on from NZ_LZZV01000011.1 coordinate 98,943, forward strand.
GCCTGGCGGCCGTGGTCTTCGGTGGCGCCATGTGCGGGCTGGCCGGTGCCTACATCTCCACCGTCTACACGCCGCTGTGGGTGGAGGGCATGGTGTCGGGCCGTGGCTGGATCGCGCTGGCGCTGACCACCTTTGCCACCTGGCGCCCTGCGCGCGTGCTGCTGGGCGCCTACCTGTTCGGCGGCGTGACCATGCTGCAGTTCCACCTGCAGGCCACGGGCGTGCAGGTGGCCAGCCAGCTGCTGTCCATGCTGCCCTACCTGGCGACCATCGTCGTGCTGGTGCTGATCTCGCGCAATCCGGCCTGGATACGTGCCAACATGCCTGCCTCGCTGGGCAAGCCCTTCTATCCGGGCTCCTGACGCTTTCATTTTTTCCCTCCCTCCAGAACCAAAAAAGGACAAACGCATGCCCGCTTTGCGCGAACGCAACCTGAAACCTGGCCTGAAAAGCACGCTTGTGAAGATGATCGGCCTGTCGGCCATCTCGGTGGCGGCCCTGACCGCCTGCGGCAAGAAGGAAGAGGCCGCAGCGCCTGCTCCCGCTGCCGCGCCTGCCGCCCAGGCGCCGGCCGAGAAGCTCAAGATCGGCTTCATGTACGTCAGCCCCATCGGCGACGGTGGCTGGACCTTCCAGCACGAGCTGGGCCGCAAGGCCATCCAGGAGAAGTTCGGCGACAAGGTGGAAACCTCCTTCGTCGAAAGCGTGCCCGAGAGCGCGGACGCCGAGCGCGTGATGCGCGACATGGCCGGGCAGGGCAACAAGCTGATCTTCGCGACCAGCTTCGGCTACCAGGAGTTCGTGCAGAAGGTTGCGGCCGACCTCAAGGACGTGAAGTTCGAGCACGCCACCGGCTACAAGAACGCCGACAACGTGGCCACCTACGACACCAAGACCTTCGAGGGCGCCTACCTTGCCGGCATCGTGGCCGGCGGCATGACCAAGACCAAGACCGTCGGCGTCGTGGCCTCGGTGCCGATTCCGGAAGTGGTGCGCAACATCAACAGCTTCGTGCTGGGCGCGCAAAGCGTCGATCCCTCGATCAAGGCCAAGGTGGTCTGGGTGAACGAGTGGTTCGCGCCGCCCAAGGAGTCCGAGGCCGCCACGTCGCTGATCAACGGCGGCGTGGACGTGCTCTACCAGAACACCAACTCCCCGGCCGTGCTCAAGACGGCCGAGGAACGCGGTGCGCGCGCCTTCGGCAAGGACGGCGACATGAGCGCCTTCGCGCCCAAGGCCCACCTGGGCTCGGCCGTGATCGACTGGACGCCCTACTACAGCAAGGTCACCCAGGACACGCTGGACGGCAAGTGGCAGGGCGGCTCGTTCTGGTGGGGCGTGAAGGAAGGCGCCATCGACCTCGTGAAGATCGCCGACGACGTGCCCCAGGACATCAAGGACAAGGTCGCCAAGGCACGCGACGGCTTGAAGGACGGCAGCTTCGCCGTCTGGACCGGCCCCATCAAGGACAACGCCGGCAAGGAAGTGCTGGCGTCAGGCCAGGTCGGCGACCTGGGCTTCATGACCAGCATCAACTTCTTCGTCAACGGCGTCGAAGGCAAGGTGCCGGGCGCCAAGTGATCCGGCGGCAGTCCATGCACCAAGGGCCCTTCGGGGCCCTTTTTTCTGCCGCGATCCGCCAGACGGGTCCGCCCTATGCACCACGATTGTGCAAAGTCCCCAAAATGTGGTTTTCCCGCATGCCTGGCGGCTCTGGCGCAGCCGGCTGGCGCCATTCTTGCTTTATTCTCGGGACCCATCGCGGCGGGTCTGCGCCCCTGCGGACCCCGCCTTCTTCCTGCCTGCCGCAGGACCACTTGAGGAAACTTCGATGACTGATCTTCACAAACGCTCCCTGATCAAGGTGGCAGCGCTGTCGGCCGTGGCCGCCGCCGCGCTGGCCGGCTGTGGCAAGAAGGAGGAGGCCGCGCCTGCGCCCGCTCCCGTTGCCGAGGCCCCTGCTGCCGCTGCAACCGAGCCTTTGAAGATCGCCTTCGCCTACGTGGGCCCCGTCGGCGACGGCGGCTACACCTTTGCCCACGATCAGGGCCGCCTGGCGCTGGAGAAGGAATTCGGCGACAAGATCAAGACCTCCTACGTGGAGAGCGTGCCCGAGGGCGCCGACGCCGAGCGCGTGCTGCGCGACATGGCCGCCAACGGCAACAAGCTGGTCTTCGGCACCACCTTCGGCTACATGGAGCCCATCCAGAAGATCGCCCCCGACTTCCCCGATGTGAAGTTCGAGCACGCCACCGGCTACAAGACCGCCGCCAACGTCAGCACCTACGACAGCCGCACCTACGAAGGCGCCTACCTGGCCGGCATCATCGCGGGCTCCATGACCAAGTCCAATGTGCTGGGCGTGGTCGGCTCCGTGCCGATTCCCGAAGTGCTGCGCAACATCAACAGCTTCACGCTGGGCGCGCAGTCCATGAACCCCAAGATCAAGACCAAGGTGGTCTGGGTCAACGAGTGGTTCGCCCCCCCGAAGGAAACCGAGGCTGCCACCTCGCTGATCAACGGCGGCGCCGACATCCTGTTCCAGAACACCGATTCCGCCGCCGTGCTCAAGACGGCCGAGGAAAAGGGCAAGCGCGCCTTCGGCTGGGACTCCGACATGACCGCCTACGGCCCCAAGGCCCACCTGGGCTCGGCCATCATCAACTGGACGCCCTACTACACCAAGACCGTGCGCGAGATGCTGGACGGCAAGTGGAGCAGCCAGCAGACCTGGTGGGGCGTGAAGGAAGGCGCGATCGACATCGTCTCGCTGGCCGATGACGTGCCCGCCGAGGCCAAGGCGAAGATCGAAGAGGTCAAGAAGGGCCTGAAGGACGGCACCTTCCACATCTGGAAGGGCCCGATCGCAGGCCAGGACGGCAAGGAACTGCTGGCCGCCGACGCCGTGGCCGAGGACAAGTTCCTCACGGGCATCAACTTCTACGTCAAGGGCGTGGAAGGCAAGGTGCCGGGCCAGGACAGCAAGTAAGCAAGACGCCAGGCCATCCGGCGCAGGCCGGGTTGCCCGCCGCCGCCAGGGCCGCCTTCGGGCGGCCTTGGCGTTCATGCGCCGCACAGGTGCTGAACAGGTGCTGAACAGGTGCTGAACAGGTGCCGCACCTTTACCGTACTTGGACCGTACCTGTGCTGCGCATCGAGTGGGTTTATGCTCACTCCCAGCCGCGGCCTGCCCGCCGCCGCGGCACAGACAGACAGCAAGAGATTCCCCCCCATGATCGAAAACTCCCTCTGGCATCCCGTGGCCCAGGCCCACGAAGTTGTCGATGCGCCGCTGGGCGTGCAACTGCTGGACCAGCCCCTGGTGCTGTGGCGCGATCCGCAAGGCCGGGTCCGCGTCTTCGTGGACCGTTGCCCGCACCGTGGCGCGCGCCTGTCCATGGGCCGTGTCGAGAACGGCCACCTCGAATGTCCCTACCACGGCTGGCAGTTCGCCGACAGCGGCCAGTGCGTCAAGGTGCCGGCCCTGCCCAGCTTCACGCCCCCGCCCTCGCAGTGCGTGAAGGCCTTCGAGGCACAGGAAGCCTACGGCCTGGTCTGGGTGCGGCTGGCCACGGGCGAGGAGCTCTCGGCGGTTCCAGCCCTGGCGGCACTTCCAGCCTTTGAAGCCGAGGCGGACGCGCAACTGCGCAAGCTCAACTGCGGCCCCTATGACGTGGCGGCCAGCGCGCCGCGCATCATCGAGAACTTCCTGGACATGTCGCACTTCGGCTTTGTCCACGAAGGCTGGCTGGGCAGCCGCGATGCCACGGCCATCGAGGCCTATGCCGTCGAGAGCACGCCCACGGGCGTGCTGGCCACGGGCTGCAAGGCCGTGCAGCCGCAGTCCAACCTGCACTCCACCAGCGCGGCCGAAGTCGAATACACCTATGAAGTCACCGCGCCCTATGCGGCCGTGCTGACCAAGCTCCCCGAGTCCGGCAGCACCAAGGCCGGCTGGCGCGAGTCCATCGCCCTGTTCATCTGCCCCCTCACGCCCGAGACCAGCCGCGTCTGGTTCCGCCTGGCCGTGGCAGACTTCGACTCGCCCGACGCACAGCTGCAGCAATTCCAGCACACCATCTTCTGCCAGGACCAGCCCGTGCTGGAATCGCAGCAGCCCAAGCGCCTGCCGCTGGACCCGCGCGCCGAAATGCACTCTGCGGCCGACCGCATGTCCTCCGCCTACCGCCGCTACCTCCGGACCAGCGGCATCACCTTCGGAGTCTGCTGATGCACACCGTACCCACCGTGGATGCAGCGCATCTGCCCCAATTGCTCAAGGCCATGCCCAAGGCCGAGCTGCACATGCACATCGAAGGCTCGCTGGAGCCCGAACTGATCTTCGCCCTGGCCCAGCGCAACGGCGTGAAGCTGCCCTACGCCAGCGTGGAAGACCTGCGCCGCGCCTATGCCTTCACCGACCTGCAGAGCTTTCTGGACATCTACTACGCCGGCGCCAGCGTGCTGCTGTACGAGCAGGATTTCTACGACATGGGCCGCGCCTACCTGGCGCGTGCCGCGCAGGACAACGTGGTCCACGCCGAGATCTTCTTCGACCCCCAGACCCACACCCAGCGCGGCGTGGGCATGGAGACCGTGATCAACGGCCTGTACCGCGCCTGCCGCGATGCGGAGATAGAGCAGGGCATCTCGTCGGCGCTGATCCTGAGCTTTCTGCGCCACCTCAGCGAAGAGGATGCCTTCGCCACGCTGGAGGCCGCGCTGCCGCTGCGCGACCGCTTCATCGGCGTGGGCCTGGACAGCAGCGAGGTCGGCAACCCGCCCGAGAAATTCGCACGCGTGTTCGCCCGCTGCCGCGAGCTGGGCCTGCACCTGGTGGCCCATGCGGGCGAGGAGGGACCTCCCGCCTATATCTGGGGCGCGCTGGACGTGCTGCATTCCGAGCGCATAGACCATGGCGTGCAGGCCGCACGCGACGAGGCCCTGATGCAGCGCCTGGTCCGCGACGGCGTGCCGCTGACCGTGTGCCCGCTGTCCAACCTCAAGCTGTGCGTGGTGCCAGACCTGGCCCAGCACAACCTGCCGCAGCTTTTGGAGGCGGGGCTCAAGGTCACGGTCAATTCCGATGATCCGGCCTATTTCGGCGGCTATGTGAACGAGAACTACCTGCAGCTGTTCGCCGCCACCGGCATGAACTCGCAGCAGGCCTGGCAACTGGCGGTCAACAGCTTTGAGGCCAGCTTCGTCACGCCCCAGCAGCGCGCCCACTGGATGCGCCAGCTGGAGGCCGTGTTCACGCGCTACGCCGCCCTGGCCTGAGCCCGTTCAGGCCAGGGCCTGCCTGAGGCGCTCGGCATGGTCCTGCAGCGCCTGCATGCCGGGCTCCTTGCGCGGCCAGCCCAGGCCCACGCCGTCGCCCTCGTGGCGCGGCAGCACATGCAGGTGGAAGTGGAAGACGGTCTGCCCACCGGCAGCGCCATTGGCCTGGAACAGGCTGATGCCATCGGGGTCGAACGCTGACTGCACGGCGCGTGCCACGCGCTGGGCCGTGCGCATCACGGCGCCGGCCTCGTCTGGCGTGAGGTCCAGCAGGGTCACGGCATGGCGCTTGCTGGCCACCAGCACATGGCCGGGATTGACCTGGCCGATGTCCATGAAGGCGATGGTCTGCTCGTCCTCGAACACCTTGGCGGACGGAATCTCGCCCGCCACGAGGCGGCAAAAGAGGCACTGCCCCGGGGGCGAGGTATCGACGAACATCGGCATGGTCCTGTACTCCTTGGTGGTTGCTTGGGTTGGAATTTGTCGACGATCTTAGTGGACGGTATCTGCCGTCCCTTATGGAGGCCATAAGCGCAGGCCCAGGCAGCCCTCGGGGCCGCTGCCTATAATCGCGCCCCGCACCGGCCGCTGCCCACGGCCGGTGCGTTTTCATTTCCGGGCCATGTAGAGGAACACCATGTACAAAAACCTCGCAGCCGCAGTCGCGGCCGCAAGTCTTGTATCCACGGCCTTGTCCCAAGGCCATCCCGCCCCTTCATCCCCCGCAGGTTCCGCGCCCCTCAAGGCCGCCTTCGTCTATCTGACCCCCGTGCTTGACGCTGGCTGGACGCGCCAGCACGACGAGGGCCGGCGCGCATTGCAGGCGGCGCTGGGCCCGCGCGTGCAGACCCGCGCCGTGGACAGCGTGCCCGAGGGCCCCGACGCCGAGCGCGTGCTGCGCGACCTGGCCGCCAGCGGCAACCAGCTGATCTTCACCACCAGTTTCGGCTACACCGAATCCGTGATGCGCGTGGCGCGCGACTTCCCGCAGGTGAAGTTCGAGTCGGTCACGGGCTTCAAGCGCGCCGACAACGTGGCCACCTCGAACGCACGCTACTACGAGGGCCGCTATCTGTCGGGCATTGCCGCAGGCCGCGCCAGCAAGACGGGCGTGGCCGGCTTCGTGGTCGGCTTTCCGATTCCCGAGGTGCTGCAAGGCATCAACGCCTTCACGCTGGGCATGCGTTCGGTCAATCCCAAGGCCACGGTCAAGGTGGTGTGGCTGGACACCTGGTTCGACCCGCCGCGCGAGCGCGATGCGGCCATGGCGCTGTTCAACGGCGGCGTGGACGTGGTGTCCTTCCAGGTCGCATCCACCGCCGTGATGCAGGCCGCCCAGGAGCGCGGCCGCATGGCGATTGCCTACCACTCCGACATGCGCAAGGACGGGCCCGACGCCCAGTTGCTGGCCGTCACCCATCAGTGGGGCGACTACTACACGGCGCGCGCCCGCGCCGTGCTGGATGGCCGCTGGAAGAGCCAGGACACCTGGGGCGGCGTGCGCGAGGGCATGATCCGCGTGGAGGGCTTCGGCCCCAGGCTGCCGCCCGCCGTGCGCGAGGAAGTGCTGCAGCGCCAAAAGGACATGGCCCAGGGCCGCCTGCAGCCCTTCAAGGCCGGCGACCAGCCGGTGCGCGACAACCAGGGCCAGGTGCGCATTCCTGCCGGCAAACAGCTGGACGATGCGCAGATCCTGCAGATGAACTGGCTGGTGGAAGGCGTGCAGGCCACCCTGCCCAAGTGATGCGGCCTGCGGGGCGTCCGATCCTGGCGTAAACCCTAGGATGGCGCCTGCCGATGGCGCCTATAGCGCTGCGGATATGGCATCTGCCTAGCCGCCCGCTAAGCTTGGCGGCATGCAAATCTACCGTTCCTCATTGCTGCGTTTTGCCGACGATGGCCAGGCGCTCTACGACGAAGACGGCCTGCTGGCCGTCGCCCCGGATGACAGGGGGCAGCAGCGCGTCGTCGCCGCCGGCAGCTGGCAGGCGCTGCAGGCGCAGTTCACCGGCCAGCCGGGCGCCGAACTCACCCATCTGCCGGGCCGCATCCTGGCGCCGGGCTTCATCGACCTGCACATCCACTATCCGCAGACCGATGTGATCGGCGCGCCCGCCGCCGGCCTGCTGCCCTGGCTGGAGAAATACACCTTTCCGCACGAGTCGGCCTTTTGCGAACGCGCCCATGCCGACAGCGTGGCCGAGTTCTTCCTGGACGAGCTGCAGCGCAACGGCGTGACCACGGCGCTGGCCTTTGCCACCTCGCACCCCGGGTCGGTCGATGCGCTCATGGGCGCGTCGCAGGCGCGCGGCATGCGCATGATCACGGGCAAGGTGCTGCAGGACCGCCACAGCCCCGACGGCGTGCGCGACCAGACCGAGCAAAGCCTGATCGACACCGAAACCCTGATCCAGCGCTGGCATGGCGTGGACCGCCTGGGCTACGCGATCACGCCGCGCTTTGCGCCCACCAGCACGCACGAGCAGCTGCGCGGCGCGGGCGAACTCGCCGCGCGCTACGCCGATGTCTGGATCCAGTCGCACGTGGCCGAGAACCTGGACGAAGTGCGCTGGGTGGCCGAGCTCTTTCCGCAGGCGCGCAGCTACCTGTCGGTCTACGACGACTTCGGCCTGATGCGCGAGCGCGCCGTCTACGCCCACTGCATCCACCTGGACGACGAAGACCGCGCCCTGATGCGTGAACGCAGCACCGCCGCGGCCGTGAGCCCCACCAGCAACCTGTTCCTGGGCAGCGGCTTCTTCGACTTTGCGCGGGCCGATGCCGCGCAGTTCCTCTACGGCCTGGCCAGCGACGTGGGCGGCGGCATGAGCTTCAGCCCTTTCCGCACCATGCAGGCCGCCTACGTGGCGGGCCGCGAGGGCCAGACCAAGCAGGGCCTGAGCCTGTCGCCGGGCAACCTGTGGTGGCAGCACACGGCGGGCGCGGCGCGTGCATTGGGGCTGGCGGGCCAGGTGGGCAATCTGCAGCCGGGCTGCGAGGCCGACTTCGTGGTCATCAACCCGGCCTGCACGCCGCTGCTCGAACGCAAGACCCGCCAGGCCGAGAGCCTGGACGAGCTGCTGTTCGCCATGATCATCCTGGGCGATGACCGCCTGATCGAGCGCACCGTCGTTTCTCAAGCAAAATAGCGCCTTTGCGCCAGTGCCCGGCCGGGTGCTGGCGCCTGACAAGGACAGCTAGGGAACGAGGAATTGCCATGAGCATCAAGAGCGACAAGTGGATCCGTCGCATGGCCGAGGATCACGGCATGATCGAGCCTTTCGAGCCGGCCCAGGTGCGCAACGTCGATGGCCGCAAGATCATCAGCTACGGCACCAGCAGCTATGGCTACGACATCCGCTGCGCACCCGAATTCAAGGTGTTCACCAACATCCACAGCACCGTGGTGGACCCCAAGAACTTCGATGAAAAAAGCTTTGTCGATTTCGAGGGCGACAGCTGCATCATCCCGCCCAACAGCTTCGCGCTGGCGCGCACGGTCGAGTATTTCCGCATCCCGCGCAACGTGCTGACCATCTGCCTGGGCAAAAGCACCTACGCGCGCTGCGGCATCATCGTCAACGTCACCCCCTTCGAGCCCGAGTGGGAAGGCTATGTGACGCTGGAGTTCTCCAACACCACGCCGCTGCCCGCCCGCATCTATGCCGGCGAGGGCTGCGCCCAGGTGCTGTTCTTCGAGAGCGATCCCGACGATGTCTGCGAGGTCAGCTACCGCGACCGGGGCGGCAAGTACCAGGGCCAGGTGGGCGTGACGCTTCCCAAGGCCTGACGGCTTTGGCCCGGAAGACAAGGCCCGCAGCGAAAGCTGCGGGCCTTTTTCATCGCCGGGCCGCCCCAAGATGAAAAGCGTCCCCCTCGGGGGGCAGCGGACCTTGCGCAGCAAGGGGAGCGTGGGGGCCATTTTTCATCGCCGGGCCGCCCCAAGATGAAAAGCAACCCCCTCGGGGGGCAGCGGACCTTGCGCAGCAAGGGGAGCGTGGGGGCCATTTTTCATTCCACCAGCGCCGGTGCGGCGTCGATGCGCGAATGTGCGCCGCAGCTCTCGCGCCGCGCGGCGGCGGCCGTGGCCATGAGCCAGCAGACATCGAGCTGGTTGCGCAGCGCATGCGGGACGGCGGGCTCCAGTGTCTCGCGCCATGCAGCGATGCGCTGCAGCGCGAGGGCCAGTCCCTGGTCGCTGCGCTGTATGCCCACGCAGTCCTGCATGAGCTGGCGCAACTCCTGCGCGACGGCGGCCGTGTCCTGCTCCTGTGCGCCGGCCTGCAGGGTTTCGGTCGGCCGGGCCGGCGCTGGGGCGGCAGCCGGCTGCTGCGCGATGGCCCGGGCGGCCGCGCGCCCCATCACCACGCATTCGAGCAGCGAATTGCTGGCCAGCCGGTTGGCGCCGTGCAGGCCGGTGCGCGCCACCTCTCCAATGGCGCGCAGGCCATCGACATCCGTGCGCCCGTCGATGCCGGCCAGCACGCCGCCGCAGGCGTAGTGGGCGCAGGGGGCGACGGGAATCGGCTGCGTGGCAATGTCGATGCCATGGCTGGCGCACAGGGCCATCACACCGGGGAAATGCGACTGCAGCCAGGCACGTGGCCGGTGGGTGATGTCCAGGTGCACGAAGGCCAGGCCATGGCGGTCCATCTCGTGCCGGATGGCCCGGGCCACGATGTCGCGCGGCGCCAGTTCGGCCCGCTCGTCATGGGCAGGCATGAAGCGCGTGCCGTCCGGCAGGCGCAGCAGGGCGCCTTCTCCGCGCAATGCCTCGGAGACCAGACCGGCCGCGCGGCCGCCCACCTGCAGGGCCGTGGGATGGAACTGCATGAACTCCAGATCACCCACGCGGCAGCCCGCGCGCCAGGCCATGGCCACGCCGTCGCCCGTGGCGGTGGCCGGGTTGGTGGTGGCGGGATAGACCTGCCCCAGCCCGCCCGTGGCCAGCACGGTATGCGTGGCATGCCAGCGCTGCTGGCGGCCATCGGGCAGGCGCACCAGCGCGCCTGTGCAGTGCGCAGGCTGTCCTTCGGTCAGCAGGTCCAGCGCGCTGGTGTGCTCATGCAAATCGATGTTCGTGCGCTCCCGGCAGGCGCGCAGCAGGGCGGCATGCACGGCCTGTCCCGTGCAGTCGGCGGCATGCACGATGCGGCGGCGGCCGTGGCCGCCTTCGCGCGTGAGGTGCAGGCCACCGCTGTCGTCGCGCGTGAAAGGCACGCCGTGGGCCACCAGCCAATCGATGGCGGCGGGCGCCTGCTCGAGGATGGCGCGCACGGCCTGCACGTCGCACTGGCCCGCGCCCGCGACCAGGGTGTCGGCCAGGTGCTCATCGATGCTGTCCCCGGCATCCATCACGGCGGCAATGCCGCCCTGGGCCCAGGCGCTGGCGCATTCCTCGGCCGCGCCCTTGCTGAGCAGGGCCACGCGCAGGTGCGGCGGCAGCGACAGGGCGGCGGCCATGCCGGCCAGGCCGGCGCCGATGATGAGCACGTCCATGGAGGGCTGGGTCATGGCGTGCTCCTCAGGCGGGACCGAAATGCTGGAAGAGCGCCGCATCGCGCGCGAGGTCTCCGCTGGCGCGCACGGGCTGGCGGTGGCCTGCGGCAAAGGCCAGCATGCGTTCGATGGGCTGGCGCGCGGCCTGGGCGATGGCGGGGTCCACCTCGATGGCGCACAGGCCTTGCTCCAGCGCCAGTTCCACGCCGTGCAGGCTGTTCATCGCCATCCACGGACACATGGCGCAGCTCTTGCAGGTGGCGCCCTGGCCGGCCGTGGGCGCGGGCAGGAAGGTCTTGCCCGGGTAGCGCATGCGCATGTCGTGCAGGATGCCCAGGTCGGTGGCGACGATGAAGGTGTCGGTGGGCAGCCGGCCTGCCGCGTTGATGAGCTGGGTGGTGGAGCCCACCACATCGGCCTGGGCGGCCACGGCGGCCGGCGACTCGGGGTGCACGAGGATGGCGGCCTGCGGGTGCTCCAGCGCCATGGCGGCCAGTTCGTCGGCCTTGAACTCGTCATGGACCAGGCAGGAGCCATGCCACAGCAGCATGTCCGCGCCGGTCTGGCGCTGGATGTGGGCGCCCAGGTGGCGGTCGGGAGCCCAGAGGATCTTCTCGCCGCAGGCGTGCAGGTGGGCCACGATGTCCTGTCCCACCGACGATGTGACCACCCAGTCGGCGCGCGCCTTCACCGCCGCGCTGGTGTTGGCGTAGACCACGACCGTGCGGTCCGGGTGGGCGTCGCAGAAGGCGCTGAACTCGTCGGCCGGGCAGCCCAGGTCCAGCGAGCAGCTGGCGTCGTCGTCGGGCATGAGCACCCGCTTTTCCGGGCTGAGGATCTTGGCGGTCTCTCCCATGAAGCGCACGCCGGCCACGACCAGGGTGCTGGCCTGGTGCTGGGCGCCGAAGCGCGCCATCTCCAGCGAATCGCCCACGCAGCCGCCGGTCTCGCGCGCCAGGTCCTGCAGTTCGCCGTCCACGTAGTAGTGGGCCACGAGCACGGCATCGCGCTCGTGCAGCAGGGCGCGTATGCGCTCGGCGGTCCGAAGGCGCTGGGCGCGGTCAAGCTCGGGGGGAATGCGGGCCCAGGCCTCGCCGATGCCGCACTGGCCGGCGAGGGAGAAATGGGGCTTGTCGTACTGCACGGATTTGAGCTGCATGGTGGCCGTCCGGGACTGTGGAAAGGGCTGGTGATGGCTGCGAATAATATGCTCAATTTGAGTATTAGTGTGGTGTTTTTTGCCGCACAGGTTGTGCGGCGGCAAGGGGAAGAGGCGCCGAGAGGGCCTTGAAAAGCGCTGGAAGCGCTGGCAGTGCGCGTGACGGGCCGCGTCAGCGCTGCAGCTGCACGTTGTTGCGGCCCGCGCCCTTGGCCTCGTACAGCGCCTCGTCGCCACGGCGCAGCATGGCCGCGGCCGTGTCGGTGGCGCTGCGCAGCGTGGCCACGCCCACGCTGGCGGTGACGGGCTCGCCATGCGCCATGGGCGTGGCGGCCAGCAGTTCGCGCAGTTGCTCGGCAATGGCCACGGCGGCATCGGCCGTGGTGTCGGGCAGCAGCGCCAGGAACTCTTCGCCGCCCATGCGGGCCAGCACGTCGGACTCGCGCAGCCGCATGCGGAAGGTGCGCGCCAGGGTACGCAGCACGGCGTCGCCCATGTCGTGGCCGTGCTGGTCGTTGATGCGCTTGAAGTGGTCCACGTCGATGACGAGCACGCTCAATGGCCGTCCGCTGCGGCGCGCAAGCGCCATGGCGAAGTCCAGCTGGAAGTCGAAGCCCCGGCGGTTGAGCAGGCCCGTGAGCGGATCGCTGCGCGCCTGGTGCTCCAGTTCGGCATTGGCCTGCTGCAGCTGCAGCGTGCGCTCGCGCACCTGGCGCTCCATGGCCTCGTTGGCCGAGCGCAACTGGGCAATGCTGCCGCGCAGCGCCTGCGAAAGGCGATGCACTTCGCGGCTGCTGTGCAACTGCGGGATGTCGGAGGCCGCACCGCTGCCGTCGATGCCATTGGCGGCACGGGCCAGGCGCTTGAGATCCTGGCTCAGCCTGCGCGCCACCAGCCAGGCGATGACGGCGGCCACCAGCGCGGCCGCCAGGCCGCCGGCCAGCACCTGGTGCATGGCCTGGCGCGCGGGCGCGTAGGCGCTGTCATGCGGCTGGCGGGCCACGATGTGCCAGCCCATGGCCGTTGCCCGGTTGTGGGCCTGCAGCGGCACGGTGGCCGTCAGAAAGCTCTGCGGGCTGTCCTGCCAGCGCGCCACCTGTACGGGCTGCAGCGTGGCATCGGCCGTATCGGCAGACAGGGTATGGGCCACCGGCAGGCGCTGGTCCAGGGCCAGCAACGGCTCCAGGCTGTCGCCCGGCGCGTGGATGAGCCGTCCACGCCGGTCGAAGATGAACAGGCCGATCTGCCGGTCGGCGCTGTCGGCCTGCTGCAGGGTCTGCATGGTTTCGCGCACCCATTCCCAGCTGCTGTGCATGCACAGCACGCCCTGGGTGAGATCGCCCACGCGAATGGGCGCCGCGAAGTCCATGAACCGGCGCGGCGCGCCGTCGGCCGCAGGCGGCAGCAAGGCGGACATCACAGGCGAGGAGGCGCGCACATCGCCCACATGGACGCGCTGCAGGCCCGGCTCGAACCAGGGCCGGTCGCTGACATCGAGGCCCACCAGCACCTGGTCGGTCGCGCTGCGCACCGTGCCCTCGGCGTCGGCCACGCCGATCCAGAGGCTGGTGGGCGTCAGCGAACGGGCGCGGTTGAGCAGTGCACCCACGCCCGGGGAGTCCAGCCCCTGGATCCAGAGCTCCGGCGAGGCAGCGAGCACTTCCACGGTATGGGCGCGGCTGAACAGGCCATCGGACAGCTGCCGGGCGGCGTTGGAGGCCATGGCATGCAGCGAGGCGCTGACCTCGCGCTCCATGCGCCAGCGCAGCAGCTCGCCGAATGCCAGGGACATCAGCACCGTCACGCCCACCAGCAGCGAGCCGAAGACCAGGGCCAGTTGCGTGCGCAGGCCCAGGCGCTGCCAGCGGCTGGGCGCGGTGCTGGAAGCCGGGGCGGGGGAATCCGGGGGGAAAAGCTCGTTCAACGCAGAAATCCGCTTTCAACTGTTCTGGAGTGCAACCCGGCGCATGGCCAGGCGGGTGGCTGCAAGATCCCAGCCACCCCAGCCACAGCATTTGAACAGCACGGGCGAATCCGAGCGCGGCCATTGCTCGCGCACCACCTGCTCCAGCGTGGGCAGGGCGGCGACATCGATGCCGGCCTGCAGCAGATCACCGGCCTCATGCAGCGCATCCCCGGTATCGACCACCACGCGGCCAGACTGCAGCAAGCCCTGGCACAGGCCGGGTGCCAGCTCCACCATCTGCGGCGTGAAGGCACCGACGGCCGAGATGAAGGCATCGCTGCGCGGCGCATCGCGCAGCACCACGGCCCGGGCGGGCGTGCAGGTCACGATCAGCGGGCAATGGCGCGCCGCCGCCTCCACATCTTCTACCGCGGTGGCCTGCAGTCCCATGGCCCGGGCCTGGCCGACCAGCGCCTGGGCGCTCTGCGCGCTGCGCGATGCCACCAGAACCTCGCGCACGCCCAGGCCAGCGGCAAAGGCCTGCAAATGGGCCAGGCCCTGCACGCCGGCGCCCACGATCAGCAACGGACCCTGCGGATTCGGCGCCAGCCTTTGCGCGGCCAGCAGCGATACGGCGGCCGTGCGCCGCGCCGTGACCGTGGGGCCGTCCAGGATCAGGCGGCGCTCGCCCGTGGCCACGTCGAAGACCACCACATCCCCCTGGATGGTGGCGCGCGGCGTGCCGGCGTTGCCGGGCGTGAAGCTGATCAGCTTGGTCATGGCCACCTGGCCGTCGGTGGCGGGCATGCAAAACAGGCTGCCACCGGCCGGCAGGGGCATCACGATGCGCGCCGGCACCTGCGCTGCCTGGGGCTGCAGCAGCAGGGCGGCGATCTCGTCGGCCAGTTCGTTCCAGGGCAACAGCCCGGCCGTGGCCTGGGCGTCAAGGGCGGTGGAGGAGGGCATGCTGGAATGGCTCATGGCCGCGACTGTACACAGTAGGCTTGGATCGACCAATTCACGATGTGTCCAGTGCTGCGCACAGGCCCGTGAGGGCCTGCGCAGGCACTACGATGTCGCCTATGTCACAAAAGCCTTCTTATCCGCGCGAAGAGCCCCGCTGGGACGGTTCGGCGCGGCCCGAAGCTCCGCGCAAGGAATCGGCTCCGCGCTATGAGCAGCAGCGGCGCGGACCCGCGCCCGAGCCGTGGCAGCGCGAGCAGCCGCCCAGCGAGCAGGCGCCCGCGCCCCGCAGGCCCGGCGAGCCGGCACGCGAGCGGCGCAGGCGCGGCGGATGGGGGTTGGGCCTGGTGGTCGTCATCGGCCTGGGCATCGTCGCCGCGATGCTGGCCGCCATGGCGCTGGTGGCCCGCGAGCAGGTCCTGCGCAGCCAGGCGCCACCGGCCACCGCCCCCATGGCGGTGCAGCCCGTGCGCTGATACACGCCGTATCATTGCCGGGACTGCGGTCGCTGCGGGCCCGCAGGTTCCGACGTAATATCGCCGCCCGATGCTGCAGGCTGCAGCACAGATCCAGGAGTGAACACCATGAGATGGGAAGGCAACCGCGAGTCGGACAATGTGGAAGACCGCCGTGACGAGGGTGGCGGCGGCGGCGGCCCCGTCTTCGGCGGACGCAGCATAGGCATCGGCACCATCGTCATCGCCCTGGTCGGCGGCTGGGTGCTGGGCATCAACCCGCTGACCATCCTGGGGGCGCTCAGCGGCGGCTCGCCGGTGCAGGTGCAGCAGCCTCAGGGCCCGGCCCACAAGCCTCCGGCCGATGACAAGCTCGCCCGCTTTGTTTCCACCGTGCTTGCCGATACCGAAGATGTCTGGCGCGATGTGTTCCGCCAGGGCGGCGCCCAATATACCGATCCCAAGCTCGTGCTGTTCCGTGGCGCAACGCCCACGGCCTGCGGCACGGGGCAGTCGGCCATGGGGCCGTTCTACTGCCCTGCCGACCAGAAGGTGTATATCGACCTGGGCTTCTACGAAACGCTCAAGAACCAGCTGGGCGCGCCCGGCGATTTCGCCCAGGCCTATGTGATTGCCCATGAGGTGGGTCACCACGTGCAGAACCTGCTGGGCATCAGCGCCCAGGTGGACCGCGCCCGTGGCCGCGTCAGCAAGGTGGAGTACAACCATCTGTCGGTCAAGCTGGAACTGCAGGCCGATTGCCTGGCCGGCGTCTGGGCCAACCGCGCGCAAAGCGCCCGCCAGATCCTGGAGCAGGGCGATGTGGAGTCGGCCATGAATGCGGCATCCAAGATCGGCGACGACGCCCTGCAGCGCGCAGGCGGCGGTGCCGTGGTGCCGGACAGCTTCACGCACGGCACCAGCGCCCAGCGCCAGCGCTGGTTCAGCACCGGCCTGCGTACCGGCAGCGTCAAGTCCTGCGACACTTTTTCGGCTGCTTCCCTCTGAGAAGTACCCCCACGCTCGCGTTGCTGCGCAAGCTTCGCCGGCCCCTGCGAGGGGCCGCTTTTTCATCTGGAGGCTGTCCGGCGACGAAAAAATGCCCGCATTGCGGGCCCTCATACCGGGTTTTTGCGGGTTGCGCTCACACAACGCCATGCTTGTCCAGGTGCCAATTGGCGTTATTGCAACGCACAAATCGCGCTAGGTGCGACAATAGCGCTCTCAATGACAAGCTCTTTCTCCAATCTCCAGCTGGCTGAGTCCCTGGCGCGCGCCGTGGCCGACATGGGCTACGAGTCCATGACGCCCATCCAGGCACAGGCCATTCCGGTCGTTCTGACCGGCAAGGATGTCATGGGCGCCGCCCAGACCGGCACCGGCAAGACGGCGGCGTTCTCGCTGCCGTTGCTGCAGCGGCTGATGCGCCACGAAAATACCTCCGCTTCGCCTGCACGCCACCCCGTGCGGGCGTTGGTGCTTTTGCCCACACGCGAACTGGCGGACCAGGTGGCCCAGCAGATCGCCCAGTATGCGAAGTACACCAAGCTGCGCAGCACCGTGGTGTTCGGCGGCATGGACATGAAGCCGCAGACGCTGGAGCTCAAGAAGGGGGTCGAGGTGCTGGTGGCCACGCCGGGCCGCCTGCTTGACCACATCGAAGCCAAGAACGCCGTGCTCAACCAGGTCGAGTACGTGGTGCTGGACGAGGCAGACCGCATGCTGGACATCGGCTTCCTGCCCGATCTGCAGCGCATCCTGTCGCACCTGCCCAAGACACGCACCACCTTGCTGTTCAGCGCCACCTTCTCGCCCGAGATCAAGCGCCTGGCCAGCAGCTACCTGCAGGACCCCGTCACCATCGAGGTGGCCCGCCCCAACGAGACGGCTTCCACGGTGGAGCAGCGCTTCTACAGCGTCAGCGACGACGACAAGCGCTATGCGCTGCGCTCCCTTCTCAAGCAGCGCGGCATCCGCCAGGCCTTCGTCTTCTCCAACAGCAAGCTGGGCTGTGCGCGCCTGACGCGTGCCCTGGAGCGTGATGGCCTGCGCGCAACGGCGCTGCACGGCGACAAGAGCCAGGACGAGCGCCTGAAGGCGCTTGAAGCCTTCAAGCGCGGCGAGGTAGATCTGCTGGTGTGTACCGATGTCGCGGCCCGTGGCCTGGACATCAAGGACGTGCCGGCCGTCTTCAACTACGACGTGCCCTTCAACGCCGAAGACTATGTGCACCGCATTGGCCGCACGGGCCGTGCAGGCGCCTCCGGCATTGCCGTGACCCTGGTGACCAACCACGATGCGCGCCTGGTGGGCGAGATCGAGAAGCTCATCAAGAAGAAGATCGACGTCGAGGCCTGCCCCATGGAAGATTTCCGTGGCAGCGCGCCGCGTGGTCATCGTTTTGACGAGCTGCCGCGCCAAGGCAGCGGCGGTTACGGTCGTGAACGGGATCGCGGCGCCGAGCGTGGCGATCGCGGCGGTGATGCGTCGCGGGGCAGTGCAGGTTTTGGCCATCGCGGCTCGCGCATGGCCCAGCGCCCGGCGCACTCGGACCCGTTCTTCGACAAGCCCTACGAGGCAGCCGCCAGCGTCGATGCGAGCTGGGACAGCCAGGGTGCTGCTTCCGCGCCCAAGGCGGGCGGCGGCATCAAGCCCAAGCGCAAGCTGGCCGCGTTGTTCAAGGCGCCCGTCGCGCCTGTCCCGCCTGTGGCACCCGCCGCCACTTCCGAGGTCTGAGCACCGCGCAAGACGCCTGCCTCACGAAAAACGCCTGCCTTGCAGGCGTTTTTTCATCGCCGGGCCGCCCCAAGATGAAAAAGCTCCCCCCTCGGGGGGCAGCGGACCTTGCGCAGCAAGGGGAGCGTGGGGGCCATTTTTCATGGGCGCTCGCTCATCGGCGTCGTCCAGGTCAGCCCGGGGCCTGAGCCTGCGGGCAGTCCACCTGGATCAGTTCCCGGTCTGCCAGGTGATCGCCGAAACGCATCATGCTCAGGCATCCGCCCCAGACGCAGCCGGTGTCCAGCGCCACCAGATCGGGCCGGTTGATGTGGCCCAGCGTGGACCAGTGGCCAAACGCAATTGTTGCGCTCGCCGTGGCGCGGCCCGGCACATCGAACCAGGGCATGAGGCCGGGTGCCGCCTGCTCGGCCGACTCGGTGCTGTCGAAATCCATGACACCCTGTGCGGTGCAAAAGCGCAGCCGGGTCAAGGCGTTGACGATCACGCGAAGGCGCTCCCATCCCAGCAGGTCGGGTGACCAGCGATCGGGCTGGTTGCCGTACATGGCCTGCAAGAAATCGGGCAACTGCTTGCTGCACAGTACCGCATGCACCTCGCCCGCCAGCGCCATCACGTCCTGGCTGCTCCACTGCGGCAGCACGCCGGCATGCACCATCAGCAGTTCCTCGCCATGCGCCGTGCGGTGGCTGCGCGCCAGCGGCTGGTGGCGCAGCCAGTCCAGCAGCTGATCGCGATCGGGCGCATCCAGCACCCGGGCCAGCGTGTCGCGCCGGCTGCTGCGTCGCACGCCCTGGGCGGCGGCCAGCAGGTGCAGGTCGTGGTTGCCCAGCAGGGCGCGCATGGAATCGCCAGCGGCCATGCAGGTGCGCAGCACCTTGTCCGATTCCGGACCGCGGTTCACGAGGTCGCCCAGGATGTACAAGGTATCGCGGCTGGCGGAAAAATCCACGCGGCGCAGCAGGCGCTCAAAGGCGTCGTGGCATCCCTGGATATCGCCGATACAGTAAAGTGCCATGGTCTTCTTTCTGATATACGAACCATGGATTTTCTGCTGATCGCGTTGCTTACGCTGCTCAATGGGGTGTTTGCAATGTCCGAATTGGCACTGGCCTCCAGCCGCAAGGCTCGGTTGGTGGCACTGGCTGAAACAGGCGACAAGGGTGCGGTGGCGGCACTGGCCTTGCTCGAAAACCCCACGCAATTTCTTTCTTCGGTGCAGGTTGGCATCACCTCCATCGGCCTGCTCAACGGCATTTTGGGAGAGGCGGCCTTCAGTGACGGGCTGGCCGCATGGCTGCTGGGCCTGGGCGTTCCGGAACGCGCGGCCAGCATTTCTGCCACGGCGCTGGTCGTGACCGTGATCACCTTCGTCACCATCGTCTTCGGAGAGCTGGTGCCAAAGCGCATAGGCCAGCTTTATCCCGAAACCGTGGCCACGGTGGTTTCCCGGCCCATGACCTGGGTGGCTTCGGCCGCCAAGCCCTTTGTGCGGCTGCTGGCCTTTTCCACGCGCGCCATGCTGACCCTGCTGCGCATCAATGAATCCGCAGCGCGCTCCGTGACCGAAGAGGAAATCGTGGCAAGCCTCGCCGAAGGGCGGGATGCCGGAGTGATCGAGGCCAACGAGCACCAGATGGTGCAAAACGTCTTTCACCTCGATGACCGCTCACTGACGTCGATCATGGTCCCGCGCGGCGACGTGCAATGGCTGGATGCCGACATGACCGTCACCGAGGCATTGCAGGCCTCGGCCGACGACCACTCGAAGGGCGGGCATTCCTGGTACCCGGTGTGCCGCAATTCGCTGGATGACGTGGTCGGCATCATCAGCGTGGCGCGCCTGCTGGCATTGGGCTCGGATGCCGCGGGCACCACGCTTTACGAACATGTGCTGCCGGCATCTTTCCTGCCCGAGACGCTCAGCGCCATGGAGTTGCTGGAGCAATTGCGTGCCCGGTCCGGGCGCATGGTGTTTGTGGTGGATGAATATGGCGTGGTGCAGGGCATCATGACACCCCGGGATTTGCTAGAGGCGATTACCGGCGAGTTACAGCCTGTGACCGAGGCAGAAGCCTGGGCCATGCAGCGTGAGGATGGCTCCTGGCTATTGGATGGCCTGATGCCCATATCGGAGCTGAAGGTGCGCCTCGATATTCGGGATCTGCCTGATGAGCACCGCGGTCGATACAACACCGTGGCGGGCCTTCTCATGGCAGAAAGCGGCCATTTGCCCATTCTGGGGGAACGCGTCAGCTGTGCGGGCTGGATCTTCGAGGTCATCGATCTCGATGGCAAACGCATTGACAAGGTGCTGGCCATATCGGATTTATCCGAGAACTATTCTTCGCAATAGGCAGCGGCGATATTGTGGGTTTTGCTTACATGCATGTTGCGTCATGGGGCGATTATGTTTTTATAATGAAAGCTCTTAAACTACTTTCAAGGCGCATACCATGAGCTCTTACAAGGAACTGCTGAAGCAGCGACAGGAACTGGAGCAACAGATCCAGGAAGCACGCAAGCGCGAGCTTGCCGACGCCGTGGGACAGGTTCGCAACTTGATTGCCGAATACGGACTGACTGCCGATGATGTGTTTCCTGCAACTCGTGGTCGTACCGCTGGCACAAGCGGCGCCAAAGTGGCTCCCAAGTACCGCGATCCCGCAACCGGCCAAACCTGGACCGGACGTGGCAAGCCGCCAAAGTGGATTCAGAATCAGGACCGTGAGAAATTTGTCATCTGATTTTCCCGTCGCGCATGAAAGAGCCCGCCCTGTGCGGGCTTTTTTCATTGGCACAGCCATTTGTCCAAAGATTGTCTCAGGTGAGAATCGCTATCATCTTCGGCGTCAAGTGTGCAACCGTGCATGGACATTTCCAGAGCGGCGATGCAAAGGCGGATTCTTGGCCGTGCCGCACAGGTGATGGCGGGGCGATGTCCTTTATGGCAGTTGGTGCATGTCGAGATGCCTGTTTTTGGGATCTTGATGCGTCTCAATGCCCCCGGGGATGCGCGCATGCCTCAGAAAATTCCGAGCATTTTGTTGATTTTCTTCAGCGGTGTCCGACTTGAATAATCAGGCCCCGGCCACCATGGGGGGCCGCAGAGGCACAATACGCACATGAACAAGCAGGTGTTGATTGCCGGCGGCGGCATTGGTGGCCTGGCCGCCGCCATCGGTGCGTCGCGGGCGGGTTGGGAGGTGCGTCTTTTCGAGCAGGCGGCCGCGCTCAGTGAAGTGGGCGCCGGAATCCAGATCGGTCCGAATGTCGTGCGGCGGCTTCAGGCCTGGGGCCTGCAAAAACCGCTGCAGCAGGTGGTGGCACTGCCGGGCAGCCTGCGCGTGCGCAGCGCAGTCACCGGGCAGGAATTGGCGCATATGCCCTTGGGCAGCGAGTCCGTACAACGCTATGGCGCGGCCTACGCCACCATCCACCGGGCCGATCTGCAGCAATTGCTGCAGGAAGCTGCTCAGACTTATCCGGGCATGCACCTGAACCTGGGCCAGCCCATCGAGGGCTTTTCCGAGACCGACGGCGTGGTCACCGTGCGAACCCGGGCCGGCAAGCTGATCGAAGGCGATGCCCTGGTCGCCGCCGATGGCGTGCGCAGCGTTCTGCGCCAGCAGTTGCTGGGCGACGGCCCGCCGCGTGTCACCGGACACCTGGCCTACCGCGCCCTGGTGCACCAGGCCCAGTTGCCCAAGCGCCTGCGGGCCACCGATGTCACGGCCTGGCTGGGCTCGCGCATGCATGCCATTCAGTACCCCGTGCGCCGCGGGGAGCTGCAGAACCTGGTGATCATCATCCAGGGCCCGGCGCCTGAGGATCTGGCGAACTGGGACCACGCGGGCAATCTCGATGATCTGGTGCGGGTGCTGCAGGGCAGTTGCCCCCAGCTGCTGGACCTGGTGCAGCATGTGCCTGCAGCCGGCGGTGACTGGCGGCTGTGGCCGGTGGGGGATCGTCCCCCCGTGCAATCGGCCGCGCAGATGGCGCGCGGCGTGGTGGCCTTGCTGGGCGATGCCGCCCACCCCATGCGCCCCTATCTGGCCCAGGGCGCCGGCATGGCGATTGAAGATGCAGCGGAGCTGCAGCGCGCCCTGTCCATGCATGACCTGGACGTCAACATGCGCCTGCGCCGCTATGCGCTCAATCGCTGGCAGCGCAATGCGCGCGTGCAGGCACGCTCGCAGCGCAATGGCCGCATCTTCCATGCCACGGGTCCGGTGCGCTGGGGGCGTGACCTGTCGCTGCGCCTGCTGGGCTCCCGGCTGATGGATCTGCCCTGGCTGTACCGTGGCGACGGCTCGGCCGCCAACGCCTTGTAGAGACAGAGACTGCGGCCGCTAGGCGGCGGATGCCTGGCGCAGCAGTGGTGAGGATGGCAGGAAACGGAACGCGGTCGACGCACCGACGAGGGTGGCGGCAATCGAGATCATCACCGCCTTGTAGGGCTCCACGCCCCAGGCTTCGGCCCAGGCGGCGACCCAGCCCGTGAACCACTGCACCAGGGCCACGCCCAGGAACATGGCCATGGTGAACAGCGACAGCGCGCGGCCGGTCAGCTCGGGCGGGTAGGAGGCCCGCACATCGGCGTATTGCAGCACGGAGTAGCCGGACAGCAGGCCCATGGCGAATATCAGCGCCACATTGGCCCAGGCGTGGTGCAGGAAGGCCATGACCATGAACAGGCTGCCCATGAGCAGGGAGTAGTTGTTGAGCCAGCGCCGGCGCCGGCCCGCACCGGGGTCCATGCGGCCGAAAATCGCGGGGCTGAACAGCGAGATCATCGAGACCACCAGGGCCACATTGCCGCTTTCCACCAGCGAGAAGCCGTAGCGGTGTATGAGCAGCGGCCCCAGCCACAGGCCGCGCAGCGCCAGAAACGACGCATAGCAGGCCATGGCCAGCAGGACGATGCCCAGCGTGTGCGGCAGCGTGAACAGCTCGGCCAGGCGGCGCGCCGCCACGCCCCAGCTTTCCTTGGGACCGGCCTGCGCGCCGGTGCGTACAGGCTCATGTACGCGCCACCAGATCAGCAGCCATGAAGCGGCCGCCATCACGGCCAGCAGGGCAAAGCCCGAACGCCAGCCGTAGTGCTGGACCAGCCAGGCCAGCGGCGTGCCCGTGAACAGCAGCCCCAGTCCGCCCACGCCCATGCCCACGCCTGACAGGAAGGCGAAGCGATCGATGGGGAAGTGGCGCGAGATGAACATGGTGCAGGCCAGGAAGGCGGGCGAGCAGCCCACGCCGATCAGCAACTGGCCCACCATCAGCCAGCCGTAGTTGGGTGCGGCGGCGGACAGTGCCGACCCCGCGATCGCCAGCGGAAACGACAGCAGCACCGTGCGCCGCAGGCCGTAGAGGTCCATTCCAATGCCCATCAGCAGCTGGGCCACGCCGAAGGACAGGCCGAACAGGCCGGCGAAGGCGCCCAGCGACTGCGCCGTGAGCCCGAAATCCTGCTGAAGACCCGTGGCCATGACCGAGGTGATGGTGCGAAAGGCCTGGCTCAGCGCAAAGGCCGAGAGCAGGGACAGCAGCATGGCCCACAGCAGCTGGCTGCGCGGCGGCGGTGCTGCGGGGGAGGTCTGCGAAGCCTCTGTGTGTGTGTTGTTGTGTGGGGGCTGTTGTGGCGCTGCGGACACGGTATTTCTCCTGGCGCCGCAGCTTACCCGTTTGCGCGCATGCGCGCTGTCGCCACCGCAGCGGTCTGCCGTCGGTGGCGCCCGCCAGTCCTTACAGCTCGGTGCGCAGCGCCCAGATCTCGGGGAACAGCACCACGTCCAGCATCTTGCGCAGATAGCTGACGCCGCCCGTGCCGCCCGTTCCCCGCTTGAAGCCGATGACGCGCTCCACCGTGGTCAGGTGGCGGAAGCGCCACAGGCGGAAGGCGTCCTCGATGTCGGCCAGCTTTTCGCCGAGTTGATACAGGTCCCAGTGCTTGTGGGGATCGCGGTAGACGGTGATCCAGGCCTGCTTGACGCCCTCGCTGGCCTCATAGGGCTGGGTCCAGTCGCGCTCCAGCCGGTCGGCGGGCACGTCGATGCCCTCGCGCGCCAGCAGCTGCAGGGACACGTCGTAGAGCGAGGGCGAGCGCCATGCCGTCTCCACCTGGGCCAGCAGGTCGGGCCGGTGGGCATGGGGCTGGAGCATGGCGGCGTTCTTGTTGCCCAGCGAGAACTCGATGCAGCGGTACTGGTAGCTCTGGAAGCCGCTGGAGTTGGCCAGGTAGGGACGCATGGCCGTGTACTCGGGCGGGGTCATGGTGGACAGCACGGTCCAGGCGCTGACCAGTTGCTCCATGATGCGGCTCACGCGGGCCAGCATCTTGAAGGCGTCGGCACGCGTGCCGCCTGCGATGGCGGCCGTGGCGGCGCGGACCTCGTGCAGCATCAGCTTCATCCACAGCTCGCTGGTCTGGTGCTGGATGATGAACAGCATCTCGTCATGCGCGGGCGACAGCGGATGCTGTGCCGTGAGGATCTGGTCCAGGTGCAGGTAGTCGCCATAGCTCATGGACTGGCTGAAGTCCAGCTGGGCGCGCTCCTCTTTGACGATGGATTCGGTGCGGCCGGGGCTGTTCATGGGACAGCCGGAGTGTTCGGTGGTCATGTGGGAGTCTCGCAAGTCTCGACGCGGAAAATGCAGGGCGCAGCGTAACCGAATCCCGCGCTGAAATCCTGCGGCTTGCAAGAAGCGGGATGCGCGGGCGCACCGGGCTGCGTAGAGTAGGGCATCCGATGACTCCGAAAGACGCGCCGTGTCCAACAAAGCCATGAATCCATCCAGCGATGCCTGCGCCCACCCAGCGGCCCTGGTGGCCCGATGCTGCCGTTGGCTGGAAACCGAGGAGCCTCCCCCGGCCCTGGGATCGCTGGCCGAGCGCTCCGGGCTGAGCCCCTGGCAGCTGCACCGCCTGTTCAAGCAGGCCACGGGCCTCACGCCCAAGGCCTACGCCAAGGCCCACCGGGCCCGCGCGCTGCGCGCGGCGCTGCAGCCGGGCCAGAGCGACTCGGTCACCGATGCGGCCTACTCCAGCGGCTATGCGGCCAGCAGCAGTTTCTACCGCGACGCAGGCGCCATGCTGGGCATGGCGCCCGGCGACTACCGGCGCGGCGGCATGCGCCAGACCATCCGCTTTGCCGTGGCCGAATGCACGCTGGGCAGCATCCTCGTGGCCTGCACCGAGCGCGGCGTGTGCTGCGTGCTGCTGGGCGACGACGCCGAGGCCCTGGTGCAGGACCTGCAGCAGCGCTTTCCGCTGGCCGAGCTGGTGGGTGGCGATGCGGGCTTCGAGCACACCGTGGCCCAGGTCGTGGCCTTGGTCGAGCAGCCGCGCCGCGGCCTGGCGCTGCCGCTGGATGTGCAGGGCACGGTCTTCCAGCAGCGCGTGTGGCAGGCGCTGTGCGCCATTCCGGCCGGCCAGACCCTGAGCTATTCCGAACTGGCCCTGCGCCTGGGCATGCCCACGGGCGCCCGCGCCGTGGCCAGCGCCGTCGCTGCCAACCCGATTGCCGTGGCCGTGCCCTGCCACCGCGTGGTGCGCAACGACGGCAGCATCTCCGGCTACCGCTGGGGCGTGGAGCGCAAGCGTGCCCTGCTGCTGCGCGAGGCGCGCCAGGCGCAGGAGGCCGCTGTCCCGGAGACAGGGCGGGAGAGCGGCCGAGCCCCGCTGCGCCAGGCCGGCAAGGCATGATCGGGCGGCGCACCGGTCACAGCCATGGCGCAGAGCAGCAATTGACGCTGCCGGCCGGCTACCGCATGACCGAGTTCTGGGGTTTCCACCGGCGCGATTCCCAGCGCCTGTCCGAATGCGATCTGCAGGACGGCGCCACCATCCGCATGCACAAGGGCCTGATGTGGAAAGGCCTTCCCACGCTGCTGACCCTGGAATTGACGCAGCATTGCGAAGGGGCGGCCGTGGTGCAGGCCCGCTGGCGCCTGCCCGCCGAGGCAGGCGCAATCACCGGTATGGACGACGTGCTGGCCGCCATGCTGCGGCGCATGTTCGGTCTGTCCCAGGATGTGGGCGAATTCGAGCGCCGTTTTGGCCGCCATGCGCGGCTGGGGCCGCTGCTGGCGCGCCAGCGTGGCCTGCATGTACCCGCGGCCTGCACGCCCTGGGAGGCGCTGAGCTGGGCCGTCACCGGACAGCAGATCAGCGTGGCTGCAGCCGTGTCGCTGCGCCGCCGCCTGATCGCCGCAGCCGGCCAGCCGGTGGCGCTGCACGATGGCCATGCCGACGCGCCGCAGCAGCTGTGGTGCATGCCGGAGGCCGCCCAGCTGGCGCAGCTGGGCGAGGAGGATTTGCGCGCTGCCGGCTTTTCGCGGAGCAAGACGCACACGCTGCGTCTGCTGGCCCAGGCCGTGCAGTCGGGTGAATTGCCGCTGGACGACTGGGCGGCCCTGCCTGAACTGCCGGTGGCCGAGATCCGCGAGCGGCTGCTGGCCCTCAAGGGCATAGGCCCGTGGACCGTGAACTACATGCTGCTGCGCGGCTATGGCCACCTGGACGGCCCATTGCACGGCGATGTGGCCGTGCGCCGGGCCCTGGCCCTGCTGCTGAAGACGGACGCCATGGATGCGGCGCAGACCGAGTTGTGGCTGCGGGACTTCGCGCCCTGGCGCGCCCTGGTCGCCGCCCATCTCTGGGCCTCGCTGTCGTCCACGGCGTTCTGAGCGCCGGGCTTCAGGCTTTCAGGTCACCGCATTGACGCGGTTGAACTCCGGCTTGCGCCATTCGCCCGATTCCAGCACCTGGCGCAGGTGCTCCACGGCATGCCAGACATCTTCGAATCCCACGTACAGCGGCGTGAAGCCGAAGCGCAGGATGTCCTTGTGCAGGCCCGTGCCGTCGCCCTTGCGGAAGTCGCCGATCACGCCGCGCGCGATCAGCGCCTGCACGATGGCATAGGCGCCGCTGTCCTTGCCGTCCACGCCCAGCCCCTCCTCGCGCGTGAGGCAGACCTGGGAGCCGCGCCGGCCGTGCTCGCGCGGCGTGGCCAGGCCCAGGCCGTGGCCCTGGCAGCGTTCCTCGACCAGGGCGATGAACAGGTCGGTCAGCGCCAGCGACTTGTTGCGCAGCGCGTCCATGCCGCCCAGCGGCTCCACGGCCGTGAACACATCCAGGCCGCACTGCAGCACGCTCAGGCTGACCATGGGCTGGGTGCCGCACAGGTAGCGCTGTATGCCCTGGGCCGGGTGGTAGTCGGGCACGAACTTGAAGGGCTCGGCATGGCCGAACCAGCCCGACAGCGGCTGCCAGAAGCGGTTGATCAGGCGCGGATGGGCCCAGACAAAGGCCGGCGCACCGGGGCCGCCGTTGAGGTACTTGTAGCTGCAGCCAATGGCGAAGTCGGCATTGGCGCCCTTGAGATCGACAGGCACGGCGCCTGCGCTGTGGCACAGGTCCCAGATACAGAGAATGCCCTTGCCCTGCGCGGCAGCCGTCACGGCAGCCATGTCGTGCATGGCGCCCGTGCGGTAGTTGACATGGGTGAGCATGCAGATGGCGACCTCGTCGGTCAACGCACCGCCAATCTCCTCGGGTTCGAGCAGCACCAGCTCCAGCCCGTATTCCTGGCAGACCGACTGGGCGATGTAGAGGTCGGTGGGGAAGTTGCTGCGCTCGCTGATCAGGCGCTTGCGCTGCGGCGCGTCCTCGCGCGCGATGCGGGCCGCCGCCGACAGCACCTTGTAGAGGTTGATGGAGGCCGTGTCGGTGAACACCAGCTCACCCGCGCCCACGCCCAGCCAGGGGGCGAACTGGTCGCCCAGGCGCTGGGGCAGGCTGATCCAGCCCGCATCGTTCCACGAGCGGATCAGGCCCTGCGCCCATTCCTGCTGCACCACCTCGGCCACGCGCGCGGCGGCGGCGCGGGGGCTGGCGCCCAGCGAATTGCCGTCAAGGTAGATCACGCCTTCGGGCAGCGTGAATTGGTCGCGCAGGGCGCGCAGCGGGTCTTGCGCATCGAGGGTGAGGCAGTCTTGCAGGCTCGTCACGGGGTCTCCTTGGGTATCGAAAAGGCGAAAAGGCGAAAAGCGCGGGCAGGGCCGGCGCCGCAATGCGGGCAGGGATCAGGCCAGGGCGCGCAGCACGGCGCGCACGGGCGAGGCATCGGCCTCGACCAGCTTGAGCGGCAGGGCGATGAGCTCGTAGTCGCCCTCGGCCACCTCGTCGAGCACCAGGTTCTCCAGCACGCGCAGGCCGCGCCGGCGGATCACCTGGTGGCTGTCCAGGCTCTTGCTGCTGGCCGGATCGATGCTGGCCGTGTCAATGCCGATGAGCCTGACGCCCAGGTCGGCCAGACGCTCGACCGTGGCTGGCGCATAGGCGGCCAGTTCCTGGTCCCAGGTGGTGGGGGCGCGCTCGTAGGTGCGCACCAGCACGCGTGGCGGCAGGCTGCCCGTCACCGCGTGGGCAATGTGTTCCCACTCGATCAGCCCACCCTTGCCGATGGCGTGGATCACGCGGCAGGGGCCGAGGAAGGCGTCCAGGTCCACGTGGCCGATGCTGGCGCCGTCCGCGTCATAGTGCAGCGGCGCATCGGCATGCGCGCCCACATGGGGCGACAGCGTGATGGCGCTGACATTGACAGGGCAGCCGGGGCCGATGGTGGCGCACCATTGCTGGCTGTAGGGCGTGTCGCCGGGAAAGACGGCACTGGCGGCCTGGATGGCGGGAGAGATGTCCCAGAGCCTGCGTGTCATGGCTTCATTCCTTGGGGGATGTGCGGGCTGCTTGCGCGCGGGGCCGGTACCACAGCATGTAGACCAGGGCCAGCAGGCCCAGGAAGGGCAGGCCCGTGAGCAGCGTCATGTGGAAGACCTCGGTGAAATAGGTGGTGACGATCACGCCCAGCATCAGCGCGGCGCCGGCCAGCGTGAACAGCGGAAAGCCCCACATGCGGAACTGCAGGCGCTGGCCCGGATGCTCGCGCGACCAGCGCGCGCGGAAGAACAGATGGGTCACGAAGATCATGAACCAGGTGAACATGGCGCCGAACATGGACACGGACATCATCCACAGCAGCGAGCCCTCGGGCTTCCACAGGTTCACGGCCACGGCCACGGCAATGCCCAGGCAGGAGATGGCAATGGCCGCCACGGGCACGCCACGGCTGTTCAGCCGACCGAACACCGAGGGCGCATAGCCGCCGCGCGACAGGCTGAACATCATGCGCGAGGTCACATACAGCTGGCTGTTCATGGCCGACAGCGCGGCCACCAGCACCACGAAGTTGATGATGCTGGCAGCGCCCGGGATGCCGATGATCTCCATCACCTTCACGAAGGGGCTCTTGTCCGTGCCGGCCTGCTGCCAGGGCACGATGGCCAGCATCAGCGCGATCGTGGCCAGGTAGAAGATCACCAGGCGTGCCATGGTGGTGCGAAAGGCCCGGGTGATGGCGCGCCTGGGGTCCTCGGCCTCGCCGGCCGCCACGGCCACGGCCTCCAGGCTCAGGTAGCTGAAGATGGCGATGATCACGGCCACCCAGGTGCCCCACAGGCCCTTGGGGAAGAAGCCGCCATCGGCCGTGTAGTTGAAAAAGCCGATGCCCTGGGGCTGCGAGCCGAACACCACCCAGGCGCCGATCAGGATGAAGGCCACGATGGCGATGATCTTGACCATGGAAAAGCCGTACTCCACCTGGCCGAAGGCCTTGACGCTGCTGGCGTTGACGGCCACCAGCGCGCCCGAGAACACCAGCACCCAGATCCAGCGCGGCACGTCCGGGAACCAGTAGCCCATGTAGATGCCTATGGCCGTCACCTCCATGCCCACGGCCAGCACCACGGCGGCCCAGTAGGCATAGCGGACCATGAAGCCGGCCAGCGGGCTGATGTAGTGCTCGGCATAGGCGCCGAACGAGCCCGAGGTCGGGTGGGCCACCGTCATCTCGGCCAGGCAGCCCATGAGCAGCAGCGAGATCAGCGCGCCGATGGCATAGCTGACCAGCACGCTGGGGCCGGCGAAGCCGATGGCGAAGGCGCTGCCCATGAACAGGCCGGTGCCGATGGCGCCGCCAATGGCGATCATCACCATCTGGGCGGCGGACAGCTGCTGGCGCAGGCCGGTTTCTCGTTGCTGAATGTCTTGGAAGGCGGCCATGGTGCGCGGCAGGTGGGGGCTGAAAGCGGAAGGCGTAAGTATCTGCGCTTTCACCGCCGGCCCCGGGCTGGCCGCAGCAAAACCATGGGAGGGTCCGGCCCAGGCGCGGCCGGCCCAGGCGCGGCCGGCTCAGGCGCCGCGTGCGTAGCAGCCCGGCGTCAGCGCATGGTGGGCCTTGAAGGCGCGCTGCAGGTGCGCCTGATCGGCAAAGCCCATGGCATAGGCCGCCTCGGACAGTGGCGCGCCCGTGGCCAGCAGGCGGCGCGCGCCGTTGATGCGCAGGTTCAGGCGGTAGCTGCCGGGCGTCATGCCCGTGGCCGCCTTGAAGCGGCGGATGAAGCGCGTGGCACTCATGCCGCATTCCTGGGCCAGCGATTGCACGGTAAGGCCCGCATCGGGTCCCGCGTGCAGGCGCTGCAACGCGGGGGCCAGGGCCGCCGCATCGCCGGGCAGGGGCAAGGCTGCGGGCTGGGCACAGCGGTCCAGCAGGTGCTCCAGGCCCAGGGCCAGGCGGTCGGCGGCCGCCGTGCCATCGACGGGGCGGCACAGGCCATCTACGAGGCGAGTCATATCCGCATCCGTGAGCGTGCGACGGGGAAAGCGCAGCGCAGCCACGGCCAGCCGTGCATGCAGCCAGTCGGCATCGATGAACAGCATGCGGTAGGACCACGGCGCGCCCGGCTCGGGATTGCAGGCATGCCAGGCGCCGGGCTCGATCAGCACCACGCCGCCAGTCTCCACGGGCTGCGGGCCGTGGGCATGGTGGAACATGGTGCGGCCGGCGTCCACGATGCCGATCGAGTACTCGGCATGCATGTGCAGCCGGAAGCAGTGCGCCGAGCGCGCACTGTCGCGCAGCTCGGCCCAGGGGGCGGCCGGGTGGCGGTGGATGCGGTGGGGAGAGGTCGAGGTCATGGCATCTGCAATGGCTGGCGGCCATCATGCCAGCATGGCGGCCACGCTGGCGACCAGCAGCAGGGCCAGCAGGCGGTGGAACAGCCGCTGGCGCTGCGCGGTGTGCAGCCAGCCCGAAAGCAGCTGCCCCAGCAGCGCCCAGCTGCCGACCCCCACCAGGCAGGCCAGCAGCGAAATGGCGCAAAACTGCAGCAGCGCCCACGGGGCATTCGCGTGGGGCAGCACGAACAGGCCCACGCCGGCCAGCGCCACCAGCCAGGCCTTGGGGTTGAGCGTCTGCACGGCCGTGCCCTGCAACAGCGCTTGCAGCAGGGCCTGCAGCGGGCGCTGCGATCCGGCCTGCTGCTGCGCACCGGCCTGGCCCACAGGCGCGTTGGCCAGCCGCCAGGCCAGCCACAGCAGATAGGCGGCGCACAGCCACTGTGCGGCCGTGGACAGCTGCGGCAGCGTCTGCAGCAGCCACTGTGCTCCCTGGCCCATGACCCAGACCACGGCCGCATAGCTGGCGCTGGCGCCCAGCACATAGGCGCCAGAGACCAGGCGCGAGCGGGCTGCGCCGTGGCGCAGGGCCAGCACATTGACGGGGCCGGGCGTGATGGCGCCGACGAGGGTGAAGACGCCCATGGCGAGCAGCGAGGAGGACATGAGATTTCGCGCGGACGCAGGACTGCACAAGGCCCGCAGTCTCCCCCCGCACGCCGCCCCTGTATTGAACGCAATTGCGGGGCGCCGGCATGTCCGTCACATCCTCTAGGGGAGCATGGCGTAGGCCACGATCTCCAGCTTCATGCCCGGCACCACCAGCGCCGAAATCCCCATGCTGGAGCGGTTGGGATAGGGCGCCTCGAAGAACTCGCGGTACACGGCGTCGATGGCCGGCATGTCGGCCACGTCGGTCATGTAGATCAGCACCTGGGTCACATGCGCCAGCGTGCCGCCTGCGGCCTGCAGCGCGTTGCGCAGGTTGGTGAAGGTCAGGCGCGCCTGCTGTTCGATGGGGCCGGTGTCGATGCTGCCGTCGGGCCGCACGGGGCCGTGGGCCGTGAACAGCATCTGGCCGCTGGCCTTGACGGCCCAGGAGAAGGGCTGCTTGAGCGGCGGCAGTCCCACGTCGATGATTTGCTTCATGGATTTCCTTGTGTTTTCCTTGTGTCTTGACCACATGCGAAGGCATGGTGTTCTTGCGTCGGAAACTTGGCGCGGCCCATCGGCGGACGCCGAGCAAGGGCCGTCCCGCAGCGATGGTGTCGTCCCGCGCCCGCGCAGCGAGAGCGGGGGAAGCGGCAAAGCCGCTCAGGGGTCACAGTTTCGTTCTTACGGACCAGATTTCGGGGAACAGCACCACGTCCAGCATCTTGCGCAGGTAGCTGACGCCGCCCGTGCCGCCGGTGCCGCGCTTGAAGCCGATGACGCGCTCGACCGTGGTCACATGGCGGAAGCGCCACAGGCGGAAGGCGTCCTCGATGTCGGCCAGCTTTTCGCCGAGCTGGTACAGGTCCCAGTGCGACTGCGGGTCGCGGTAGACCTGCGCCCAGGCGGCCTCGACCTCGGGGCTGGCCGTGTAGGGCAGGGTCCAGTCGCGCTCCAGGTGCCCGGCAGGAATGGCCAGCCCCTGGCGTGCCAGCAGGCGCAGGGCCTCGTCGTACAGGGAAGGTGCGCGCCATGCGGCCTCCACCCGGGCCAGCAGGTCCGGGCGGTGGGCATGGGGCTGGAGCATGGCGGCATTCTTGTTGCCCAGCGCGAACTCGATGCAGCGGTACTGGTAGCTCTGGAAGCCGCTGGAGCTGGCGAGATACGGGCGCATGGCCGTGTACTCGGTGGGCGTCATGGTGGCCAGCACCGACCAGGCGCCCACCAGCTGCTCCATGATGCGGCTCACGCGGGCCAGCATCTTGAAGGCATCGGCGTGGCGGTCGGTCGCCACGGCGGCCGTGGCCGCGCCCAGCTCGTGCAGCATGAGCTTCATCCACAGCTCGCTGGTCTGGTGCTGGATGATGAACAGCAACTCGTCATGCGTGGGCGACAGCAGTTGCTGTGCGCCGAGGATGGCGTCCAGCTGCAGGTAGTCGCCATAGCTCATGGACTGGCTGAAATCCAGCTGCGCCCTTTCCTCGGCGACGATGCGCTCGGTCAGGCCGCCATGGACGGGGCAGCCGCTCATTGCGGCGACTCCAGCACCCGGGCGATGGCGTCGGCCACGTACTGCACGTTGGCACCGGACAGGCCCGACATGCACATGCGGCCGGAGCGGATCAGGTACACGCCGTGCTCGTCGCGCAGGCGGTGGACCTGGGGCTCGCTGATGCCGGTGTAGCTGAACATGCCGCGCTGGGTCAGCAGGAAGCCGAAGTCGCGTCGCTCGCCAAAGCGTTCATGCAGCGCGCCGTGCAGCTGGGCGCGCATGTCCTTGATGCGGCCGCGCATCTGCGCCAGCTCCTGCGCCCATCGGGCGCTCAGTTCGGGCGACGCCAGCACCTGCTGCACCAGGCGCGCGCCACGGGTGGGGGGTGAGGAATAGTTGCTGCGCACCGTGGCCTTGAGCTGGCCCAGCACATTGCCGGCCGTGGCCGCATCGTTGCAGACCACGCTGAGGCCGCCCACGCGTTCGCCATACAGCGAGAAGTTCTTGGAAAACGAATTGGCCACAAAGGCCTGGGCGCCCGCATCGGCCAGCGCGCGCACGGACCAGGCGTCTTCATCGAGGCCGTCGCCAAAGCCCTGGTAGGCCATGTCCACGAAGGGGATCAGGCCGCGCTCCACGATCACGGGGATGAGTTGCTGCCACTGCTCGCGCGACAGGTCCACGCCCGTGGGGTTGTGGCAGCTGGCATGCAGCAGTACCACGCTGCCCGAGGGCAGTTCGCGCAGTGTCTGCAGCATGGCGTCGAAGCGCAGGCTGCCCGTGGCCGCGTCGTAGTAGGGGTAGCTGTGGGTGCGCAGGCCCGCGCCCTGGAAGATGGCCAGGTGGTTGTCCCAGGTGGGATCGCTGAGCCAGACCTCGGCGTCGGGGAAATAGTGCTTGATGAAGTCCGCGCCCAGCTTGAGCGCGCCCGAGCCGCCCAGGGTCTGCACGGTGGCGATGCGCTGCGCGCGCACGGCCTCGTGCTCAGCGCCGAACACCAGGTTCTGCACCAGCTGGCGGTAGGGGGCGATGCCTTCGATGGGCAGGTAGCCGCTGGGGCTGTGCTCGCGGGCCAGGGCATCGCCAGCCTGGCGCACGGAGTCCAGCACAGGCAGGCGGCCAGCCTCGTCGAAATACAGGCCGATGCTCAGGCTGACCTTGTCGGCGCGCGGGTCCTGCTGAAAGGCTTCCATCAGCGACAGGATGGGATCTCCGGGGTAGGGCGGGACGTGGCTGAACATCGAGGCGCGGGCGGTATCGAGGGGGGCAAGAGTCGTCATGTTTCTAAGGGAGGGAGAAAAACGGGAGCCGGATGTCACCGGGCCTGGGTTGGGGCAATGGCTTGAGGTGCGGTTGCGGTCTGTCCGGCCGGCCTGCGGTACCAGATGGCGTAGATGGCGCCCAGCAGCAGCAGGAAGGGCAGGCCGGTGAGCACGGTCAGGCGGAACACGTCGGTGAACAGCGTGGACACCAGGGCAGCCAGCATCAGAGCCGCGCCCAGCAGCGTCAGCACCGGGAAGCCCCACATGCGAAAGGCCAGCGGCTTGTTGCCCTGGCGCACCCAGTGGATGCGGAAGAACAGGTGGGTCACGAAAATCATGAACCAGGTGAACATGGCGCCGAACATGGCCACGGCCATCATCAGCATGAAGGACTGCTCGGGATTGATGATGTTGAACAGCGTGGCCACGGCAATGCCCAGGCAGGACAGCAGCAGCGCCGGCAGAGGTACGCCGCGCGAGTTCACGCGGCCCAGCACGGCGGGCGCATGGCCGGCGCGCGAGAGGCTGAACATCATGCGGGTGGTGATGTACAGCTGGCTGTTCATGGCCGACAGGGCCGCCACCAGCACCACGAAATTGACCACGCTGGCCGCGCCGGGCAGGCCGATGATCTCCATCACCTTCACGAAGGGGCTGCCGTCCTTGCCGGCGGCCGACCACGGCACGATGGCCAGCATCAGCGCGATCGTGGCCAGGTAGAACACCACCAGGCGCACCATGGTGGAGCGGAAGGCGCTGGTGACGGCGCGCTGCGGGTCCTTGGCCTCGCCGGCGGCCACGGCGATCATCTCTATGCTCAGGTAGCTGAAGATGGCGATGATCACGCCCACCCAGGTGCCCCACAGGCCGTTGGGGAAGAAGCCGCCGTTGTTGACGTAGTTGGCAAAGCCCACGCCGACCGGACGGGTGCCGAACACCACCCAGGCGCCGACCACGATGAAGGCCACGATGGCGATGATCTTGATCATGGAGAAGCTGTACTCCACGGCGCCGAAGGCCTTGACGCTCATCATGTTCACGCCGATCAGCGCGCCCGAGAAGATCACCACCCAGGCCCAGCGCGGCACCTCGGGGAACCAGTAGCCCATGTACAGGCCCACGGCCGTCACCTCGGTGCCCACGGCCAGCACCACGCAGGCCCAGTAGGCATAGCGCACCACGAAGCCGGCCCAGGGGGCGATGTAGTGCTCGGCATAGGCGCCGAACGAGCCCGAGGTCGGGTGGGCCACCGTCATCTCGGCCAGGCAGCCCATCAGCAGCAGCGAGATCAGCGCGCCGATGGCATAGCTGATCAGCACGCTGGGCCCGGCGAAGCCGATGGCAAAGCCGCTGCCCAGGAACAGGCCGGTGCCGACGGCACCGCCGATGGCGATCATGGTCATCTGTCCTGCGGACAGCTGCTGTTGGAGTCCGGCTTCGCGCTGGACGATGTCTTCGAAGGCTGGCATGGGTTGTTGTCTCCGTTGCTGTGGGGGGCTTCGGAGGCGGATGCTAGTTACGGCCTTCGCAGGGCGTTTAGTAGTTATCCCTAAATGCGCTTGATCTTGGATAAGTTATTCTGTGAAACATGAATTCATAGGTGGTTTATGTCAATCGAGATCGACAGAACGGACCGGCTGCTGATCCGCGCCTTGCAGGACAACGCGCGGCTGACCTCGGGCGAATTGGCGCAACGCGTGCACTTGTCGCAATCGCCGTCGTGGCGGCGCATCAAGCGGCTGGAGGATGAGGGCGTGATCACCGGCTACCACGCCGCGCTGAGCCGGCGCGCCATCGGCTTTGGCGTGCTGGCCTTCGTGATGGTGGGCATAGACCACCAGAACGAGGAGTCCTCGCGCCACTTCCAGGAAGCGGTCTGCGCCATTCCCGAGGTCGTGATGTTCCACGGCATCTCGGGGCCGGAGGACTTCCTGCTGGTCGTCGTGGCGCGCGATCTCGATGCCTATTCGGACCTGCTGCTCACCCGCCTGCACCGGCTGCCCGGCGTGCGCCAGGTGCACACGCATTTCTCGCTGCAGGAGTTCAAGGGGCAGTTGGCGGGGCTGCCCGTGGAATAACGGCTGGTGGTGGCGGCTGCTGGCGGCCGGCTGCGCCTGGCTGGTTGCTACAGCAGGCCGCTGTCCAGCGCCTGCATGCCATGGCGCACGCGCACGCGGTTGCAGGCATCGCTGCCGGCCGCGAATTCGCGGCACGGCGAAGGCCGCCATTCATAGATGCCGCAATAGGCCTTCTCGCCCACCTTGCCCACCAGCGCTGCGCAGCGCGGGCGCGACCAGTCCGTGCCGCGCATGCGGCAGGTGTGGTCGGTGACTTCCTCGATCAGCCCGGCCGGCACGCGGCCGCCATGCTCCTGCGACTCGTGCACGGAAAAGTCCACGCGGAACGACGCGCAGCAGGCGCCGCAGCTCAGGCAGGGATGGGTCATGGCGTGGGCAAGCAGGAGCAGGTGCAGGTGCGGATCGTGGGAGCGCGATTGTCGCGCGCACGCGCGCGAGGCGCCTGGAACCGGCCAAAAACCATGACGGCCATTTGGCAAGACCCTGTCCCTTACTCCGATACCATGCGCGGGCTTCCCGCCGGGATTCGATCAAAATCAAAATGAGAATAAAAATCAGTTGATACAACACGCCATGCATTCGATGAATCCCGGGACGGACGCCACGGCTCCGTCTGCGCTGCCCGCGCCTCCCCATTCCCCCAGCCTGGCCACCGCTGCGGCCATCACCCTGGATGCGCTGCCGCGCCAGGTTCCGGCGCGCGTGGTCGAGCTCCATGCGGCGCGCGACACGGCCGAGCAGGAACTGCTGCTGCGTCTCATGGAAATCGGTTTCCTGCCGGGCGAGCCCGTTCGAATCCTGGCCGCAGGCTTTCCGGGCGACGACCCGCTGGCCGTGCGCGTGGGCCAGGCCACGTTCGCACTGCGCCGCCATGAGGCGGCCCTGGTGCGCGTGGCGCCGGAGGCGGTGGCATGAGCGCGTCGTCCTCTCCCAAACTCATCCAGCCGCTGCAGCCTGCCCAGGGCGGCAGCGGTGATTCCGCACTGCGCCTGGCCTTGCTGGGCAACCCCAACTGCGGCAAGACAGCCTTGTTCAACCTGCTGACCGGCGCACGCCAGAAGGTGGCCAACTACGCTGGCGTGACCGTGGAGCGCAAGGAAGGCTGGCTGAGCACGGCCAGCGGCCGGCGCGTGCGCGTGCTGGACCTGCCGGGCACCTACAGCCTGCATGCCCACAGCGAGGACGAACGCATCACGCGCGACATCGTCTCGGGCCGCCACGCGCGCGAGGCGCCTCCCGAACTGCTGGTCTGCGTCACCGACGCCACCCACCTGCGCCTGAACCTGCGCCTGGTGCTGGAAGCCCAGCGCCTGGGCCTGCCCATGCTGCTGGTGCTCAACATGAGCGACATGGCCAGGCGCCAGGGCATCGATATCGACCGCGAGGCGCTTTCACGCGCCCTGGGCATGCCCGTGCTGTCCACCGTGGGCGTGCGCCAGGACGGCGCGCGCGAACTGCTGCAATGGCTGGACGGCCCCGAGGCACGTGTCCTGGTCGCGCCACAGCTGCAGGCCCCGGCCCGCCCGGGCGATGCGCGCGAGCAGGTGCTGGCGCTGCACCAGCAGGTGGCCCGCATCATGGCCGACTGCGTCAAGGAGCCCGTGGTGGACACCCGGCGCGATGACCGCATCGACGCCGTGGTGCTGCACCCGCTGTGGGGCATGCTGCTGCTGGCGGCCACGCTGTTCCTGATGTTCCAGGCCGTGTTCAGCTGGGCGCAGCCTCTGATGGATGGCATCGAGGGCGGCGTCTCGGCCGTCTCGGCCCTGGTCAACGAGCACATGCCCGAAGGCGCGCTGCGCAGCCTGCTGGCCGACGGCGTGATCGCGGGCACGGGTGCCGTGCTGGTCTTCCTGCCGCAGATCCTGATCCTGTTCCTGTTCATCCTTGCGCTGGAGGACTCGGGCTACCTGCCGCGTGCCGCCTTCATGCTGGACCGCATCATGGGCAAGGTCGGCCTGTCGGGCCGCTCCTTCATTCCGCTGCTGTCCAGCTTCGCCTGCGCCGTGCCCGGCATCATGGCCACGCGCTCCATCACCAGCTGGCGCGACCGCCTGGTGACCATCATGATTGCGCCGCTGATGACCTGCTCGGCGCGCCTGCCGGTCTATGCGCTGCTGATCAGCGCCTTCATCCCCGAGCGCACGGTGGGCGGCATCTTCAACCTGCAGGGCCTGGTGCTGTTCGCGCTGTACGTGGCCGGCATCGTCAGCGCCATGGCCGTGGCCGGCGTGGCCAAGTTGGCCGGCCGCAGCGCCGGACCCACGCCGCTGCTGATGGAGCTGCCCTCCTACCGCTGGCCCAGCCCGCGCAGCCTGGCCCTGGGCCTGTACGAGCGCGCCATGATCTTCCTGCGCCGCGTGGGCGGCATCATCCTGACCGTGAGCATCGTGCTGTGGTTCCTGGCCAGCTACCCGGCGCCGCCCGATGGCGTCACCGAGGCGGCCATCCGCTACAGCTTTGCGGGCCGCATCGGCGGCTGGCTGGAGGTGGTGCTGGCGCCGATCGGCTTCAACTGGCAGATAGCCATTGCATTGGTGCCCGGCATGGCCGCACGCGAGGTGGCCGTCAGCGCCATGGGCACGGTCTATGCCCTGTCCGCCGCCAGCGACGAGGCCATGGCCGAGCAACTGGGCCCGCTGATCGCCCACACCTGGTCTATGGCCACGGCGCTGTCGCTGCTGGCCTGGTTCGTCTTCGCGCCCCAGTGCATCTCCACGCTGGCGGCCGTGCGGCGCGAGACCAACGGCTGGCGCTATCCGCTGCTGATGACCGGCTATCTGTTCGCGCTGGCCTACCTGGCCAGCTTCATCACCTACCGTGTGGCCGTCGCGTTGGGCGCAGGCTGAAAGGAGCACGTACCATGTGGCAGAACATCATCGTGGGACTGATCGTGGCCCTGGCCGGCATGTCTCTGGTCTGGCGCTATCTGCCCGCGCGCTGGCGCCAGAAGGCCGGGCAGATGCATCCGGCACTGGCGCCCAAGGATGGGGGCGGCTGTGGCGGCTGCAGCGCCTGCGGCGGGGACAGCTGCGCACCGGACAAGCGGGGGCCGTAAGGCCACGGCCCGAACTTCCGCCAGGAAAAAAAGAATGCCTGCAGGCGCAAAGCCTGCAGGCATTCTTTTTTGAGCGGACTGCGCTATCAGTTCGGCTGGCGGCCCAGCAGCAGGTACTCCATGAGTGCCTTTTGCACGTGCATCCGATTCTCGGCCTCATCCCAGACCACGGACTGCGGCCCGTCGATGACCTCGGCCTCCACTTCCTCGCCGCGGTGGGCGGGCAGGCAGTGCATGAACAGGGCATCGCCACGTGCGGCGGCCATCATCTCGGCGTCCACGCACCAGTCGGCAAAGGCCTTCTTGCGGGCTTCGTTCTCGGCCTCGTAGCCCATGCTGGTCCACACGTCGGTGGTCACCAGGTCGGCGCCCTTGCAGGCGTCCAGCGGGTCCTTGAAGACCTTGTAGCAGCCCTCGCGCGGGGTCTTGCCGCCAAAGGCCAGCTTCTCGTCCACCTCGTAGCCGCCCGGCGTGCTGACGTGGACGGTGAAGCCCAGCAGGTCGGCCGCCTGCAGCCAGGTGTTGGCCATGTTGTTGCCGTCGCCGACCCAGGCGACGGTCTTGCCCTGTATCGAGCCGCGGTGCTCGATGAAGGTGAAGATGTCGGCCAGGATCTGGCAGGGGTGGAACTCGTTGGTCAGGCCGTTGATGACGGGCACGCGCGAGTATTCGGCAAAACGCGCGATCTTGTCCTGGCCATAGGTGCGGATCATCACCAGGTCGGTCATGCGGCTGATGACGCGTGCGCTGTCCTCGATGGGCTCGGCGCGGCCCAGCTGGCTGTCGCCCGTGGTCAGGTGGACCACCGAGCCGCCGAGCTGGTACATGCCCGCCTCGAAGCTCACGCGGGTGCGCGTGCTGGCCTTCTCGAAGATCATGGCCAGCGTGCGGTCGCTGAGCGTGTGGTGCTTTTCGTAGCCCTTGAACTTCTTCTTGATCAGGGCCGCGCGTTCGAGCACATAGGCGTACTCGTCGGCCGTGAAGTCGGAAAACTGCAGATAGTGCTTGATGGCAGTCATAGGCAGGTACTCATTCGGACAGGAATTGCACGATCAGGGGCTTGAGCTTGGCGACCACTTCGTCGGCTTCGGCCTCGGTCATGATCAGCGGCGGCACCAGGCGCACCACGGTGTCGGCGGTCACGCTGAACAGCAGGCCGGCTTCGGCGCCACGGCCCAGCAGGGCGCCGCAGGGCTTGTTCAGCTCGATGCCGATGATCAGGCCCTGGCCGCGCACATCGACCACGCCCTTGACGTCGGCCAGTTCCTTTTGCAGCGCAGCCTTCAGGTGGTCGCCCACCTGGGTGGTGTGGGCCAGCAGGCCGTCCTCCTCCATGATGCGGATGGTCTCGATGCCCGCACGCATGGCCAGCGGATTGCCGCCGAAGGTGGAGCCGTGGTTGCCCGGCTGCAGCACGGTGGCCGCCTTGCCATGGGCCACGACGGCGCCGATGGGCACGCCCGAACCCAGGCCCTTAGCCAGGGTCATCACGTCGGGGATGATGCCGGCCCACTGGTGGGCGAACCACTTGCCCGTGCGGCCCATGCCGGCCTGGACTTCGTCGAACATCATCAGCCAGCCGTTGGCATCGCACAGGGCGCGCACCTGCTGCATGTACTCGATGCGCATGGGGTGCAGGCCGCCTTCGCCCTGGATGGGCTCCATCATCACGGCCACCACGTCGGGGTTGCCGGCCGTGGCCTGCTGGAGCGCCTCGAAGTCGTTCACCGGCACGCGCAGGAAACCGTCGAGCAGCGGGCCGAAGCCGTCGCGCACCTTGGGGTTGCCCGTGGCCGTCATGGTGGCGATGGAGCGGCCGTGGAAGGCATGCTCGTAGACCACGATCACCGGCTTGGCGATGCCCTTGTCCACGCCGTACTTGCGCGCGATCTTGATGGCGGCCTCGTTGGCCTCCAGGCCCGTGCTGCAGAAGAAGACGTTGGTCATCTTCGCGCGCTCGGTCAGCAGCTTGGCCAGCGTTTCCTGGCCGGGCACGTGGTAGTAGTTGGAGGTGTGGATGAGCTTGGCCACCTGGTCCTGCAGCGCAGGCACCAGCTTGGGGTGGTTGTGGCCCAGCGTGTTCACTGCAATGCCGCCCAGCGCATCGAGGTACTGCTTGCCGTTGACGTCCCACACGCGGCAGCCCTGGCCTCGCTCCAGAGCGATCGGTACGCGGCCATAGGTGTTCATCACGTGGGGCGAGGCAGCCTCAATGAAAGCGGTCATTGCAAAAATCTCCTGAGCTGGAAAGTAAACGGCATCCGGGCGTTGCCGCCGCAGATGCCTGAAAAACAGCGAAGCCCGATTCTAGGGGCCGCGCGATGGCCCACCGTTGCGGTTTGCGCATCACAGCCATGCAATGAGCCTACGCCACACTTGGGTAGTGCGCTGCAACAAGGCCTCAGCTCTTATATAAGAGATAAAATGCCAGCTTGGCCTGCCGGCAGCGATCCTGCCTGCGGGCGCAGATTGTTTGAAGGACTTGCGCAAGCAGGACGCGGCAGGCGCCATGCCCCACGGCATACCGCCGGGCCTGTTCCTCGTTGCGCAAGCCGTATTTTGGCGTGCATCCTGATGGTCTCTCCCTCCAGCAAAGAACTGTTCATCCAGGGCATCACCCACGAAGGCAAGACTTTCCGGCCCAGCGACTGGGCTGAGCGGCTGGCAGGCGTCATGAGCCAGTTTCGCCCCGGTGGTGCCCAGCGCGGCAGCCACCTGAGCTACTCGCCCTGGTGTGTTCCCACAACGCTCAATGGCGTCAAGTGCGTGGTCGTGCACCGCGACCTGCGCGACTACGAGCCCATGGCCTGGGATTTCTGCCTGAACTTCGCCAAGGACAACAACCTGCAGGTTGCCGAGGCCTGCCTGATACCGGACGAGCCGGCCCGCTGAGGCCGGCTTCTTTTTTTGCGGGTCGTTCCCGTCCGATGTGAAGCGCGCCTGGGGTGCGTTTTTTTTCGCCTGTGCTCCGGAGGGTGGGGCTTTTTTGCTGGGCCATGCGGATGCAGCGGCATTGTTCAGGCACAAAAAAACCGCCCGAAGGCGGTTTTCTCGTTCGCTGACAGCGCACCCGTTACAAACGGCAGATGGCCGGAGCCATCCGTGCGGTTGCCTAATCGGATTAGGCGGCGGGGGCGGCCAGGGCCTTGACCTTGGCGGACAGGCGGCTCTTGTCGCGAGCGGCCTTGTTCTTGTGGAAGATGCCCTTGTCGGCGATCGTGTCCAGAACGGATTGGGCTGCGGCAAACAGTTCGGTTGCCTTGGCCTTGTCGCCAGTCAGAACGGCCTTTTCGACCTTCTTGACGGCGGTGCGGTACTTGGAACGCAGCGAGGTGTTGGCTGCATTGAGCTTGGTGTCCTGGCGGACGCGCTTGCGGCCGGAGGCGAGACGGGGGTTCTTCTTTACGGGCTTGGATGCCATGATATGTATTCCTGGTGTCTGAGGATGTTGTCGGCGAAGCGCGGGATTATAGCACGCAGTCAGTACGGGGCCCTTGTGGCCCGGGCCGCGCGGGCCGGCCTGTTGCAACGGAGTGCAAGAGCGGCCAGGCCCGCCTGGAGCGCCGGCCGGGCGGGGCATGCCAGCGCATACACTCCCCACGGTGTCACTGTTCAAAGCCGCCTCCACCGTATCCCTGCTGACGCTGGCCTCCCGTATCACCGGGCTGGTGCGCGATCTGCTCATGGCCTCCATGTTCGGAGCCAATGCGCTGACCGATGC
The DNA here is from genome assembly GCF_014170385.1 of Delftia sp. UME58. Taxonomy (NCBI): domain Bacteria; kingdom Pseudomonadati; phylum Pseudomonadota; class Betaproteobacteria; order Burkholderiales; family Comamonadaceae; genus Delftia; species Delftia sp. UME58. The sequence goes on from NZ_LZZV01000011.1 coordinate 142,221, forward strand.
GTTCAATGTCGCCTTCAGGATTCCCAATCTCTTTCGGCGGCTGTTCGCCGAGGGGGCCTTCAGCCAGGCCTTCGTGCCGGTGCTGGCCGCCAGCAAGGCCAAGGAGGGGGACGAGGCCACGCGCACGCTGATCTCGCACGTGGCCACGCTGCTGTTCTGGGTGCTGCTGGTGACCTGCGTGCTGGGCGTGGTCGGCGCGCCGCTGCTGGTCTGGCTGCTGGCCAGCGGCCTGCGCCAGTCGCCCGAGGGCTATGACGCCGCCGTGCTGATGACACGCTGGATGTTCCCCTACATCGGCTTCATGTCGCTGGTGGCGCTGTCGGCCGGCGTGCTCAATACCTGGCGTCGCTTTGCCGTCTCGGCCGCCACGCCGGTGTTGCTGAACCTGGCCATGATCGCCGCCGCCTTCTGGGGTGCGCCCTGGCTGCAGGCGCGCGGCATCGAGCCCATCTATGCCATGGCCGGTGGCGTGATGCTGGGCGGCGTGCTGCAGCTGGCGGTGCAACTGCCTGCGCTGGCGCGCCTGGGCCTGCTGCCGCGCATCGGCTTTTCGCCGGCCGCGCTGCGCGAGGCCTGGGCCGAGGCCGGCGTGCGCCGCATCCTCAAGCTGATGGCGCCGGCCCTGCTGGGCGTGGGCGTGGCCCAGGTCTCGCTGATGATCAACACCCAGATCGCCTCCTATCTGCAACCGGGCAGCGTGACGTGGCTGTTCTATGCCGACCGGCTCATGGAGTTTCCGACGGCGCTGCTGGGCGTGGCGCTGGGCGTGGTGCTCACCCCCCAACTGGCCGCTGCCAAGGCGGCCGACGACTCGGAGCGCTACTCGGCCATGCTGGACTGGGGGCTGCGCCTGGTGGTGCTGCTGTCCGTGCCGTGCGCCGTGGGCCTGCTCACTTTCGCCGAGCCGCTGGTGGCCACGCTGTTCCACCGCGGCGCGCTGCAGGACAGTGACGTGGGCCAGATCGCATTGGCACTGGTCGGCTACGGCGCAGGCCTGGTGGGCCTGGTGGCCATCAAGGTGCTGGCGCCGGGCTACTACGCCAGCCAGGACATCCGCACGCCCGTCAAGATCGCCATCGTGGTGCTGGTCATCACCCAACTGCTCAACCTGGTCCTGGTGCCCTTCATGGCGCATACCGGCCTGGCGTTGTCCATCGGCCTGGCGGCCCTGGTCAATGCGGGTTGGCTGCTTTGGGGTCTGCTGCGCCGGGGCGTCTACCGTCCCAAGCCGGGCTGGGGCCGGCTGGCCTTGCAGGTGGTCGCGGCCAGCAGCCTGCTGGCCGTGCTGCTGACCTGGGGCAGCCAGCATTTCGACTGGATCGCGCTGCGCGCCCACGGGTGGCAGCGCGTGGGCCTGCTCGCCGCGCTGATGGCCGCCTCGGTGCTGCTGTACTTCGGTGCGCTGTGGGCGGCGGGGCTCAAGCTGCGCGCACTGCTGCGGCGCTGAGAGGTATCGCCCGAACCCGCATAATCGCAGGCTTGGGCGCTGCAATATACAAAGCATCATGAGCTGGAGCTACGAAGACACGCCAACGGCCCTGCAGTACTTTGCAGCGCTGGTGCAAAGCGATGACCACCTGCCGTTGATGGAGGCGGCCATCAGCATCGCCCAGGATGCCGTGCCCGATCTCGATCTGCAGGCGGCCAGCGCCGAGCTGGACCGGCTTCAGGTGCGCCTGCTCCAGCGCCTGGCCGGCGAAACCGATTCCCTGCAGCGCCTGCGCGTGCTCAACCAGTTCTTCTATGGCGAGCTGGGCTTTGGCGGCAATCTCAACGATTACTACGACCCGGCCAACAGCTACATCCACCATGTGCTGCAGACGCGGCGCGGCATTCCCATCAGTGTGGCGCTGATCTGGCTGGAGCTGGCTGCGGCCATCGATCTGCCGGCTCAGGGCGTGAGCTTTCCCGGGCATTTCCTGGTCAAGCTGCGCCTGCCCCAGGGGCAGGTGGTGATGGACCCGCTGAGCGGCGAGTCCTTCTCGGCCAACAGCCTGGCCGAGCGGCTGGAGCCCTTCTGGCAGAACGCCGGCCTGTCCGCCGAGGAGGCGGCTCCGCTGGGCATGTACCTTCAGGGCGCATCGCCGCGCGACATTCTGGAGCGCATGCTGCGCAATCTGCAGGAGATCCACCATGCGCGGCGCGACTGGCCGCTGCTGGTGGCCGTGCTCGATCGGCTGGCCGTGCTGCGGCCCGACATGCCGGAGATCTTCCGGGACCGGGGGCTGGCCTATGCGCAATGGGGAGTGACCGAGCGTGCGCTCGAAGACCTGGAGCGCTTCCTGCATTCCCAGCAGGGCGCGCAGGCCGTGGCCGTGCGCGAGGTGATCCGGCGGCTCAGGGGCCTGTAGCGGCGGCAACCCCCAGGGCCGGGGTGCTGCTCAGACCAGCCGGACGGCTTCCAGCTCTTTCTTGAGATAGGCGTAGAACAGCGGCGCCGCCACCAGGCCTGCGGGGCCGAACACCGACTCGGCCACGAACATCACGGCCAGCAGCTCCCACACGCCCATGTGCGTGCGCTGGCCCACCACCTTGGCGTTGATCACGTACTCGGCCTTGTGGATCAGGATCAGAAAGCCCAGGCAGGCCGCGGCGGCCACGGGGGAGACCGACAGCCCCACGATGGTGATCACCGCATTGCACAGCAGGTTGCCCACGATGGGCACCAGGCCCGCGATGAAGGTCAGCGTGATCAGGGCTGGCGTGTAGGGCAGGGTCAGGTTCCAGTGCGGCAGCACGCCCAGCAGGAAGATGGCCGTCAGGAAGGTGTTGAAGGCCGCAATCCAGAACTGCGCCGCCACGATCTGGCGGAAGGCCAGCCCCATGAGCCGGATGCGTTCGCGCAGCGCAGCCACCAGGGGCGGGCGGCGCGTGGTGATGGGGCGCACGGCGGCCAGCGCGCCGATGATCAGGCCCACATAGGCGTAGAGCAGGCCGGTAAGCCAGGCGCGGCCCGCATGGGCCAGGGCGCCGGCCTTGGCTGCCAGGTAGCTGGCCAGCAGGTGCTGGATTTCCTGCGCGCCGTCGGGCAGCTGGTCGGCCATGTCGGCGGGCAGCTTGTCACGCAGCTCCAGCACCGTGTGGGCCAGGTAGTCGAGCAGCTCGCGGTACTGCTGCGGCGCGTCGGTGATGTAGGTGCGTGTATGCGAGAGCGCGCCGCTCAGCAGGGCCAGCGGCGCAAGAATGACGATGGTGGCTGCCACCAATTGGGTCCAGCGCGGCAGCGAGCCGCGCCGGGCCTTGGGCTGGGCGCGTGCCAGCAGCCCGGCAAGGGCGCGCGTGACCAGAAAGCCCACGCAGACGCAAAGCATGCCCGGCAAAAGGCCCTGCCACATGATCAGCAGCAGGGCGCCTGCCATCAGCACATAGCTGGAAAGCGTCACGCCGCGCGTGGGCGCGGGCTGCGGGGAGATGATGGGCGAGGGCAGGTGCTGGGTCATGCGCTGCGGGCCCGTGGTCAGCGGACCTCGACAGGCTCGCCCTCGCCGCGTGCGGCGATGCGTCCGATGGTGTAGACCGTCTCGCCCAGCTGCTTGAGCGTGGCGGCCGTGGCTTGGGCCGCTTCGGCTGGCACGACAACGACCATGCCGATGCCGTTGTTGAAGGTGCGGTTCATTTCCACGGCGTCGATGCCGGCCGTCTTCTGCAGCCAGGCGAACAGCTCGGTCTGGGGCCAGCTGCCGGCATCCAGGTGGGCGGCCAGGCCCTCGGGCAGCACGCGGGGGATGTTCTCCAGCAGGCCGCCGCCGGTGATGTGGGCCAGCGCCTTGATGGGGTGCTGCTCCAGTGCGGCCAGAACGTTCTTCACGTACAGGCGCGTGGGTTCCATGATGGCCTGCTTGAACGGCTTGCCGTCCAGCGATTCGGGCAGGCTGCCCTGGGCTTCGGCGCGCTCGATGCACTTGCGCACCAGGGAGAAGCCATTGGAGTGGACGCCGGCCGAGGCCAGTCCCAGCACCACGTCGCCTGCGGCCACGCTCTGGCCCGTGAGGATCTTGGATTTTTCGACGGCGCCGACGGCAAAGCCCGCCAGGTCGTATTCGCCGGCCGGGTACATGCCGGGCATTTCGGCGGTTTCGCCGCCGATCAGTGCGCAGCCCGACAGCTCGCAGCCGCGTGCAATGCCGCCGACCACGGCAGCGGCCGTGTCCACGTCCAGCTTGCCGCAGGCGAAATAGTCGAGGAAGAACAGGGGCTCGGCGCCCTGGACCAGCACGTCGTTGACGCTCATGGCCACCAGGTCGATGCCCACGGTGTCGTGCATGTTCCACTCGAAGGCCAGCTTGAGCTTGGTGCCCACGCCATCGGTGCCCGAGACCAGCACGGGTTCCTTGTAGCGCTTGGGCACCTCGAACAGCGCGCCGAAGCCTCCGATGCCGGCCATCACGCCTTCGCGCATGGTCTTCTTGGCCAGCGGCTTGATGCGCTCGACCAGCGCATCGCCAGCGACGATGTCGACGCCGGCGTCTTTGTAGGAAATCGGGGTAGAGGAGGGGGCAGAAGAGCTCATGGATGGGTACGGTGCGGTAGGCCCGATGCCGGGCTGGAACCCCGGGATTCTACGGCGCCGGCCGCCGGCAGGCGCGCGCGCCAGTGGGCTTCGAGGGGGCTTTCGTTGCACATGCGGGCCGGCTGCCGCCGTGCCGGGCGCCGCGCAGACTAAAATCCATCGTCCGCCCGGGAGCTCCCGGGCGTTGTCCGCCTTGCCGCAGCGCTGCGCCGAGGCGGGCCTGTCTTTGCTCTCAACCCAATGCCGTTGCCGATTCCTCTGCCTGCTTTTGCCGCATGGACCCGCCTGGACACAGGAAAGGGGGCGCTGCGCGTATGTCGCAGATGAAGCAGCTGGCTCTGGATATCAGCATGGCGTCGAGTCCGACGCTGTCGCGCTTTTTCGTCGGTCCCAATGCCGCGGTGATCGATCATCTGCGCCACTGGGTGGGCGACGGCCGCATGCAGACCGCCCGCACGCCGGTGCCCACCTATCTTTGGGGCGAGTCGGGCTCGGGCAAGACCCACCTGCTCAAGGCCGTGCGCGAGGCGCTGCGCGAGCAGGGCGCCATGGTGGGCTGGATGGATGCATCCACCCTGTTCCCGCCGCCGTTCGACGAGCGCTGGGCGGCGGTGCTGATGGACGACGTGGACATCTACACTCCGCTGCAGCAGGCGCGGGCCTTCAACTGGTTCGTGAATGCGACGAGCCCGGCCACGGGCTCGCCGCGCTGGGTGCTGGGAGCCGGCCCCCTGCCGCCGGCCGACCTCAAGCTGCGCGAGGATCTGCGCACGCGGCTGGGCTGGGGCCATGTGTTCCAGCTGCAACTGCTCGATGAAACCGCGCGCCGCGCGGTGCTGCGCCAGGAGGCCGATGCCCGTGGCGTTTTTCTGGGCGACGATGTGATGGACTACATGCTCAAGCGCTTCTCGCGCGACCTGGGCAGCCTGATGCAGCTGCTCGACATGCTCGACGGCTTTGCGCTTCGCAACAAGCGCGCCATCACCATCCCGTTGCTCAAGACGATGCTGGAAACCGAATGAGCCCACATTCTCGTGTGGGCAGGGACTGCGGGAGCCGGCGGAGCCTGCGTTGCAAGGGCGGCGCGGGACCCATTTTTTTAGGATATGCATGACCTCTGATCAGAAGCAACTCCGGCCCCGGCTGGCGTTGTTCGACCTGGACCATACGCTGCTGCCGCTCGATTCGGACTACGAGTGGGGCGAGTTCACGACGCGCATCGGCTGGACCGATCCGGCCGAGTTCGGCCGCCGCAACGCCGAGTTCTTCGCGCACTACCAGGCCGGCACGCTCGACGTGCACGACTATGTGCGCTTTGCCACCGAGGCCTTCTGCGGCCGTGGCGCGCAACAGGCCGGCGAGGCGCATGAGCGCTTCATGCGCGAGGTGATCACCCCCGCGATCCGCCCCCAGGCACTGGAGCTGCTGCGCACGCACCAGCAGGCGGGCGACCAGATCATCATCGTCACGGCCACCAACGAGTTCGTGACGCGCCCCATCGCCGCCGCGCTGGGCGTGCAGGAGCTGATTGCCGTGGAACTGGAGCGCGACGCCCAGGGCTGGTTCACGGGCGAGATCCGTGGAACGCCCAGCATGCGCGACGGCAAGGTCCGGCGCATGCAGCAGTGGCTGGATGCGCGTGGCCTGGACTGGGGCGGCGTGGAGAGCTTCTTCTACAGCGACTCCTGGAACGACGTGCCCCTGCTCGAACGTGTGGACCACCCCGTGGCCACCAACCCCGACGCACGGCTGCGCGCCCTGGCCCAGGAACGTGGCTGGCGCATTCTGGACCTGTTTGGCGAAGCACCATGATCAAGAACATCATCGACAAGCTGCTGGGCAAGACCTCGGCTGCCCCCCGCGCCCGCAAGTCCCCCTTCGGCAAGCGCCAGGAAGTGCCCGTGCAGGTGCACGGCATCGACCCCAACCTGGTGGACCGGCGTGCCATCGACGTGGTCGAGACGCTGCAGGACGCGGGCTACGAGGCCTACATCGTCGGCGGCGCCGTGCGCGACCTGCTGCTGGGCCTGCGCCCCAAGGACTTCGACGTGGCCACCAATGCCACGCCCGAGCAGGTCAAGGGCCTGTTCCGCCGCGCCTTCATCATCGGCAAGCGCTTTCGCATCGTGCACGTGGTCTATGGCCGCGGGCGCGAGAACGAAGTCATCGAAGTCTCCACCTTCCGCGCCTTCCTGGACAACAGCGCGGCCGAGGCCGTGAGCGGCAACGAGCGCACCAGCAAGGCCCAGCTCGCCGGCATGCACCATGCCGTGGACGCCAGCGGCCGCGTGCTGCGCGACAACGTCTGGGGCCCGCAGGACCAGGACGCCACGCGCCGCGACTTCACCATCAACGCCATGTACTACGACCCGCGCACGCAGATCGTGGTGGACTATCACAAGGGCATCGACGACGCCAAGAAGCGCATGCTGCGCATGATCGGCGACCCGGCCACGCGCTACCGCGAAGACCCGGTGCGCATCATCCGCGCCGTGCGCTTCGCGGCCAAGCTGGCGGGCAAGGGCTTCAAGATCGAGCCCAAGACCGCCAAGCCGCTGGTGGAGTGCGAGCCGCTGCTGGCCGATGTGCCGCAAAGCCGCCTGTTCGATGAAATGCTCAAGCTGCTGCAGACCGGCCACGCGCTGGCCTCGGTGGAGCAGTTGCGTGGCCTGGGCCTGGCACGCGGCATCTACTCGCTGCTGGATGTGGTGGTCGAGCGCGCGGAGCAGCCCTTTGTGCGCGCCGCGCTGACCGACACCGACCGCCGTGTCGAGGAAGGCAAGCCCGTGGCGCCCAGCTTCCTGCTGGCCTGCGTGCTGTGGCATGACGTCAAGACCGGCTGGGAGCGCCGCCTGAACCAGCGCCAGCACCCCTTCCCCGCGCTGCAGGAATCCATCGACGAAGTGTTCGACCAGCGCATCGGCGATGTCTCGGGCCGCGGCAAGCTGGCCGCCGACATGCGCGAGATCTGGGTCATGCAGCCGCGCTTTGACAAGCGCACGGGCGCCACGCCGTTCAGCCTGGTGGCCCAGCCGCGCTTTCGCGCGGGCTTCGACTTCATGCGCCTGCGCGCCGACATCGGCGAGGTCGATGAAAGCCTGGCCAGTTGGTGGCAGGAGTTCCAGAACGCCGACGACGCGCGCCGCGACGACCTGATCGCCCAGGCCCGCGACGAGCAGCGCGCCCGCCAGCGCAGCGCCGAGCCCAAGGTGCACCGCGTGGCCAAGGCCCGCCCTGCGCGCGAGGACGCCGGCGCTGGCGAAGCGCAGCAGGCCGACGCACCTGCCGCCGCCTTGCCCCAGGTGGAGGGTGAGGAAGGGTCAGCGCCCAAGAAGCGCCGCCGCCGTCGCCGCAAGCCACAGGGCGGTGGTGATGGCGCCGTGGGCGGGGATGACTGAGTCAGGGCACTGGGTCGCCATTGGCCTGGGCGCCAATCTGGGCGACCGGGGCCAGGCGCTGGCCCAGGCGCTGCAGGCCATTGGTGGCCTGCCGGGCACGCGCCTTGTGGCCGTGTCCTCCCTCTACAGCACGGCACCCGTCGATTCCAGCGGTCCGGACTATCTGAACGCCGTGGCCGCCGTGCACACCACGCTGCAGCCGCTGGCCCTGCTCGATGCGCTGCAGGCCATCGAACTGGCGGCCGGCCGTGAGCGTCCCTACCGCAACGCGCCGCGCACGCTGGACCTGGACATCGAACTGTGGGACGACGAGCGCATCGCGCTGCCGCGCCTGAGCGTGCCGCACCCGCGCATGCACGAGCGCGCCTTCGTGCTCGTGCCGCTGGCCGAGATCGCGCCTGAGCGCATCACGCCCGCGCAGCTGCAGGCCGTGGCGGGGCAGGGCATCGTGCGCAGCGCCGGGCCCGGCTGGCATCTTCGGGATGGCGGGGCCCTGGCGAACGGCTCCCGTTAAGGCGGATTTAAGAGCCGGCCACGACATTGTGCGCGGGCCCGCAATCGGCGGGCCGGGAGCACGATATGCATCATGGATTCGGAAGGCTGGCGCGCCAGCGTGTGTATGAGGCTGCAAGGGCTGGGGCCGGGGGCGGGCTGTGGCAATGAGGTTCTTCTCACCAGCCGGCATGGCCGAGGCGCTGCCCGTGCCGGATCTGTCGCACCGGACCAGGGACGCCAGCGGGCTGGTCGGTGACCTCGCCTGCATGGCCCTGCTGGTGCTGGCATGGCTGGCTGCCACGGCATGGGCGCGTCCGCTGATGCTGCCCGATGAGGGGCGCTATGTGGCAGCCGCCTGGGAAATGCTCCATTCGGGACAGTGGCTCACGCCCACGCTGGACGGCCTGCCCTTTTTCCACAAGCCACCGCTTTTCTACTGGATCACGGCCGCCTCGCTGAAGCTGTTCGGCATGGGTGAGCTGGCCGCGCGTGCGGCGCCCATCCTGGGTGCGACGCTGGGCGCGCTGGCCCTGTATGCGTTCACGCAGCGTTGGCTGGGCCGGGCATTGGCGCGCCGGGTGCTGCTGGTGCTGGCGGTGCAGCCCCTGTTTTTCGTCGGCGGCCAGTTCGCCAATCTCGACATGCTGGTGGCCGGGATCATCGTCGCGACGGTCCTGGCCCTGGCCCATGTGGCGCTGTGCCTGGAGCGTGGCCTGCCTGCCCGGCATGTGCTGGTCCTGGCGTATGCACTGGCGGCCCTGGGCGTGCTGGCCAAGGGCCTCATAGGCTTTGTGCTGCCCGCGCTGGTCATCGGCAGCTGGCTGCTGCTGCGCGGGCGGTGGCGGCTGCTGCCTTCGCTGCTGTCGCTGCCGGGTTTTGCGTTGTTCGCTGCCATTGCCGTGCCCTGGTTTCTTGCCATGCAGCAGCGCTTTGATGGCTTTTTCCACTATTTCTTCGTGGTGCAGCATCTGCAGCGCTTTGCATCCTCTGGCTTCAACAACGTGCAGCCCTGGTGGTTCTACGTTGCCGTGCTGGTGGTGATGGGCCTGCCCGGCCTGCTGTGGTCGCGCGCCCTGCTGCAGCGGGACTACTGGCGCGCCGGTGGCGACGGGCTCCTCGCATCGGTGCGCCTGCTGATGGCCGTGGCCGCTGGCTGCGTGCTGGTGTTCTTCTCGCTGCCCCAGTCCAAGCTCATTGGCTACATCCTGCCGGCCGTGCCGCCGCTGGCATGGCTGATGGCGGATGCCAGCCTGGCGGCCACAGGCTCCTCCGGCCCGGCGGGGCGCCGGCGTGCCTGGCTGGGCTGCATGGCCCTGAGCGCGGCCCTGGGGCTGGCGGCCGTGGCGGGCCTGGCCGTCAGCCATGTGCATTCATCGCGCGAACTGGGCCTTGCCCTGAAGTCCCAGCGCCATATGGGCGAGCCTGTCTACATGCTGGACGGCTACTGGTATGACGTGCCGTTCTATGCGCGGCTGCGCGAGCCCGTCCCCGTGGTGGGGCGCTGGGATGAGGCGTCCATCGACCTGCATGACAACTGGCGCAAGGAGATGAAGGATGCCGCAGGCTTTGCGCCGCAACTGGGGCGCTGTCTGCTGCCGCAGCCTGAGCAGTTGCCGGCCCGGCTGTGCGCGGCCGGGGTCAGCTGGGTCGTGGGGGACCAGAACGCGCGCCGCAACTATCCGTTTCTGGTGCAGCAGCCCCTGGCGAGGGACCAGGCTGCAGCGTTGTGGCGCGTGGACAGCCGGGAGCCCGGCATGGCCGCAGCGCTGGGCTGCGGCACCCGTCCCTGAGGCCGGGCGTCAGTCCACCTTGGCGCCGGAGGCCTTGACGATGGGCTGGTACTTGGCGCGCTCGGCGGCCATGAACCTGTCGAATTCGGCGGGCGTGGAGGACACGGGTTCGGCCATCAGGGTCTCGAAGCGGGTCTTGGTCTCGGGCGCGGCCAGTGCATCGCCAAAGGCCCGGCTCAGCTTGTCCAGCACGGGCTTGGGCGTGCCGGCCGGGGCCACCAGGCCCCACCAGGTGTCGATGGCAAAGCCGGGGAAGGTCTTGGACAATGCGGGCACGCCGGGCAGCAGCGTGGTGGGGTTCAGCGAGGTCACGGCCAGCGCCTTGAGCTTGCCGGAGCGGATGTTGGGCGCTGCGGCGGCCAGGTTGTCGATGTTGAAGTCCACCTCGCCCGACAGCAGGGCCAGCTGGGCCGGGTTGGCGCCGCGATAGGGCACGTGAAGGGCGAAGATACCAGCCTTTTGCTTGAGCATTTCGCCGGCCAGGTGGCCCGCGCTGCCGTTGCCGCCGCTGCCGTAGTTGAGCTTGCCGGGGTTGGCCTTGGCGTAGGCGATCAGGTCGGCCACGCTGTGGATCTTGAGCTGCTCGGCACGGGCCGCGTTCATCACCAGCACATTGGGCACGCGCACCATCTGGGTGATGCCGGCGAAGTCCTTGCCCGCGTCATAGGGCATCTTGGCGTACAGCCAGGGATTGACGGCATGGGTGGCCGTGGCGGCCAGGCCGATGGTCATGCCATCCGGCGTGGCACGGGCAATGGCGTCGGCGCCGATGTTGCCGCCGGCGCCGGCCTTGTTGTCGATGATCACCACTCCCAGGGAATCACGCACCCGCTCGGCCAGCGCGCGCGAGGTGATGTCCAGCGGTCCGCCGGGCGCATAGGGCACGATCAGGCGGATGGGCTCTTGCGCCAGGGCAAGCGGGGAGGCCAGGGCAGCAGCGGCCGCCATGACCGAGAGAAGGCTGTTTCTACGGTTCATAGGGGCGCTATTGTGCAAAAAAATTGCGACACCTGGCGGTACGCAGGTATGCAGAGCAGTTTTTCTGCGTATTGATTGATCTGCCCTGGCTTCAGGCAGCCTTGTCGGCTTCCGTGGTGAATGCGTCGGCGTAGAACTCTTCGTCGGGCAGTCCACGCTGGTGCACATAGGCCTGGTGCGCGGAATCGACCACGATGGGCGCGCCGCAGGCATAGACCTGGTGGCCCGAGAGGTCGGCAAAATCGTCCAGCACGGCCTGGTGCACGAAGCCCGTGCGGCCGGTCCAGGCGTCTTCGGGCAGGGCATCCGAGACCACGGGCACGTAGCACAGCTGCGGCATGGCTTCGGCCTGTTCGCGCACCCAGGCGTCCATGTAGAGGTCTTCGGGGCGGCGGCCGCCCCAGTACAGGGTGACGGAGCGGTGGATGTCCTTGTGGCGGATGTGCTCCAGCAGCGCCTTGATGGGCGCGAAGCCCGTGCCCGAGGCCAGCAGGATGACGGGCTTGTCGCTGTCCTCGCGCAGGAAGAAGCTGCCGAACGGTCCTTCCACGCGCAGGATTTCCTTTTCCTTCATGGCGCCGAACACATGGTCGGTGAACTTGCCGCCCGGCATGTGTCGGATGTGCAGCTCCAGCCCCGGTGCCGTGTCCTGCACGTGGGGGGCCGTGGCCATGGAGTAGGCGCGGCGGGCGCCGTCGCGCAGGATGAACTCCACGTACTGGCCTGCGTGGTAGCGGAACTTGTCTGCGGCGGGCAGTTGCAGGCGCACCTGCATCACGTCGTGCGACTTCTTCTCCAGCGTGGCCACGCGCACGGGCATTTTCTTGATGGGAAAGGCGCTGGCATCGGTGACCTGGCGCGACTCCAGCACCACCGAGGTGGCCGGCCTGGCGCAGCAGGTGAGCACATAGCCGTCGGCCTCTTCCTGGGCGGTCAGCGCCTTGTCGGCATGCGGGCCATGGGTGACATCGCCACTGAGCTTCTTGCACTTGCAGGAACCGCAGGCACCGTCCTTGCAGCCATAGGGCAGGCCCACGCCGGAGCGGATGGCGGCGGCCAGGATGGTCTCGCTGCCCTGCGTGGCGAAGGCGCGGCCGCTGGGCTGTACGGTGATTTCGTGGGAAGCGTTGGCTATCTCGGTCATGTTCTCGGTATCCTCGGGGGCGCTGGCGGGCGCGTGGAGCGCGCCGGCGATCTTCTTTCCCGGACGGACATGCCGCTGCCGCGACCGGCGGCGCGCGGGTGGCCGCCCTCGCAACAGGCCAGGATTTTGCCCTCAAACCAAAACCCATTGGGCGCGCTGCCGGCGCGCTTTCGACGCGAACGCGTGCTCATCGTCGGCTGCGGCGACGTGGGGCTGCGCGTGGCTGGTGCATTGGCGGGCGCGCCCGGCGCGCGCTCCGGTGCCGCACGACGGGGCCCGCGCGTGCTGGCCCTGACGCGTGGCGCCGAGCGCCTGCAGGATCTGCGCGGGCGCGGCATCACGCCGCTGCCGGGCGATCTGGACGCGCCTGCCACGCTGCGCCGTCTGGCCGGCCTGGCCACGCGCGTCGTCCACCTGGCGCCGCCGCCCAATCCGCCCGCTGGCCAAGAGGGCTGGTGGCTGGACCCGCGCACCACGGCCCTGCTGCGCGTGCTGCGCCGTCGCGGCCGGCCGGCGAGCCTGGTCTATGGCTCGACCTCCGGCGTCTACGGCAACTGCGAGGGCACCTGGGTCGATGAAAGCCGCCCGCCCGCACCGGCCACGGCGCGTGCCCAGCGCCGCGTGAACGCCGAGCGTGCCGTGCGCTTTGCCGGCCGCGGCGGGCTGCGCGCCAGCATTTTGCGCATTCCGGGCATCTATGCGCCCGACCGGGAAAACGGCACGCCGCGTGGACGGCTGCTGCGCGGCACGCCACTGCTGTGCGCCGCAGAAGATGTCTACACCAACCACATCCATGCCGACGACCTCGCCCGCGCCTGCGTGCGGGCACTGTGGCGCGGCCGGCCGCAGCGCATCTACCACGCCAGCGACGATACGCAGCTGCGCATGGGGGACTATTTCGACTTTGCGGCCGATCTCTACGGCCTGCCGCGCCCCGCACGCATCACGCGCGAGCAGGCACAGCGCGAGCTGCCGGCCAGCCTGCTGAGCTTCATGGGGGAGTCACGCCGCCTGCGCAACCAGCGCCTGAAGGCCGAGCTGGGCCTGCGCCTGCGCTACCCCACCGTGGAGCAGGGCCTGCGCGCGTGAATCAGCGCGGATGGATGCCGCCGTTGGTGTCGTAGCAGCGGAATACGTTGCAGTGCGAGATGGGCGCCGAAGGCGGCAGCGGTTGCGGCGGCACGGGGCGCCCGACGATCCACGGCCGGTTGATGGCATTGGGCTGCAGTGCGCGCGATTGCTGCAGCTGTTCATAGGCCTTGGGGCCCAGGCAGGCCATTTCCATCTGCTGCTGGGCGGCCTGGCTGCGCGGGCCCCAGGTGGCGGGATCGGGGTCGGCCTCGGCCAGGATGGTGTCCAGGCGGCGGCGCGCCTGCTGGCAGGCAGGGGAGTCGCCGCTGTCGCGCTGGGCCGAGTTCTCGCGCTCGCGCCGGCTGCGTGCCTCGCGCTCCTGCTGCTGGGCACGTGTGCGGCGCTCGGCCTCTTCGCGGGCCATTTGCTGGTTCTTGCGCTCTATGGCGGCGGCGGACTGCGCGCGCTCGCGCTCCAGCTCTTCAGGGCTGGGGGCTTCCTGCACCTGCACGCGGTTTTCGCCGTCCTTGCAACTGCTGTTGGTGTAGGTGACGCGGCCGGTCTTGGCATCCGTGCAGCGGATGACCTGGGCCGAGGCCGACCCTGCGGCCAAGGCCGCCACCAGGGGAACAAGCGCCGTCAGCGCGGCCAGCGCCCGGGGCACGGCAGCCGATGAACGGCGGCCGTGTGCCGGGCGCTGGCAAAGGTCTCGGGTGCGGTGCATGGCGGTTTCCTTTCCCATCACAAGCGGCACAGGGATGTGGTGCATTGCCGATTATGGTGCGGCCCCCGGGGGCTGGAAATGCCGCCGGTCAGCCGTTCAACGCCAGTGGCGCGGATCCTGGGTGGGGTAGGGGTTGCCGCTGCCCTGGCTTTCGCGCTGCATGCGCTCGATGGCGCGTTGCTGCTGCTCGCGGTCGCGCTGCTGCTGATCCCGGTCGCGTTGCTGGCGCTCACGATCGCGTTGCTGCTGGCCCTGGTCGCGTTCGCGCTCCCGCTCCCGCTGCTGGCGCTCGGCTTCGCGGCGCTGCTGCTCCTGCATGCGTTCGCGCAACTGGCGGTCGCGGTCCTGTGCCTGGCGGTCACGGTCCCGGTCGCGCTCGCGCATTTCACGCTCGCGCTCCTGGCGGTCGCGCCAGGCGTCGCGGTTGCGCTCCTGCTGAATGCGCTCGCGCTCGTACTGCAGGCGATCGCGCTCACGCTGCAGGCGCTGGCGCTCGTACCAGCCGTTGTCGGGATAGGCGGGCTGCGTGGGATAGGAGGGGTAGATGACACCGCCGCCAGAGGGGTAGCTGGGGTAGGTCGGGTAGCTGGGATAGCTGGGGTAGCCGGAGCCCATGTCCGAGTAGCCATCGGGCGGCACGGCGCAGGCGGTGACCAGGGCGGCGAGGCCAAGGCCGGCCAGCAGGCGCAGCATGCGCAGGGGGCGCAGGTCACGCTGCTGGTGTGGCTGCGCGGTGGGGGCGTTGGAACGGGGCATGGTATGGGGTCCGGGCAAAGGCGTGTTTCCTGTCTGGATCTCTTCCTATGACGTTTGACAGGCCGTATCGGTTGACCTGGGTCGTACTGGCAAGGCAACAAGGGCGACAGCGAAGCTTCTATTTTGATAGCAATTCGCCCATATTCTGTAGGTGTCGCCAGATGAATTGTGCAGGCGTGGTGCGCGATGGTGGCCGCTGTCCCGGCTGCGGCAATGGCTTGCGGGCACGGCTACAATGGCCTCTGTCTTTGGCGGCGCGCAGTCCGTGCGCCGCAAAGCAGCGTTCTCAGGGCGGGGCGAAATTCCCCACCGGCGGTATCTGGATCTGTCTTTCGGCATGTGTCCAGGAGCCCGCGAGCGCCCGGCAAGCCGCAAGGCCGGCCGGGGTCAGCAGATCTGGTGAGATGCCAGAGCCGACGGTCACAGTCCGGATGAAAGAGATCGCGCAGCACCTGCATGGCAGGCGCCATGCCCATGGTTTTCCCATGGGCTGCGCCGCGCCATGCGGCGCCATGGCGCGCGCCCTGATTCATTTGTCTCATCTTGAAAGAGCACCATGAATCAGACTCCTGTCTCCTTGAATTTCTCCGCACACGGCACGGCCTCGGGCACGCCGTGGAGGGCCGTCGCGGGCCGCAGCCGCGTGGCCGTCATCTGCGCGAGCTGGCATACCGATGTCGTGCATCAGGCGCGCGACTCCATGGTGGCCGAGCTGCAGGCCCAGGGCGTGGCTGCGCAGAACATCAGCCACTTCAACGTGCCCGGCGCCTTCGAGATCCCGCTGCTGGCCAAGAAGCTGGCCGACACTGGCCGCTTCGACGCCATCGTCGCCTGCGCTCTGGTGGTCAATGGCGGCATCTACCGCCATGAGTTCGTGTCCTCGGCCGTGATCGACGGCCTGATGCGCGTGCAGCTCGATACCGAAGTGCCGGTGTTCTCCGCCGTGCTCACGCCGCGCGATTTCCATGAACATGGCGACCATGTGGAGTTCTTCCGCGCCCACTTCGTGAAGAAGGGCGTGGAGGTGGCCCATGCCTGCCTGGCGGCCCTGGACCAGCTGGCCCAGGTGCAGGCGCTGGGCCAGGCGCGCGCGGCCTGAGTTGCAAGCATCGCCTGCGTCGCCGGTTGCGGCGCGCCACCCAGCACAGCTTTGGGTGGGGACGGATGCTCGTAAACACTGAGTTGGTGCCGAGTGTCGCGGCCCCGTCACGCGGCATTGCCAAGCCGCGATGACGGGAATAACGTGACGGCCTGTTTCAACTGAGGAGTGCGCGATGAAGATGTCCCGGAAGTTGTGTATTGCGGCCGTCGTGGCCGTCGTGGCCGGCATGGGTGGCGTGGCCATGGCCCAGGAGCAGGTGATCCGCATCGGCCACATCGGCCCCGTGTCCGGTCCCCAGGCCAATTTCGGCAAGGACAACGAAAACGGCGTGCGCATGGCCATCGACGAGCTCAATGCCAAGGGCATGGAGATCGCCGGCAAGAAGGTCAAGTTCCAGCTGGTCGCCGAAGACGATGTGGCCGATCCCAAGCAGGGCACGGCCGCTTCGCAGAAGCTGTGCGACGACAAGGTCGCGGGCGCCGTGGCCTTCCTCAACTCGGGCGTGGCCATTCCCTCGTCCAAGGTCTTCCAGGACTGCGGCATTCCCATGATCACGGGCGCGGCCACCAACCCCGACCTGACCAAGCCCGGCTGGAACACCACCTACCGCGTGATCGCCAACGACAACGCCTTGGGCGCGGCACTGGCCAAGTACGCGGCGCAGACGCTCAAGCTCAAGACCGTGGCCATCATCGATGACCGCACGGCCTATGGCCAGGGCCTGGCCAATGTGTTCAAGAAGGATGCGGAAAAGCTGGGCGTGAAGGTCGTGGCCTCGGAGTTCACGAACGACAAGGCCACGGACTTCATGGCCATCCTGACCTCGATCAAGGCCAAGAAGCCCGATGGCATCTTCTACGGCGGCATGTACGGCCAGGCCGGCCCCATGCTGCGCCAGATGGCCCAGCTGGGCCTGAACGATGCCAAGTACTTCGGCGGCGACGGCCTGTGCGTGCCCGAGCTGGCCAAGGTGGCCGCCGGTGCCAAGCCGCTGGACAACGTGATCTGCGCCGATGGCGGCGCCTCGCTGGCCAAGATGCCCGGCGGCACGGAATGGAAGAAGCGCTACGACGCCAAGTACCCCGGCCAGTTCCAGGTCTACAGCCCGTACTTCTACGACGCCACCATGATGCTGGCCGACGCCATGAAGCGCGCCAACTCCTGGGACCCCAAGGTCTACATCCCCTTCCTGCAGAAGGCCGACTACTCGGGCGTGACCTCGAAGATCGCCTTCGAGAAGAACGGCGAGATGAAGAACCCCTCGTACACGCTGAGCGTGTTCAAGAACGGCCAGAAGACAGCCCTCGACTGAGAGCCTGTCCCCCCTTCGTTTTCATGCCCGCCCCGTGCGGGCTTTTTTTCGTCCGCTGTCCATGCTCCTCAGGCCGGGGCAGGCGCATCGACCACGCCCGGCAACCGGGCCAGATAGGCCTGCAAGGCAGCGATGGCCTGGCGCACCTTGGCGGGCTGGGCCTGGCGCTGCGGGGTGACGGCCCAGATGTCCAGGCCGCCGAAGTCCCAGTCCGGCAGCAGGCGCACCAGGCGGCCTTCGGCCACGGTGTCGGCCACGTCCATGCTGCCCAGCAGGGCCAGGCCCAGGCCGGCCTCGCACATCTGCTGGATGGACAGCTGGTTGTTGCTGGCCACATGGGGCAGCACCTGCAGGCTGTAGGTCTCGCCCGTGTCAGGGTGGCGCGCCTCGGCACGCAGGGCCTGGCCCTGGCCCTCGCGCGCCAGGCCCAGCCAGCGCATGCTGGCCAGCGGTGCCGGGTGGCGCCAGGCCGCGCCGCCACCCTGGGCCTGCATCCATGCGGGCGAGGCGCACAGCCAGTTGCGCATGGCGCCCAGGCGCCGGGCGGCCCAGCCGGAATCGGCCAGCCGGCCAAAGCGCAAGGCCAGGTCGATGCGGCTCTGAATGAGGTCGATGGGCGCGTCGTCCACATCCAGGTGCAGGCGCAGCGCAGGGTGCCGGGCCAGCCAGTGGCCCAGGGCCGGCGCGATGTGGCGCGCAAATCCCACGGTGGCCGACAGGCGCAGCTCGCCGCCGGGCTCGTCGCGCGCGGCGGCCAGCTCGGCCCGCGCCTGGCTGGCGGCCTGGGCCATGGCGGCGCACTGCTGGTAGTAGCGCTCGCCCGTGTCGGTGAGCGCGATCTGCCGGGTGGAGCGGTGCAGCAGGGTGACGCCGCCATCGCGTTCGAGCTGGCGTACCTGCTGGCTCACGGCCGAGGGGCTCATGCCCAGGGCACGCGCGGCGGCGCTCATGGAGCCGTGCTGCACCACGGCGGCGAAAACGGCCATGCGTTTGTAGTCGTCCATGGGTTGTATTGTGAAGCTGTGCTTCAAGGTCTTGGTAAAAATTGCCGTCTACCGCATGCATTGTGAACGGCGTAATCTCAATGCCATCGTGAACAGGCGCCCTGGCGCCATAAAGGACCGAAGATGAAAGTGGCATTGATTGGCGCAACCGGCTTTGTGGGTTCGGCGGTATTGAAGGAGCTGCTGCAGCGCGGCCATGAGGTCGTGGCCCTGGTGCGCGACCCCGCCAAGCTGGCGGCCCAGCCGCGGCTGCAGGCCGTGCAGGCCGATGTACTGGACGCCGCCGCCGTGCAGCGCGCCGTGGCGGGCGCGGACGCCGTGGTCAGCGCCTACAACGCGGGCTGGGGCAATCCCGACATCTATGAGGATTTCATGCGCGGCTCGCGCGCCATCGTGGCGGGCACCAAGGCGGCCGGCATCAAGCGCTACCTGGTGGTCGGCGGCGCAGGCAGCCTCTACATCGCACCCGGCAAGCAACTGGTGGACACGCCCGAGTTCCCGGCCGCCATCAAGCCCGGCGCCTCGGCTGCCCGCGATGCCCTCGACGATCTGCAAAAGGAGCAGGGCCTGGACTGGACGATGCTGAGCCCGCCCATTGCCCTGCACCTGGGCGACCATGGCGAACGCACAGGCCAATACCGCACGGGCAAGGATGAGCCGCTGATGCAGGCCGATGGCCAGCCCGGCACGATTTCGGCAGCGGACCTGGCCGTGGCCCTGGTCGATGCGCTGGACAAGGGACTGCACCTGCGCCAGCGCTTCACTGTCGCTTACTGAACACCTGCGCCAGTCCGCTGGTGCCGCAGCGGTCTCCATGGCATGCTGGTGTCCGTCATGAACAGGCAGGAGCACAGCCATGATCGACCACACGGGAATCCTCGTATCGGACTTCGACCGCAGCCGGGAGTTTTACGCGCGGGCGCTGGCTCCCCTGGGCTACGAGATCCTGATGGAGCTGTCCGCCGAGCTCACGGGCCACGGCGACACTGCGGGCTTTGGCGAACCGCCCAAGCCCGACTTCTGGATCACCGGCGGCGAGCCCAACCAGCCGCCCATCCATGTGGCCTTTCGCGTGGACAATCGCAACATGGTCGATGATTTCCACGCGGCAGCCCTGGCCGCCGGCGGGCGCTGCAATGGCGAGCCGGGCCTGCGACCGCACTACCACGACGACTATTACGCGGCCTTCGTGCTCGACCCCGACGGTCACAACATCGAGGCCGTCTGCCACCTGCCACCCGCCTGAGTCTCCCTGGCGGCACTGGGGCTTGCGCGGCGGCTGACATCAGGCCGTCGCATGGCGCAGCACAATATTGCGCTGCAACAAACAGCCCCACGCTTTCATGCCCCCTTCCGTTTCCGCTGCGGCCGGTTCCGTTCCCGCGTCTTCCACTCCCACGGCTGCCCAGGCCTGGCTCAGCGTGATCGCCCTGGCGCTGGGCGCCTTCGTCTTCAATACCACCGAGTTCGTGCCCGTGGGTCTGCTCAGCAGCATTGGCGCGAGCTTTTCCATGCCCACCGAGCAGGTCGGGCTGATGCTGACCATCTACGCCTGGATCGTGGCCCTGGCCTCGCTGCCCTTCATGCTGCTCACGCGCAACGTGGAGCGGCGCAAGCTGCTCATGGGCGTGTTCGCGCTGTTCGTGGCCAGCCACGTGCTGTCGGGCGTGGCCTGGAGCTTTGCCTCGCTCATGGTCAGCCGCATCGGCATTGCGCTGTCGCACGCGGTGTTCTGGTCCATCACCGCCTCGCTGGCCGTGCGCGTGGCGCCGCCCGGCAGGAAGGCCGTGGCGCTGAGCCTGCTGGCCACCGGTACCTCCATGGCCATGGTGCTGGGCATTCCGCTGGGCCGCATCGTGGGCGAATGGCTGGGCTGGCGCACGACGTTCCTGGCCGTGGGCGGGGTGGCCGCCATCGTGATGGTGGCCCTGGCGCGGCTGCTGCCGCGCCTGCCCAGCGAGAACGCGGGCAACCTGGCCAGCGTGCCCATGCTGCTGAGCCGCCCGGCGCTGCTGTCCATCTATATCCTGCTGGTGGTCGTGATCACCGGGCAGTTCACGGCCTACAGCTATATCGAGCCCTTCGTGCAGGACATCGCGGGCTTCGAGGGCAAGGTGACCACGGCCGTGCTGCTGCTGTACGGCGGCATGGGCATCGTGGGCAGCGTGATGTTCAGCTGGTGGGGCCTGCGCCATCCGCGCGGCTTTCTGCTGGCCGCCATTGGCATGCTGTCGGCCAGCCTGCTGATGCTGGTGCCGGCCTCGGGCCATGAGGCATCGCTCTACGTGATGAGCTCGGTCTGGGGTGTCGCCATGATCTGCTTCGCCCTGGCCATGCAGTCCCAGGTGCTCAAGCTGGCGGCCGACGCCACCGACGTGGGCATGTCCATGTTCTCGGGCATCTTCAACATCGGCATTGGCGGCGGTGCGCTGCTGGGCAGCCAGGTCAGCATGCACGCGGGCATGCAGAACATCGGCTGGATCGGCGGCGGCCTGGTGGCGCTGGGCCTGGCCTGGTGCATCTGGGCCTTCGTGCGCTGGTCGGCCGGCTTCCAGGCCGCGCACTGAAGCGGGTCAGTCGCCGGGTGCCCGCATGGCCTGGGCGTAGCGCTGCGGCGCCAGGCGGGACACCAGCACGCAGACCACGAGCACGGCGGCCATCTGGGCCAGCCAGCCGGCGCCGAATCCGCCCGTGAACTGGTGCAGCCGGGCGATCACATAGGGCGCCAGCGCCGCAATCAGAAAGCCGCCGCCCTGCATCAGCGCGTTGAGCGCACCGGCCTGCGTGGGGTGGTGAAGATGGTCCAGCGCCACCACCATCATCAGCGCGAAGCAGCCACCCAGGCCGATGCCGAGGATGACGATGTTGAGCAGCGGCGCCGCATCGGGCCACCAGGCCAGCGCGGCCAGGCCGATGATCTGGCACAGCAGCGTGAACCCCAGCCACGGCCGCCGGTCGGCATGGCGCGAAGCCAGCACGGGCAGTCCCAGAGCTGCGCTGGCCTGGGCCACCGACAGCAGGGCGACCAGGCCGCCGCTTTGCGCGGGGCTCCAGCCATGGGCCTGATAGAAGGGCGCAAGCCAGGCCACCATGGCCGCATAGCCGCCGTTGATGAGGCCGAAGCAGGCCATCAGCAGCCAGGTGCGCGGGCGCCGGCGCAGCCAGCCGGTGTCTTGCGGGGCGTTGGCTCCGGTCATGAGCGCCGGACCCGGCAATGTGCTCAGCGCATGCCGCGCCAACACCAGGGCCAGCAGGGCGGGCGCAGTCCAGAGCGCCAGCGCAAAGCGCCAGTCCAGCCCCCATTGCACGGCCAGCGGCGAAATCTGGGCACCGAGCGCCCCGCCGCCCATGAGCGCAGCCGAGTACAGCCCCATCATCTGGGCCATGCGTGCGGGCGACTGGCGCTTGATCAGGCCCGGCAGCACGCCTTGCACCAGGGCCACGCCAGCGCCGCACAGCGCGGCCGTGGCCAGCAGGGTGGCCGCACTGGAGCCCGCCACGCGCAGCGCGCAGCCCAGCGCAATCACCGCCAAGGACCCGACCACGGCGCGACGCGGACCCAGGCGCCGCAGCGCGGCCGGGGCCAGCCAGGCGCCCACGCCCATCAACGCCATGGGCAGCAGCGTCAGCCAGGACAGCGTGGACAGATCCATGCCGGTGGCGGACTGTATCTGCGGGCCCAGCGGGCCGATGGCCGTGAGAAACGGGCGCAGGTTCAGCGTGACCAGGACCACGGTGGCCAGCCACAGCGCCGTTGGAATGGCGTGCGCTGCGGCAGGCGCCTCGGTGCGCGCGGGCGCAATGGACGACATGGCTTCAGGCCCAGGGGACGTTGCCATACAGCTGGGCCGCCGTGATGCCCGTGTCCAGCCGCGTCAGGGGCAACGGTGGCGGCTGCAGCGGCATGCGCAGCCGCTGGTAGGCGCCTTCGCTGGACAGGCCGTAGGGCTGGGCATCCGCGTTGTCGAAGGCGAAGAAAACCTGCTCGGCCCCGGCCATCACCAGCGCGGCCAGGCACATGGGGCAGGGGTGGCCGCTCGCGTAGATGGTGCAGCCAGCCAGGCTGGGGTTGGCCTGGGCGCGCGTGCCTGCGCGCAGCGCCTGCATTTCGGCATGGGCGCTGGGATCATGGCTTTGCACGATCTCGTTGACGCCCGTGGACAGGATCTGCCCCTCGCGCGCGAGCAGGGCGCCGAAGGGCCGGCCGCCCCGCAGGCGGTTGTCGTGCGCCAGCTGCACGGCATGGCGCAGCAGGCGGATGTGTTCTTGTTCTTGCATGGGGATGGCTGGGCAATCGGGAGCTGAGGCCGCAGTCTAGGACGGGAGCCATCAATTGGAAAATTAAATGATCAAATGCTGGGCAGTGACAAAGCCACTGGAACCCATCCAAGCCCCATGCAGCCCTCTTCCATAGACCCCACCCTGCTGCGCAGCTTCTGCGCCGTGGCCGAAACCGGCAGCTTCACGCGTGCGGCTCAGGGCGTGCACCTCACCCAGTCCACGGTCAGCCAGCAGATCCGCAGGTTGGAGGAGCAAATGGGCTGCACGCTGCTGGACCGCAGCGGGCGCCATGTGGAATGCACGCTGGAAGGAGAGCGCTTGCTGGCCTATGCGCAGCGCATCCTCGCCCTCATGGACGAGGCCGTGGAGCAGTTGGCTGGCGCCACCGAAGCCGTGCTGCGCATCGGTGTTCCCGAGGACTTTGCCGGCAATGCCTTGATGCCCGCCTTGGGCGCGCTGGCGCGCAGCCAGCCGCAGTTGCGCCTGGAGCTGACCAGCGGGTTGTCGCAGGCGATATGGCAGCAGTTCCAGGCCGGCGAGCTGGACCTGGCCATCGTCAAGCAGCGCAGCGGCAGCACGCCCGGCATGGCGCGCTGGCCCGAACCGCTGGCCTGGATAGACAGTGCGCCGCATCCCTGCCACGGGATGGATCCCTTGCCCCTGGTGGTATTTCCGCAGGGCGGCCTGTACCGCAGCGAGATGACGCATGCGCTGGATGCCGCCGGCCGGCGCTGGCGCCTGGCCTATGTGAGCGCCAGCCTGGCCAGCCTGGAAGCCGCCGTGGAGCAGGGCCTGGGCGTGAGCCTGCTGCCGCGCAGGCTGGTCGGGCCCGGCCACCGCCTGCTCGACGACATGACCGGCTTCGCCTCCGTGCCTGATGTGGAAGTGGCACTGCACGTGCGCGCCCAGTTGTCGGCGCCGGGCCGGCGTCTGGCTGAGCGCCTGTGCGAGGTGTGTGAGGCGTTGCTGGGTGTGTCTTAGTCGAACAGCTCGGCGTGCGTGCCGGCTCGCACGAAAATGATCGATTCGTTGGTGCCCTGGCCATCGAGCCGGTAGATCAGCAGGAAATCGCCCCCCACGTGGCACTCCCTGTGATCGGCCCAGTCGCCGGTGAGGGCATGGTCCAGCCACTGAGGCTCCAGGGGGGCGTCGTTGGCAATCAGCCGCAGCATGGCCTCCTTCAACCGCTTCATGTCATGGCGGCCGGAATGAGACAGCCGGACCCAGTCCTTGGCGAAAGCCTTGGTCCGGTCCGATGCGCGGGGAAGGACTGCGCGCTTACTGCCCGCTGCCTTTTTCGAGGTCATGGAGCAAATCGTCCGCGGTGGCAAAGCGTGCCTTGCGCATGGCGCGTGCCTCCTGCATGGCTGCGCGCGTCTCGGCGTTGGGTGCCCTGAGGTCGAAGGGCAATTGCTGGTCGGTCACCACGCGCATCAGGAAGACACGTACGGCATCCGACACCGTCAAGCCCATGCTGGCCAGGGTTTCGGCGGCCTGTGCCTTGATCTCTTCATCCACGCGCACGTGGATCATGGTGGTGGTTGCCATGGTGTGCTTCTGCAAAAAGGGGTGAGATACATTGTATCTCGCAGAGCAAAAGACAGGTAAGCAGGCATGTTGGTGGGATGTCGCTTGGCGGCTCCAGCCTTCGATCCCTGCAACAAAAATCCCCGCCGTGGCGGGGAGGGGCGGTGGGTGACGCGCAGGCTCAATCCATCGTCAGGTTCTGCTTTTGCACCACGTCCTTGTAGACCGCCAGTTCGGCCTTGATCTCTTCAAAGAAGTGCTCGGGCGTGTCGGCCACGATCAGCGAGCCGGTTTCCTCGATGCGCTTCTTGATGGCGGGGTCCTGCAGCACCTTGCGCGTGGCGGCGTTGACCTTGTCCACGATGTCGCGCGGCAGGTTCTTGGGGCCGACGATGCCGTAGTAGGCCATGCGGTTGACGGGGGCCAGGCCCACTTCCTTGAAGGTGGGCACATCGGGCAGGGCGGCCAGGCGCTGGGGCGCGGCCACCACGATGGGCACCAGGCGCTTTTCCTTGACGAAGCCCAGGGCCGAGGGCAGGTTGTCGAAGATCAGCGGAACCTGGCCCGCCACGGCGTCGTTCAGCGCGGGGCCGCTGCCGCGGTAGGGCACGTGGGTGATGTCGGTGCCCGTGGACAGCTTGAACATCTCCATCATCAGATGGGTGATGCTGCCGTTGCCGGGCGAGGCGTAGGAGTACTTGCCGGGGTTCTTCTTCACCTCGGCCAGGAACTCCTGGTAGTTCTTGCCCGCGAACTTGGGGTTGGCCGCAATGATGTTGGGCGTGGCCGCGATGTTCACGATGGGCGTGAAGTCGGTCAGCACGTTGTACGGGATCTTGGGGTTGATCGCCGGGTTGGTGGCCGTGGTGGACACGGTGGCGATGCCCAGGCTGTAGCCATCGGGCTGGGAGCGCGCCGTCTCGGCCGCGCCGATGCTGCCGCCGCCGCCGCCCTTGTTCTCGACCACCACGGGCTGGCCCAGGGCGCGGCCCAGCGGCTCGGCCACGATGCGCGCGATCAGGTCGGTGGTGCCGCCGGCCGCGAAGGGCACGAGCAGCTTGATGGGCTTGGTGGGGTAGCCCTGGGCATGGGCTGCGCCCGAAAGCGCGAGGGCGCCGAGGATGCCGGCGAGCGCGATGCGGGAGGTGTGAGTCATGGTGTTGTCTCCTTGAATGGATGTTGTGGACGTTTGTTGTGAGGCACCGACGGGCAGGAAAGCAGGATTCGTTAGGGCATACGTATGACGGTGCTTGAGCTGAGGGATGTTGAGGCGGTGTTGCGCGGCGCTGGCGATCAGACCACGCCGCGCGAGCGCAGCGCCTGGATGGCCATGGGCGCAATGCCCAGTTCGCCCAGCACTTCATCGGTGTGCTGGCCCAGGGAGGGCGGTGCGCTGCGCAGCACGGGCGGGGTGTCGCTCAGCCGCATGGGGCTGGCCACGCCGGCGATGCGCGAGATGCCGTCGCCGGCCTCGCGCGGCAGCTCGACGCGTATGCCGCGTGCGCGCACCTGCGGGTCGTCGAAGGCCTGGGCGATGGTGTTGATGGGGCCGCAGGGCACGGCCTTGTCTTCCAGCAGCGCAATCCATTCGGCCGTGCCGCGTGTCTTCATGAGGGGCACCATCCGCTCCAGCAGCGCCTGGCGGTTGCGCACGCGGGCGGTGTTGGTGGCAAAGCGCTCGTCCTGCGCCCAGCCGGCTTCGCCGACGGCGGCGCAAAAGCGCGCGAACTGCCCGTCATTGCCAATGGCCAGCAGCACGTTGCCGTTGGCCGTGGCGAAGTCCTGGTAGGGCGCCAGGCTGGGGTGGATGTTGCCGGCGCGGCCCGGCGATTCGCCCGTGGCCAGAAAGCCGGCAGCCTGGTTGGCCAGCACGGCCATGCCCACGTCGAGCAGGGCCATGTCGATGTGCTGGCCCCGGCCCGAGGCCTGGCGCGCATGCAGCGCGGCCAGGATGGCATTGCTGGCATACAGGCCCGTGAAGACATCGATCACGGCCACGCCCACCTTGAGCGGGCCGCCTCCGGGCGCCTCGTCGGCATGGCCGGTGATGCTCATCAGCCCGCACATGGCCTGCACCATGAGGTCGTAGCCCGCGCGCTCGGCATACGGGCCGGTCTGGCCGAAACCCGTGACCGAGCAATAGATCAGGCGCGGGTTGAGCGCCTTGAGGCTTTCGTAGTCCAGCCCGTACTGCGCCAGGCCACCGACCTTGAAGTTCTCCACCAGCACGTCGGCCCCTGCCGCCATCTGGCGAATCAGCTGCTGGCCATCGGGGGTGGACATGTCGATGGTGACCGAGCGCTTGTTGCGGTTGCAGGCCGTGAAATAGCTGGCCTCCTGCGTGGCCTGCCCATCGTCGCGCGGCAGGAATGGAGGCCCCCAGTGGCGCGTGTCGTCGCCGGCCACGGGCCGCTCGACCTTGATCACATCGGCACCCAGGTCGGCCAGCGTCTGCGTGCACCAGGGCCCGGCCAGCACGCGGGAAAGATCAAGCACCTTGATGCCAGCCAATGCAGCCGGCGCGGAGGATGTGGAGGACATGAGAGGGAAGAAATATGAGCGCGCCCGATGCCGCTGGTAGTTCAACTGAGTGCTTGAGCTTCCATCCCCCATAGCGTGCGAGACGGACGCTGCCCAAGCGAGAGACGCCGAGCAAGAGCCGCCTCGCGGCGAGGGCGTCGTCCCCCTCCGCGAAGCGAGAAGGGGGAAGGCGCGAAGCGCCTCAGGGGGTCAGTTGGCAAAAGCTGCGATGCCAGTCTGAGCACGGCCCAGGATCAGCGCATGCACATCGTGCGTGCCTTCGTAGGTGTTGACCACTTCCAGGTTGACCAAGTGGCGGGCCACGCCGAACTCGTCGCTGATGCCGTTGCCACCCATCATGTCGCGCGCCATGCGGGCAATGTCCAGCGACTTGCCGCAGTTGTTGCGCTTGATCAGCGAGGTGATCTCGATCACGTTCTGGTGCTCGTCCTTCATGCGGCCCACGCGCAGCGCGGCCTGCAGGCCCAGGGTGATCTCGGTCTGCATGTCGGCCAGCTTCTTCTGGATCAGCTGGTTGGCAGCCAGGGGACGGCCGAACTGCTTGCGGTCCAGCGTGTACTGGCGCGCCGTGTGCCAGCAGAACTCGGCTGCGCCCAGGGCGCCCCAGGCAATGCCGAAGCGTGCGCTGTTCAGGCAGGTGAAGGGGCCCTTGAGGCCGCGCACCTCGGGGAAGGCGTTTTCCTCGGGAACGAAGACGTCGTCCATCACGATCTCGCCCGTGATGGAGGCGCGCAGGCCCACCTTGCCGTGGATGGCCGGGGCCGACAGGCCCTTCATGCCCTTGTCCAGGATGAAGCCGCGGATCTCGCCCACATGGCCGTCCTCGGTCACTTCCTTGGCCCAGACCACGAACACGTCGGCCACGGGGCTGTTGGTGATCCACATCTTGTTGCCCTTGAGGCGGTAGCCGCCGTCCACCTTGTAGGCGCGGCTGGACATGCTGCCGGGGTCGGAGCCGTGGTCGGGCTCGGTCAGGCCGAAGCAGCCGATGAACTCGCCGCTGGCCAGCTTGGGCAGGTACCGGTTCTTCTGGTCTTCGGTGCCGAATTCATTGATGGGCACCATCACCAGCGAGCTTTGCACGCTGGCCATGGAGCGGTAGCCCGAGTCCACGCGTTCGATCTCGCGTGCCACCAGGCCGTAGCTGACGTAGTTCAGGCCGGCGCCACCGTATTGCGTGGGAATGGTGGGGCCCAGCAGGCCCAGCTCGCCCATCTCGCGGAAGATGCTCACGTCGGTCTTTTCGTGGCGGAACATCTCCAGCACGCGGGGTGCCAGCTTCTCCTGGCAGTAGGCATGGGCCGCATCGCGGATCATGCGCTCGTCCTCGCTCAGTTGCTGGTCGAGTTGGAAGGGGTCATCCCATTGGAAGCTGTTGCGGGCCATGGTGTCGTATCTCCAAAAACAAAGAGGTCAAGGGCGGGAGCCGCTGCCACGTGCGGTGTCAACGCGGTGCCGGGCAGGCCGCCGCCGTGTAGCGTCGTTGCGCTGCATCTTAGAAGCGGGCCTGGGCGTGGCGCAAACGATGTTTGTTCATCCATGAATGCGTAAAGCGCATGTATGGACTTCATGCTGCGGGTTATTCCCTATGATGTTTGCCATTGGAGTGCGTTGAATTCATGAGATATGCGTAGAGCCCTGCCATCCACCCAAGCCCTGGCCTGCTTTGAATCGGCCGCCCGCCACATCAGCTACACGCGTGCGGCGCAGGAGCTGTCGCTGACGCAGAGCGCCGTCTCGCGCCAGATCATCTCGCTGGAGGAGTTCCTGGGTGTGCAGCTGTTCCGGCGCACGCGCCACGGCGTGCTGCTGACCGAGGCGGGCACGCAGTACGCCCAGCAGGTCTCGCGCTGGCTGCACGGCCTGGAGCGCGACACGCTGGACATCATGGCCCACCAGGGCGAAGGCGGCCCGCTCAACCTGGCTGCCGTGCCCACCTTCGCCACGCGCTGGCTGCTGCCGCGCCTGCCCCAGCTGGCGCGCGAGCATCCCGAGGTCACGGTGCACATCGACGTGCAGACGCGGCCCTTCCTGTTTGCCGATACCGTGTTCGACGCCGCGCTCTATGCCGGCACGCCCGAGCAGGTGGCGCGCTGGCCCGGTGTGCAGGCGCAATGGCTGATGGACGAAGAGGTGGTGCCCGTATGCAGCCCGCATCTGCTGGCCACGGCGCAGGCGCGCGATCCAGGCCGCGCCTGGCTGCCCGTGGGGGCGGACATCGTGGCCCGGATGCCGCTGCTGCAGCAAAGCACGCGGCCTTACGGCTGGCAGCAGTGGTTCGATGCCATGGGCGTTGCCGCGCCGCGCGCGCTGGACGGCATGCGGCTGGAGCTGTTCTCCATGCTGGCCGTGGCGGCCAGCCAGGGCCTGGGCGTGGCGTTGATGCCGCCCATGCTGATCGAGCAGGAGCTGGCGCGTGGCGACCTCATCATTGCCTGCCCCCAGCCGCTGCGCGGCAACCGTGCCTACTACCTGGTCACGCCGGCCCTGGCACCCGATGCGCAGCCCGCGCCCGCCTTGCGCGTGTTCTCTTCATGGCTGCAGCAGCGCGCCAGGGAGCACCGGCCTGCCTGAAAATTAAGCAGGCTTTGGATTGTTCAACGATGACAGTCACTTAACCGACTTATCCTTGTTGCCGGCGGCGCTTGTCCACAGGCTTGTGGGGGTGTCTCTGGGGAAAACCCGCAATCGCGCTCAGAACCAGGGCAGCACGGCCAGGCACAGCGGCATGACCACGGCCGTGGCCACGCCGTTCAGGCCCATGGCCAGGGCCGAGAAGGCGCCCATGGTCGGATTCACCTGCAGCGCGCGTGCCGTGCCGATGGCATGGGCCGTGAGGCCCAGGGCAAAGCCCTGCACGGCCGGATCATCGCTGCGCACCAGGCGGATCAGCAGCGGCGCCATCATCGTGCCCGCAATGCCGGTGATGGCCACGGCCACGGCCGCCAGCGAGGCCGGCCCGCCAAAGCGCTCGGCCATGGGCAGGGCGATGGGAATGGTGGCCGATTTGGGGGCCAGCGCCACCAGCGTCTGCACCGTGGCGCCCAGGCTCCAGCCGATCAGCAGTGCCGACAGCAACGCCACCACGCAGCCCACGGCCAGGGCCACGCTGATGGGCAGCCACAGCGCGCGGATGCGCTCGCGCTGGGCGTACAGCGGAATCGCCAGCGCGACGGTGGCCGGGCCGATCAGCAGCCCCAGCAGAGAGACGCCGCTGCGGTAGCTGGCATAGGAGGTGCCCGTGGCCAGCAGCACGCCCACGATCACGACCACGGCCGTGAACACGGGGATCAGGAGGGGATGGTTACCGCTTCGGCGGTACAGCGCCATGGCAGCCAGGTAGACGGCCATGGTCAGCACCAGCCAGGGCAGATGGGCGGTGCCGGCGTTGCCGGACAGGGATTGCCAGGCAGTGTGCCAAGTGGTGGCCAGCGCGCTCATGCCTTGTCTCCCTGGCTGGCGGCCGCTTCGCGGGCGCGCTGGCGTTCCAGGCACCAGCGGAAGGTGAAGGCCGTGGCCAGGAAGGTAATGGCCGCACCCGCCACGCAGGCGATCACGAAGGGCTGCCATTCGCGCGACAGCCGGTCGAACTCCAGCATCACGCCCGCAATGACGGGAATGAACAGCAGCATCATGTTCTGCAGCAGCACGCCGGCGGCCTTCTCCAGTGACTCGGGCAGGCGGCCGTGCATCAGCAGCCCCCCCAGCAGCAGCAGCGTGCCCACGAGCGCGCCCGGAAGCGGCAGCCCCGTGAGCTGGACGATGGCCTCCCCCAGCAACTGGAAGGCGAACAAGGCGGTGATGGCGTACAACATGAAAACCTGAATCCCTGGAGCAGATGGCAAAAGCGGTGAGCAGAGGGCGGCGACAAGAGCGCGAGCCGCCCGTTTCCCGGACGGGGCAGCGCCCTGGCGCCTGTGGGACGCCGCCGCAAAGCGTGCAATCATCGCCCACAACCCGAAAAAAGGTGCGGCCACCGATTGCGCGGCTTCCGGGCCAAGGCTATGTTTGGGTCCGTGCCCCCTAGAGTCCTGGGGCATGAGACTTTGAATAGCGAAGGAGTAGCGATGGCCGAAACCACATATCACGCACCCGTGTACGAGCCGACCGTGGATGAACTCGAAGTGCTCAAGAAGCTGGAAATGGGCGAGCCCGTGTCGCTGGAAAGCGCGGCGCGCGAGCATCTGTCCAAGAGGCTGCGCGAGCGTGGACTGGTCGAAGTGGACAGCAGCCGTCAATGGCACATCACGGCGGCTGGGCGCGCGCAGATCCGTCGCACGGATGCCTGAGGCGAGGTGGGTCAGGTGTCTTCCGATTCGAGGGTTTTCCCTTGGATTTGGAGGTTGCCTGATTTGCAGGCAGCTTAGCCTGCGGCCAGTGAATGCAAGCACTTGGACGCCTCGTTCACTTGCTGTTCACTGATTATCCACAGGGTTGTTCAATGGATCTGTGGAGAAAAGAAGCCACCTCAGGGTGGCTTTTTTCATGGGCTTTTACAGGCCCGAGCCGTGGGCGCACCGGGCTGGTGCCCGCGCTGGGCAAGGGCTGCATGACGGTGGTGCAAGTGCCGCTTTTCAGAGGGAAGATGCTGAATTTGACGCAGAGCTGCAGCCCTGCCTGCGGGCTGGAATGGTGCTGCTTCAAGGAGGCTTCAGCATGGGCCAAGGTCCAGGCCTGGCAGGCCTTGCGAGGCGGTCGATGCCAAAGTTGTACACAGGTTGGGCCCGGTGCGGCGAAAAGCGCGCAGGCGTCATCCCGCCCAAGGCATGAGGACGCAGGATCGGTGCAGGCTGGAAGGCCTTGAAATGCAGTGCAGCCGTTGAACACGGCTGGATGCAAAGGGGCTTGAGGTTTGTGCGGACGCTGTAAAGACAGCGGCCGGAAAAGAAATAGCCGAAAAAGCAGGGGACTGCTTTTTCGGCTACGTAATCTCTGGTGCCCGGGGCCGGAATCGAACCGGCACGCCTTGCGGCGGGGGATTTTGAGTCCCCTGCGTCTACCAATTTCACCACCCGGGCTACTTAGCGCAGGGGCGAATTATGGCACAGTGTGAGGCTATGAAAATTTATCCGACCATCGAAGACGCCATCGGCCGCACGCCCCTGGTGGCATTGCAGCGCATCGGTGCGCAGTCTCGCCAGGAACGTGGCAACGTGGTGCTGGGCAAGCTGGAAGGCAACAACCCGGCCGGTTCGGTCAAGGACAGGCCGGCCCTGTCGATGATCCGGCGCGCCGAAGAGCGCGGCGACATCAAGCCCGGCGACACGCTGATCGAGGCCACCTCGGGCAATACCGGCATTGCGCTGGCCATGGCCGCCACGATCAAGGGCTACCGGATGGTGCTGATCATGCCCGAGGACCTTTCCATCGAGCGTGCCCAGACGATGAAGGCCTATGGCGCCGAGCTGATCCTCACGCCCAAGAGCGGCGGCATGGAATACGCGCGCGACCTGGCCGACCAGATGGTGGCCCAGGGCAAGGGCGTGGTGCTCGACCAGTTCGGCAACCCCGACAACCCGCGCATCCACTACGAGACCACCGGCCCCGAGCTGTGGGAGCAGACGGGCGGCGAGATCACGCATTTCGTGAGCGCCATGGGCACCACGGGCACGATCACGGGCGTGGCGAAGTTCCTCAAGGAAAAGAACCCGGCCATCCGCATCGTGGGTGCCCAGCCGGCCGAGGGCTCGCGCATCCCCGGCATCCGCAAGTGGCCCGAGGAATACATGCCCAAGATCTACGACGCCTCGCTGATCGACGAGACCGTGCTCGTGGGCCAGGACGATGCCGAGGACATGGCGCGCCGTCTGGCGCGCGAGGAAGGCATCTTTGCCGGCATCTCTGCGGCTGGCGCCTGCTGGGTGGCCCAGCAGATTGCCGAGCGCGAGAACAACGCCACCATCGTCTTCGTGGTCTGCGACCGCGGCGACCGCTATCTGTCCACGGGCGTCTTCCCCGCCTGACGCAGCGACAGGCCCGCCTTCAGGCGGGCCTTCCTGTTTGCGTAGAGCCAGGACAGCAAAAAACCAGGAACAGCCCCATGCACTATGAGACCCGCTATTGCACGCACTGCGCCACGCCCCTGCAGTGGGTGATCCAGGCCGAGGACGGCGGCGATGTATCGCGCCTTCGCTGCCCCGAGTGCGGCTGGACGCACTGGAACAATCCCACGCCGGTGCTGGCCGCCATCGTGGAGCTGGATGGCAAGGTGCTGCTGGCGCGCAATGCGGCCTGGCCCGAGAAGGTCTTCGGGCTGATCACGGGCTTCATGGAGGCCGGCGAGTCGCCCGAGGAGGGCGTGGCGCGCGAGGTGGCGGAGGAAACCGGCCTGCAGGCCGAGTCGCTGGAGCTGATCAGCGTGCATGAGTTCCTGCGCATGAACCAGGTCATCATCGCCTTCCATGTGCGCGCCAGCGGCCAGGTGCGGCTGTCGCCCGAACTGCTCGAATACCGCCTGCTGGAGCCCGAGAAAGTCCAGGCCTGGCCCTCGGGCACCGGCATGGCGCTGGCCAAGTGGCTGCGCAGCCGGGGACATGATCCCGTGATCCGTGACTTCTGGAAGCGTGCCGAGCAGGCCCAGGAGGCTGAGGCAAGTCGCACCGATGAAGACACTGCTGCCGGCCTCAGCCGCGATGCCGCCTAGAATCCCAGGCTCAAGAGGTGCATCCGATGGAAATTCACAAGGAAATCGACACGCGCGGGCTCAACTGCCCGCTGCCCATTCTCAAGGCCAAGAAGGCGCTGGCCGAACTGGACAGCGGCCAGTTGCTCAAGGTGGTGGCCACCGACACGGGCTCGCTGCGCGACTTCCAGGCCTTTGCCAAGCAGACCGGCAATGAACTGGTGGAGCAGCAGACCGTGGGTGCGGAGTTCATCCATATCCTGCGCCGGCGCTGAGCGGCTGCACGCGGTTCGCTCCAAAGAAAAAGGCCTGCTTTCGCAGGCCTTTTGCATGGGGCAGGGCGGCTCCGAGGCCGGGCCTCAGATGCTCAGGCCCTGCAGGTATTCGCGGAAGCTCGCGCCCACATCCTCGTGCTGCAGCGCCAGTTCCACCGTGGCCTGCAAAAAGCCTTCCTTGCTGCCGCAGTCGTAGCGCTTGCCCTGGTACTGGAAGGCGTAGACGGCTTCATGGGCCATCAGGCGTTCAATGGCGTCCGTCAGCTGGATCTCGCCGCCCACGCCCTTGGGCTGGTTGCGGATCTCCTCGAAGATGGCCGGTGTCAGCACGTAGCGGCCAGCCACGCCCATGCGCGAGGGGGCCTTCTCGGGCGCGGGCTTTTCGACGATCTTCTCGATGCGCATCAGCGAACCGCCGGCCGGCTCGCCTGCCACGATGCCGTAGCGCTTGGTCTGCTCCAACGGCACTTCCTGCACGGCCAGCAGGGAGCGGCCCTGCTTGTGGAAGGCCGATGTCATCTGCGCCATCACGCCGGGGCCGCCAGGCTCGCCCACCATCAGGTCGTCGGCCAGCAGCACGGCAAAGGGCTCGTTGCCCACCAGCGGCTCGGCGCACAGCACGGCGTGGCCCAGGCCCAGCGAGCGCGGCTGGCGCACGAACAGGCAGTTCATGTCGGCCGGGCTGATGCTGCGCACCAGTTCCAGCATGGCCTGCTTGCCGGCGTTCTCCAGTTCGTTTTCCAGCTCGTAGGCGGTGTCGAAATGGTCTTCGATGGCGCGCTTGCTGCGGCCGGTGACGAAGATCATGTCGCGGATGCCGGCCTCGTAGGCCTCTTCCACGGCGTACTGGATCAGCGGCTTGTCCACCACCGGCAGCATCTCCTTGGGAGAGGCCTTGGTGGCGGGAAGGAAGCGCGTGCCGAGCCCGGCAACGGGAAACACGGCTTTGCGGACACGGGTCTGATTACTCATGAAAATCTTGGGATTCAGGTGATGGAAAAAGCGTGCGGCTTTGCGTCTTCTTCGCTAAGTGTCTCAGCTTTCATTGTGCGACTTGATGCCCTCGGACGATGAAACTGGCGCAGCCCAAGATCAGGGACACCGAGGAAGGGCCTGAGCCGGCCGCGCCGCCCCGCGCCGAGGGGGTCGTCCCCCTCCCGCGAAGCGAGAGAGGGGGAAGCGGCGCAGCCGCTCAGGGGGAGATTCCATGTCAACCCAGTCGGGCGAGTTGTTCCTGGATGCGGATCAGCGTGGCGCCGAAGTCGGCCACGCGCTTCTTTTCCTGGTCGATGACGGCCGGGGGCGCCTTGGCCACGAAGGCCTCGTTGCCCAGCTTGGCATTGGCCTTGGTGATCTCGCCTTCCAGGCGTGCGGCCTCCTTGGACAGGCGGGCCTTTTCGGCGGCCACGTCGATCTCCACGAACAGCGCCAGGCGCGCCTCGCCCACCACGCAGACCGGCGCGGCCTGGGCGGCCTCGGCCCAGGCGGCTTCGTCGTCGAACACCTTGACCTCGCTGAGCTTGGCCAGGTTTTGCAGCACGGCGGCATTGGTGCGCAGGAACTGTGCCTCATCGGCCGAACTGGCCACGGCCAGCAGCGGCAGGCGCTGTGCGGGCGACACGCCCATCTCGCCGCGCAGCGTGCGGCAGGCGTCGATCATCTGCTTGATGCGGCCCACGTAGGCGATGGCGGCCTCGTCGATCTTCTCGGGCTGGGCCTCGGGATAGCGGGCCACGGCCACGGACTCGCCGGGCAGGCCGGCGACCGGGGCGACCTTCTGCCACAGGGCTTCGGTCACGAACGGGATGATGGGGTGGGCCAGGCGCAGGATGGCCTCCAGCGTGCGGATCAGCGTGCGGCGCGTGGCGCGCTGCTGGGCCTCGTTGCCGGTCTGGATCTGCACCTTGGCGATTTCCAGGTACCAGTCGCAGAACTCGTTCCAGACGAAGTCGTACAGCGCGTTGGCCACGTTGTCCAGGCGGAACTCGGCAAAGCCCTTGGCCACTTCGGCCTCGACCTTCTGCAGCTGCGAGGCGATCCAGCGGTCGGGCTGGCTGAACTGCATGTAGCCCGCGAACTCGCCGCCGGCCTGGCATTGCTCCTTGGTGTGGGGCAGCAGGCCGCAGTCATGGCCTTCGCAGTTCATCAGCACGAAGCGGCTGGCGTTCCACAGCTTGTTGCAGAAGTTGCGGTAGCCCTCGCAGCGCTTGCTGTCGAAGTTGATGGAGCGGCCCAGCGAGGCCAGGGCCGCGAAGGTGAAGCGCAGCGCGTCGGCGCCGTAGGCGGGAATGCCCTCGGGGAATTCCTTTTGCGTGTTCTTGCGCACCTGGGGCGCGGTCTCGGGGCGGCGCAGGCCCTGCGTGCGCTTGTCCAGCAGGGTGTCCAGGTCGATGCCGTCGATCAGGTCCACGGGGTCGAGCACGTTGCCCTCGGACTTGCTCATCTTCTTGCCCTGGGCGTCACGCACCAGGCCATGCATGTAGACATGGCGGAAGGGCACGCGGCCCGTGAAGTGCGTGGTCATCATGATCATCCGGGCGACCCAGAAGAAGATGATGTCGTAGCCCGTGACCAGCACCGAGCTGGGCAGGTAGAGGTTGTAGTCATCGTCGGCCGCCTCGGTCTGGTTCGGCCAGCCCATGGTGGAGAACGGCACCAGGGCCGAGGAGTACCAGGTGTCCAGCACGTCCTCGTCGCGGGTGAGCGTCTTGCCGGGGGCCTGGGCCCGGGCTTCTTCCTCGGTGCGGGCCACGTAGACCTTGCCGTCCTCGTCGTACCAGGCGGGAATCTGGTGGCCCCACCACAGCTGGCGCGAGATGCACCAGTCCTGGATGTTGTTCATCCACTGGTTGTAGGTGTTGACCCAGTTCTCGGGCACGAACTGCACCTGGCCGCTGGAGACGGCATCGATGGCCTTCTGCGCGATGGACTTGCCCGTGGCATCGCCTTCGCCCACCTTGTTCATGGCCACGAACCACTGGTCGGTCAGCATGGGCTCGATCACCTGGCCCGTGCGCGTGCAGATGGGCACCATGAGCTTGTGCTTCTTGGTCTCGACCAGCAGGCCGGCCGCGTCCAGGTCGGCCACGATGGCCTTGCGCGCCACGAAGCGGTCCATGCCGCGGTACTTCTCGGGCGCCTCGTCGTTGATGGTGGCCGTCAGCGTGAGCACGCAGATCATCGGCAGGCCGTGGCGCTGGCCAACGGCGTAGTCGTTGTTGTCATGCGCAGGCGTGACCTTGACCACGCCCGTGCCGAACTCGCGGTCCACGTAGTCGTCGGCAATGATGGGGATCTCGCGGCCCACCAGGGGCAGGATCACGGTCTTGCCGATCAGCGCCTGGTAGCGTTCGTCCTCGGGGTGCACCATCAGGGCCGCGTCGCCCAGCATGGTTTCCGGGCGCGTGGTGGCCACCACCAGCTGGCCCGAACCATCGGACAGCGGGTAGGCGATGTGCCACAGCGAGCCGTCCTTTTCCTCGTTCTCGACTTCGAGATCGGAGACGGCGGACATCAGCTTCGGGTCCCAGTTCACCAGGCGCTTGCCGCGGTAGATCAGGCCCTGCTGGTACAGGCGCACGAAGGTCTCGTTGACGATGGACGACAGCTTGTCGTCCATGGTGAAGTACTCGCGGCTCCAGTCCACGCTGTCGCCCATGCGGCGCATCTGGCCGGTGATGGTGTTGCCGCTCTGGTTCTTCCACTCCCAGACCTTGCCCACGAAGTTCTTGCGCGCCTCGGGAGGCGTGGCGCCCATGTCGTGGCGGCTGGCAATGCCCTGCTCCTGCAGCTGGCGCTCCACCACGATCTGCGTGGCGATGCCCGCGTGGTCGGTGCCGGGCACCCAGACCGTGTTGTGGCCCTTCATGCGGTGGTAGCGCGTGAGGCTGTCCATGATGGTCTGGTTGAACGCATGGCCCATGTGCAGCGTGCCCGTCACATTGGGCGGCGGCAGCTGGACGGAGAACGAGGGCTGGGATGCATCTGCCTGGCCCGTGCCGCGCACGCCGGCTGCGCCGTAGCCGCGCTTTTCCCATTCAGGGCCCCATTGGGCCTCGATGGCGGCGGGTTCAAACGATTTGGACAGGCTGTCGAGGCCTGGCTGGGCAATGGTGTCGCTCATGGCTTGCTTGCGGGGAATTGTGCGAATGGCGTTTGGCAAATGAAAACGGCATCCGTTGAAGGGATGCCGTCTGCATATGCGAAATGGATGACGGTTTGACGGGGATTCTACCGACCCCGTCCGCCTGCCTGTTCGCCGGGTTTTATTGAGAGCGTGTTGTGCACTTTTAAGCGCCCGCGCCGGGGACGAACTCGGGCCGGTCGTTGCTCTGGGGCTTGAGCGGCTGGGCGGCCTTGCCTTCGGCGCGTTCCTTGCGCCATTGCTCCTTGCGCGCGGTCCACTCGTTCAGGCGGGCGTGGGCCGTGGTGCTTTCGCGCGCCATCTGCACTTCGTCGGCCAGCTGGGCCGACAGCTCCAGGCGGATGCCGTTGGGATCGAAGAAGTAGATGCTCTTGAAGATGTGGTGGTCGGTCACGCCCAGCACCTCCACGCCATGGGCCTGCAGGCGCGCCTTGGCGTTCTCCAGCTCCTGCACCGTGTCCACGCGGAAGGCGATGTGGTTGATCCACAGCGGCGTGTTGGGCGATGGCAGGGCCGCCTCGTCGTCGCCGATGTCGAAGAAGGCGATGAACGATCCGTCCTTCAGGCGGAAGAAGAAGTGCGTGTAGGGGCAGTACTCGCCCGTGCTGGGCACGTAGTCGCTCTGGATGATGTGATAGAGCGGCAGGCCCAGGATGTCCTCGTAGAAGTGGCGGGTTTCTTCCGCATCGCGGGCCTTGTAGGCGTAGTGGTGCAGCTGCTGCACGGCGGCGGGCGGCGGCAGCGTGGACAGGTCGGGGCGGGCGCTTGTGTTCATCGAATGTCTCCTTGGTGGATGGATTTATTCT
Source organism: Delftia sp. UME58 (assembly GCF_014170385.1). Classification (NCBI taxonomy): domain Bacteria; kingdom Pseudomonadati; phylum Pseudomonadota; class Betaproteobacteria; order Burkholderiales; family Comamonadaceae; genus Delftia; species Delftia sp. UME58. The sequence goes on from NZ_LZZV01000011.1 coordinate 180,701, forward strand.
ACTATTCGTAATCAATTTACCTAAATGAAATGTTGCGATGAATGCAGGGATATGCGCGTCGCCGTGTCCGGGCCACCTGCGGTCGCAACTTGCCGGCAGTACTTGACCTTCAAGTCACTTCACGCTTTCTCATGGAGGCTGCCTGCGTCCGTGCGCAACCATGATCGCCATGGGCAGCGGCCTTCTGTTCACAACCGTTTTCAAGTCGAGGAACCTCATGAGCGACAGCCATCAGCACGGCGACGTGCGCGCCCTGCCGGAATCCCGTCTCTGGTTTGCCTTCGGATTGACCGGCAGCTTCATGGTGGTGGAGATCATCGGCGGCATGGTCACGGGCAGCCTGGCCCTGATCTCCGACGCCATGCACATGCTGACCGACGCGATGGCGCTGCTGCTGGCCCTGGTGGCCATACGCGCCGGCCGCAAGGCGGCGGACCTGCTGCGCACCTACGGCTATGCGCGCTTCGAGATCCTGGCCGCCGCCGTCAACGCACTGGTGCTGCTGGGCGTGGCCTTCTACATCCTGTATGAGGCCTATCGCCGCCTGTCGGCGCCCGCGGAAATCCAGTCGCTGGGCATGATGGCGGTGGCGGCCGTGGGGCTGGTGATCAACCTGGTCTCCATGCGCCTGCTGTCTGGCGGCAAGGACGAGAGCCTGAACGTGAAGGGCGCGTACCTGGAGGTATGGGCGGACATGCTGGGCTCGATCGGCGTGCTCGCCGGTGCCGCGCTGATCTGGCTGACGGGCTGGCGATGGATCGACTCGGCGGTGGCCGTGGGCATCGGCTTCATGGTGTTCCCGCGGACCTGGACCCTGCTGCGCGCGTGCATCAACATCCTGCTGGAAGGCGTGCCCTCGGGGATGAGCCTGCAGGCGGTGCGCGAGGCGATCTCGGGCACGGCGGGCGTGGCCGCCATCCACGATGTCCACCTGTGGGCGGTCACGCAGAGCAAGCCCATGCTGACCGGCCATGTGGTGCTGCTGCCCGGCGCGGACGGCGAGCAGGTGCGCCGCGCCATCGAAGACAGGCTGCAGGCCGGCTTCGACCTGCACCATACGACGCTGCAGATGGAGCGCGAGGACCGCTCCCCGGCAGAGCACATCCACTAGGATGCCAGTCTTCATGGACCACACCCGGAGTGCACCGATGCTTGAGCTTCGACCCAACTGCGAATGCTGCGACAAGGACCTGCCACCAGAGTCCGCCGAGGCTCGCATCTGCACCTTCGAGTGCACGTTCTGTGCCGGCTGTGCGGATCACGTGCTGCAGGGCGCCTGCCCCAACTGCGGCGGCGAGCTGGTGGCCAGGCCGCGCCGGCCGGCGGACAAGCTGGAGCGGTATCCGGCCTCGACGAAGCGGGTGCTCAAGGCCGGCGGTTGCGCTGTACGGGCCTGATCCGGCGCGGAGCCATCGATTGCAGTACCAGTACCACGATGGATTGCTGGAGCAGGTGCGCCTGGATGTGGCGGCCCGGAGCGTGGAACTGTGCTTCTTTCTCTATGCCGTGTTCGACAGGCCGCAGGCCAGGGTAGCCATTCGCTTTGAACGGATCGCCAATTTTCCGGCCGTGCAGGCGTACTTTGCCAACGTCCAGCGCGACGCAGCCGCAGAGATGGATGACTGCCTGGACCGCTGCGAAGTGCTGCAGCGGGATACGAAGAGGCCTTCGTCAGCAAGGGCGCAGCATCTGTTCTTGCAGCTGTCCCACTATGGGCGGCTGAAAATCCACTGCGAATCCGTTGTCGAGGAGCTTGTTCCAGAGCCGTAGCGGACCGCTGCGGGTTTATGCCGTGAAGGCGGGGCGCCTGCGGCCACGGAACGCAGCCTCCACCGCCAGCACGGCTGCAAAACCCATCACATAGGCCAGCACATCCCACCAGTCGGCCGTGCTGCCCAGCACGATGCGCAAAGCGCGGTTGGGAATGTGCAACTGGAAGGTCGATGCCAGGAACTGGCCCAGCTCCACCAGCAGGCCCACGCACAGTGCGGCCGATGCCAGCGGCAGCACGCGCGCGGCGATCACGGTCTTGAACACGGCATAGACCCAGGCCACGGCCATCACGTCGCCGAAGAAGCTGCGCACCCAGCCCCAGCGCGCGCCGACGGTGGCCAGCAGCACGAGCAAGACAAACAGGGCCACCGCCCACGCCAGGGAAACAGGATCAAAACGCCATCGCATGGCCGCCATCATCGGGCCAAAAGCGGGTGCGGCCAGCGAGCCGGGTGCGCGGTGCCTTGCGCAGTGGTGGCCAGCGGGTGCGCTATGCCGCCGTCGCCGTAGCTGCCCACCACCTGGGCGATCACCACCTGGTAGCCCCTGAGCCAGCGCGCCTGCTGCTGCTTGGCTTCTAGGTGCGCAGGGTGGCGCATCAGTTGCTGCAGCGCCTCCCAGGTCTGCCAGTAGTAGACGTTGGAGACCAGGCCTGTGGCGGGGTTCTCCCAGGCCTCTTCGCCCAGGTAGCCGGGGATGGCGCGGGCGATCTCGGCGATCCGGCCGTCAAGGGCATGGAATGGCGCGTCATATTCGCCCGGCGCGAAGGTGAAGGTGGATGTGTACATCGGTGGTTGGCAATCTGTGTGAGGGTGGCAGGCGCTAGAGGCGCGGCGCCGCATCCATGGCACCGGCCAGCGGCTCCTGTCCACGCTCGCGCAGCGCGCCGATGGCGCCTTCCAGGTCGCGGGCCTGCCGGTTCTGGCTGAGCTTGGCCTTGCCCTCCAGGCGGGTGATGCGGATCTGCAGGCCGACGATGGCCTGCAGCATGCCGTCGATGAATTCACGCGGCGAGTCGGACATCTTCCAGGGCTGGGCCTGCGATGCCTCATGGACCCGCGTGAGCCGCCCGACCAGGCCGCGCACGAATTTCTCGTCGTCATGGATGCTGATTTGCCCGTGCACATGCACGGCCTCGTAGTTCCAGGTGGGCACCAGGCGGTGCGTCTCGTGCTTGCTTGGATACCAGCTGGGCGAGATATAGCCCTCGGCGCCACGGAAGACGACCAGCACCTCGGCGCCGTCGCGGCACTGCTGCCAGATCGGATTGGCGCGGGCCACATGGGCGCTCAGCGTGCCCATCTCCCCTGGGTCCGCATCCAGCAGGAACGGCAGGTGGTTGGCGTCCAGCACGCCGTTGGCCTGGGTGACGAGCGTGCCCAGGGGGTGGCTGCGGATCAGGCCGTGCAGGCTGTCGGAATCGGTGAGGGAGAAATGGGCGGGCGTGTACATGGGCGCTTCCTGGGCTGGTGTGCCGGCATCGGGGGAAACCGGACTATCCACCATCCCTGGCACAATGAAAAATCCAGTTTCGTGTTTTTTTGGCAGACCAGTTGAAATCCGCTTTCACCCGCCATGCCGGCGCAGCGCCCGGCGCCCGCACCCTCCACGAATGGCTGAAATCACAGGTGGCCGACGGCAGCCTGGCCGTGGGCGCACGCCTGCCTTCCACCCGCGCCTTGGCGCTGGACCTGGGCGTGTCGCGCACCACCGTCACGGCCGCCTACGAGCAGCTTGCGGCCGAAGGCTATCTGGAGACTGCTCCAGGCAGCAGGGCGCGCGTGGCGGCTGGCGCGGCGCAGCGCAGCCGTGCGCGCAGCATGCCGGCAGCGGCCCTGCAGCATGGCCGTCCCCGGCTGTCTTCCTATGGGCAGCGGGTGGATGCGCTGGCGTCAGCCCTGCCACCGGCAGCAGGCGATGGTGGGCCGGCCCCGATCGACTTTCTTTACGGCGCCCTGGCCTTTGACGACTTTCCCACGCTGGCCTGGCGGCGCGCCTACAACCGCGCCATCGTGCAGCGCCAGTCTTCCCTGTCCTACGACGCGCCCGAAGGCGAGCCGGCGCTGCGCACGGCGCTGCAGGGCTATCTGCGCCGGGCGCGGGGGCTTGTCTGTTCGGCCGATCAGATCGTGGTGGTGCAGGGCTCGCAGCAGGCCATCGACCTGTGCGCGCGCGTGCTGGTCGATCCGGGCGAGACCGTGCTGATGGAAGAGCCCTGCTACCTGATGGCGCGCCGCGTGTTCGAGGCCCAGGGCGCATGCCTGAAGGAAATGGCCGTCGATGAACAGGGCCTGGATACCTCGGCGCTGGCCGGGCGCGAGGCGCGGCTGGCCTATGTCACGCCCTCGCACCAGTTTCCGCTGGGCGGCGTGCTGCCCATAGGCCGCAGGCAGCAACTGCTGGCCTGGGCGCGCGCCACGGGTGCCTGGATTCTGGAGGACGACTACGACGGCGAATTCCGCTACGGGCTGCGCCCCATCGACGCCCTGCAGTCCATTGACGAGGCGGGCTGCGTCATCCACGTGGGCACCTTCTCCAAGGCCTTGTCGCCGCAGATGCGCATGGGCTACCTGGTGCTGCCGCCGGCCCTGGTGCCTGTGTTCCGCGAGGCCCGGCGGCTGGCCGACCGGCATGCACCGCGCCTGGACCAGCTGGTGCTGGCCGCGCTGATCGAGGAAGGCAGCTACGAGCGCCACGTGCGCGCCGCCCGCCGCCGCAATGAAGGCCGCCGGGCAGCCCTCTTGCAGGCGCTGGAGCGCCACCTGCCGGGCGCGGTGCAGGTCGAAGGCTCGGCCTCCGGCCTGCATGTGGTGGCCTGGATGCTTGCCGTGCACCAGCGCGACGAGTTCGCCCTGGTGCGGCTGGCGCGAGAGCGTGGCGTGGGCGTTCGCCCCATCTCGCCGCTCTATGCGGCGGGCGATGCCCATCGCCGTCAATCCTGCGCTGGGCTGGTCCTGGGTTATGCGAGCCTGGAGCCGGAGGCCATCGAGCAAGGGGTGCGCAGGCTGGCAGTCCTGGTGCGGGATTGGCAGGCACGGTCAACGACGCAAAAAAGCCCGTGACCGATTTCCGGTTCACGGGCTTTTGGGCTGCAGCGCCCCGGAAGGCACCGCGGCGGATGCGGTTTTACTGCTGCTTGACCGCTTCGATGGACATCACCAGGCGCACTTGCTTGGGGAAGCCATAGTCCACGCCGTAGTTCACGCCGAAGGCGGTGCGGTCGATCACGGCCTCGAAGTCGCCGCCGCAGGTCTCGCGCTTTTGCAGCATGGCGTTGGGGTAGCAGGTGAACTTGTTGGCCTTGATGGTCACGGGCTGGGTCTTGTCCAGGATGGTCAGGTGGCCGGTGACTTCCTTGAGCTTGTCGCCGTCGAAGACGAACTTGTCGGAGACGAACTTGGCCTGGGGGAACTTGGCCACGTTGAAGATGTCGGCGCTCTTGAGATGCTTGTCGAAGGCGGCGGTGCCCGAGCTCAGCGATTCCATTTCCAGCACGACTTCGACCTTGCCGGCCTTGGCGTCACGGTCGAATTCCACGGTGCCGCTCTTCTTGTCGAAGCGCACGCGGTTGGTCGAGGCGCCGTTGTGGTCGATCTCGAACGTGGCGAAGGTGTGCGTCGGGTCGATGGCGTAGGTTGCGGGAGCAGCCTGGACAGCGGTGGCGAACAGGCCGGCAATGGCCAGGGCAAACACGGAAGTGCGCATGAAAGAACTCCTAGGTTGGGGTTGCACGAAACGGGAAGGAAAATGGCCGATCTTGGGCAGGGACGCGGCTTACAGCTTGCCCACGCCGGTCAATGCCAGCTTGAACTGCACCTGCACCTCGTCGGCCACCATGGAGGTATCGCCCCATTCGCCTTCGCCGATCTTGAATTGCAGGCGCTTGAGCGGCAGCGTGCCGGTGGCCGTGGTCGTGGTGCCGGACTGGGCCAGTTGCACGGGAATGCTCACGTTCTGGACCTGGCCCTTGATGCTGAGCTTGCCGTCCACCTGGTACTTGCCTCCGCCCAGCGCCTTGACGGCGGTGGAGTCGAACACGGCCTGCGGGAATTTGGCGACGTTGAACCAGTCCGCCTTGGGCAGTTCGGCGTCGGTTTCCTTGGCGCCCATGGTGGCGCTGCCGGTGTCCACGGTGAAGCGGATCTTGCTGGTGTCGGGCTTGGCCGTGTCGAACTGGACCTGGGCATCGAACTTCTTGAAGTGGCCCTGCAGGGGCACGCCCATCTGCTTGGCCGTGAAGTTCACGGCGCTCTGGGCGGGGACGAGCTTTTGCTCGGCCAGTGCCGCTTGGGAAGCCAGGGCCGCAGCGGCCAGGGCGATGGTGGTCAGCGTGGAGGAAAAGCGCATGGCGAGACTCCTAGGGGTCGGGAAGGTCCGGTCAGGGGGTGGCTGGGGCCGGATGGACACCGGCCCTGGCTGGCGAGAGGTTCAGGCGCGGCCCGGCAGCATGCGGGAGATCAGGCCGTCGCGGTCGATGAACTGGTGCTTGAGGGCGGCGCCCACATGCATGGCGATCAGCACCACCAGGGCCCAGGCCGCCCAGCCGTGCAGGGGCTTGAGGGTCTCTGCCAGTTCGGGGCTGGCGCTCACGAAGTCGGGCAGGGGCAGCATGCCGAGGAAGACGATGGGAAAGCCGGCCGCCGAGCTGTAGGCCCAGCCCAGCAGGGGCACGGCGAAGAACAGCAGGTACATGGCGTGGTGGGTGCCGTTGTGGGCCCAGTGCTGCCATTGCGGCATGGCGCGGGCCACGGCGGGCGGCAGCTCGGGCGGGCGGTGGGTGACGCGCCAGAGCAGGCGCAGCAGGCTCAGCGACAAAAGCGTGACGCCCAGCCACTTGTGCCAGTTGTACAGCTTCAGGCGCGAGGGCGAGAACGGCAGGCCGGTCATGTACCAGCCCAGGCCCAGGGCGGCGATCAGGCCCAGGGCCAGCAGCCAGTGGGCAGCCATGGCCACGCCGGTATAGCGCGTGGCTCTGGAGGAGGATTTTGCTGGCGCGTTGGCGCGGGCTGAGGACTCTGTCATGGATGGCGGCAGGCTTTGGAACCGTTCAGGGCCCCTGCGAAGGGGCCCTGGATGGCAAAAAGGGTGCGGTGCGCTCTGCGAGGACTTCGTGCACTGCGGACAACGTGCAGTGTAGGAAGCGGCAAATCCAAAAGAGTTCAGCGGTATTGACGGCTCTATTCAAAAAAGATGAAGGCCGCAGCATCCGTGGCACCCGCAGTACCCGCAGTATCCGCAGTACCCGCACTACGCGCGGGCTGCGGGAGTTCAGGGCCGGGCGGGATCGGCGGGCAGCATGACCACGGCCTGCGCCGCCTGCTTCCAGGCGGCTGCGGCTGCGTCGGCATCGCCCCGGTGCTCGGCCATCAGGGCCAGGCGCTGCCAGGCACGGGTGCGCAGTGCGCTTTCCTGCAGATGGGGCGCAGCGCGCAGCAGCAGTTGCTGGGCCTTGCCCCAGAGCTGGCGCTGCACGCAGGCCATGCCGGCCAGGTACTGCAGGCGGGGTTCGCGCGGATGGCTGTTGGTGGCTGCCTCGATGCGTGCCAGCCAGGTGCCGTCCAGGCCGTCCAGGCAGGGCTCCAGCACCTGGACCAGGCGCGGCAGATGCGATTCGCTGCGCGGGCCGGCATGGGACAGCAGGCGTTCCCACACGGGCAGCAGCCAGGCGCGGGCCTGCGCGGCCTCGCCGCCCAGGGCCATGAGGCGCGATGCGGCCGGCAGCGCGATCTCGGGCATGGCACGTTCCTCACCGTCCAGCGACAGCCAGAAGTGCTGCAGCTGCGTGGTGTCGCGTGCCTCGTTGATGCTCTCCAGCACCAGGCCGCGCACCACGCTGGCGGCGGCCGCTGGCGAGAAGGCGCGGTGCTTGGCCAGCAGGCGCGCCGTGTCCAGTGCCGTCGATGTCTGGCCTGCCAGGCGCGAGGCCTTCAGGCGGATGCGCAGCGCAATCGTGCGGCGTGCCGCACCCAGGGGCAGTTCGGCCAGGCGGCGCAGCGCGTCGGGGGCATCGCGGTCGTCCAGGGCCCAGCGCGCGGCGCGCATCTGGGCGCCTTCGCGCATTTCCTGCTCCTGGGCATTGCCCTGGGCCGGTGCATTGGCCAGGACCTCGCGCCAGTGGTGGTCGCGCTGCGGGCTGTCCTGCAGGGCGTGGGAGGCATCGGCGGCCACCATGTGGGCGGCCGCACGCAGCCGCGTGCCGTGTGGCACGGCGGCATGGGCCTCGGCCAGGGACTCCTCCATCGCCAGCGCTGCCAGTGCCGACTTGCGCGCGCGCAGGAAGCGGCCGGCCTGCTGGTGCGACAGGGCTTCCAGCAGGCTGTGGTGCATGGCGCGCTCTTTTTGCTGGCTGCGCCAGCGCCGCGCCTGGTGCGGCATCTGCAGCAGCGCGGCCAGTGCGCGCAGCGCTGCATAGAGCAGCACGAAGGCCAGCACGATGATGGCAATGGCCAGGTTCAGGGACAGGTCCAGCCGGTAGGGCGCCCAGAAAAGGGTCACCGTGCCCTGGTTGGAGCCCGCGAACAAGGCGGCCGCCACGGCCATGCCGAACAAACCGATCAACCACAGTGCAGCGCGCATTCGTCTGTCTCCCGGCTGCTCAGCGGCCTGCGGCGGCTGTTGCCAGCGCCGCCAGGGTTTCCTGCAGCGCCGGCTGTTCGGTGGTGCGCAGATTGGCCTGGATCTGCTGCAGCTGGGCCTGCACGATCTGGGTGCGCCGCGCGGCGGGATCGAAGTACTTGTTCACGGCCATGCCCGAGGCAGCCAGGTCGGCACGCGCCGCATCCCACTGGCGCGACAGCAAGGCCAGGCGCGAGTTCAGCAGCTTGAGCTTGAGGTTCTCGCGCAGGAAATAGGCCTGCTCGGGCGCCAGCAAGATGGCGTCCGGATGGTCGATGCGGCTGACGCGCAGCAGGTCCTGGGCCTCCTCGCGCACGGCCGTCCAGCCACGCTCGCCCCAGGACTGCCACCATCTCCACTCGGTGGGGCTGCCCTCGATGGGGGCTGGCTCTGGCTGGCGCGCCGCCTGGCCGGCCACGCCGCGATGGCGGCTGGCGCGCGGCTGGGCCACGGCATTGAGCAGGGGCATCTCGTCGACCAGGCGCACCAGGTCCTCGATGCGCGTGAGCAGGCCGGCCGTGTCGGTCACGCTCATGCGGGCCAGTCGCTCCAGGTCGCGGTCCAGCGCCCGCATCACGGGAGCCAGCCGGGGCTGGGCAGCGCGCTCTATGCGCTGGCGGGCGTTCTTGAGCGTGGCCACCAGCGGCTGCAGGCTGCCGGACAGCTCGGCCTGCTGCTGGGCCAGGCGGATGGAGGAATCTATGTCCACCACCAGGTTCTCGTCGCGCGAGCGCGACATGCTTTGCAGGAGTTCGTCGAGCTGGGTGCGCTGCAGCGACAGCTCGGCAATGCGCGCTTCCATGACCGAGGTGCGCGCCGCGCTGTCGCGGGCCAGGTCCTGGGCGTCGCGCGCCAGGGTGCGGGCCTCGACCGACTGGGAGCCGGACTGCGCGGACTGGCGGGCCAATTGTTCCTGGATATTGCCCAGGCGCTGCCAGAGCATGCCGCAGGCAATGAGCGCCGCCACGGCCACGGCGCCCACGCCCAGGACCAGGGCAGAGGAGCCGCTGCGCAGGTCTGCAGCGGGGCTGCTTTGGGCGGAGCCGGCAGCGAATGCTGCGGCGGAGGCTGGGGGCGTCAGGTCCTGCGGGGTGGGGCGGTCTTGCGCTGCGTCGGAACTCATGGCGTCGATTCTATCGACGCAACCACGTCCTCCAGAGCCGGCCGACATTGCTTGACATATCCGAATCCCAGTTGTCTGGCCTGGGCGGCGATTCGCTCGTGCGTAGCAAGCGCTCGCGCCTTTTGCCACGATTGGCCCGGCAGGAGCTGTTGCAGGTTGGCAACGGATTCGGCGCTGCTGAGCAGCCAGAGCGAGCCATCTTCGGCCGCCAGGCGTGCCAGTGCGGTCTGGGCTGCATCCCAGGCAGGCAGTTCGCGCTGGTAGACGGCCAGCATTTCGACCTGGGCACCTGCCTCGCGCAGCCGGGCGGCCAGCCACTCGCGGCCGGCGCCTGCCGTGGCCGGCACGGTCCTGGGCGCTCCTGCCTGGCTGTCGCCGCGCACGATGAGCACGCGGTCGCCCGCATGGATCTGCCCATGCACGCGCTGCCATAGCGTTTCGGATTCGAACTGGGCGGCGTCCGGGGGCGGGCCGTCGATCTGTGCTGGCGCAATGCCCAGGGCCAGCAGCGCCTGGGCCGTGCCGGGGCCGGGCGTCCAGGCGCGGGTGGAGGCCGGAAGCTGTGCGGGGTCGGTGCCGAAGAAGTGCTGGACGGCATTGCCGCTGACGAACATCACGGCGCGGTAGCCTGGGCCTTCGCGCAGCGCGTTGCGGGCGGCCTGCAAGGCCTGTTGCGTGGCCGCATCGCGACAGGGGCCTATGGCCATCAGCGCCAGCGGCTGGGCCGGCAGGCCCCGGGCCTGCAGCGCATCCACCCACGCGGCTGCGTCATGGGCCGGGCGGGTGACGAGTATGCGCGGTGGCATGTGGGCGTGCCGTCTAGAGCTTGGGGGCCGGTTGGGCGCCCGCCGCCTGCAGCAGCGCAGCCACGTGCTGGCCCAGCGCGTCGGCGCTGGCGAAGTCGGTGACGGTGGCGTCGGCGTGCACCTGCACCAGCGGCAGCCGGCCTTCCGGGTCTCCCCAGGCCGCGTCCAGGCGCAGTTGCTGGCCGTCGAATGTGCCGTGCGCCGCCAGCGGCATGGAGCAGCTGCCGCCCATGCAGCGGCTGACGGCGCGCTCGGCGGTCACGGTCAGCCAGGTGGTCTGGTGTGCCAGCGGGGCCAGCGCGTCGATCAGGTCCTGGCGGTCGGCGCGCACCTCGATGCCCAGCGCGCCCTGGCCGGCGGCCGGCAGCATGCCGGTGGGCTCGAACCTGGCGCGGATGCGGTCGGCCAGGCCCAGGCGCATCAGGCCTGCGGCGGCCAGCACGATGGCGTCGTAGTGGCCTTCGTCCAGCTTGCGCAGGCGGGTGTTCACGTTGCCGCGCAGCGGCTCTATCTTCAGGTCGGGGCGCAGGGCCTGCAGCAGTGCCTGGCGGCGCAGGCTCGATGTGCCGACGACGGCGCCCTGCGGCAGCTCGGCCAGCGTGGCGTAGCGATTGGAGACAAAGGCGTCGCGCGGGTCTTCGCGCTCCATCACGCAGGCCAGCACAAAGCCTTCGGGCAGCTCCATGGGCACGTCCTTGAGCGAGTGCACGGCGATGTGGGCGCGTCCTTCTTCCAGCGCCACCTCCAGCTCCTTGACGAACAGGCCCTTGCCGCCGACCTTGGACAGCGTGCGGTCCAGGATCTGGTCGCCCTTGGTGGTCATGCCCAGCAATTCCACTTCATGCCCCCGGGCGCGCAGCAGCGCCTGGACATGCTCGGCCTGCCACAGTGCCAGCTGGCTCTCGCGCGTGGCGATCACGATGGAGTGGGGGAGAAGTGGTTTGGTGTTCATCAGGAGCCTCGGGGGGAGCGCGGGATGCTAGCATGCTGCGCCGCAGTAAACCGGCACCAGGACCGAAGCCCAAGCAAACCGATACGCTGACCGATTCCAGGAGATTCGTTGATGGCCACCGCCCCCCGCAAGAGCAATGCGCGAGATGACAGGCGTGATGACAAGCCTGCCCGCAAGACGGACAAGGATTTGCCGCTGATCGAGGACATACGCCTGCTGGGGCGCATCCTGGGCGATGTGATCCGCGAGCAGGAAGGCGTGGCGGCCTTCGAGCTGATCGAGCAGGTGCGCCAGCTGTCGGTGACCTTCCGCCGCGATGCCGACGAGACCGCCGACCGCGCGCTCAAGCGCCTGCTCAAGGGCCTGACGACGGACCAGACGGTGAGCGTGATCCGCGCCTTCACCTATTTCAGCCATCTGGCCAACCTGGCCGAGGACCGCCACCACATCCGCCGCCGCGCCGTGCACGAGCGCGCGGGCAACACCCAGGAAGGCAGCATCGAAGTGGCGCTGGCGCGCCTGCGCTGGGCCGGCATCTCGGCCGGCACCGTGGCGCAGACGCTGGCCAGGAGCTATGTGGCGCCCGTGCTCACGGCCCACCCCACGGAAGTGCAGCGCCAGAGCATTCTGGTGGCCGAGCGCGACATCTCCCAACTGCTGGCCGCGCGCGAGGACATCGTGGCCCGCGCCCAGCTGTACAACAGCGCCAAGGACGCGCTCACCCCGCGCGAACTGGAGCGCAACGAGGCCCAGCTGCGCGCCCGTGTCAGCCAGCTGTGGCAGACACGCCTGCTGCGCTACTCCAAGCTCACCGTGGCCGACGAGATCGAAAACGCGCTGTCCTACTACGAAGCCACCTTTCTGCGCGAGATCCCCAAGCTGTATGCGCAACTGGAGCAGGAGCTGGGCAACACCCTTCCCGTGCACAGCTTCCTGCGCATGGGCCACTGGATCGGCGGCGACCGTGACGGCAACCCCAATGTCACGGCCCAGAGCCTGGAGCTGGCGCTGTCGCGCCAGGCCGACGTGGCCCTGCGCCACTATCTTCGCGAGGTGCACTACCTGGGCGGCGAGCTGTCGCTGTCCCAGCGCCTGACCGATGTCTCGCCCGAGATGCAGGCCCTGGCAGAGCGCTCGCCCGACACCAACGAGCACCGCTCCGACGAGCCCTATCGCCGCGCGCTCACCGGCATCTACGCACGCCTGGCGGCCACGCTCAAGGGCCTGACGGGCGGCGAGGCCGCGCGCCATGCCGTGGCGCCGCAGAACGCCTATGCCTCGCCCGAGGAGTTCCTGGCCGACCTGCGCGTCATCGATGATTCCCTGAGCCGCAACCACGGCGAGGTGCTGGCGCCCCAGCGCCTGCGCCCGCTGATGCGGGCCGTGCAGGTCTTCGGTTTCCACCTGGCCACGGTGGACCTGCGCCAAAGCTCGGACAAGCATGAGGAAGTGGTGGCCGAGCTGCTGGCTGCCGCGCGCCTGGAGCCCGACTACTCGGGCCTGCAGGAAGACGCCAAGTGCGCCCTGCTGGTGCGCCTGCTGGAAGAGGCGCGGCCGCTGCGCGTGGTGGGCGCCGACTATTCCGAGCATGCGCGCGGCGAACTGGCCATCTTCGAGACCGCGCGCCGCCTGCGCGCCGCCCTGGGGGCCGAGGCCATACGCCACTGCATCATCAGCCACACCGAATCGGTCAGCGACCTGCTGGAAGTGCTGCTGCTGCAAAAGGAGGCCGGGCTGCTGCGCGGCACGCTGGACGACGGCGCCATCTGCGATGTGATCGTCGTGCCGCTGTTCGAGACCATTGGCGACCTGCGCAGCGCCTCGCCCATCATGCGCCGCTACTTCCAGCTGCCGGGCGTGGCGGCCATGGTGCAGCGTAGCGGCGGCGAGCAGGACATCATGCTGGGCTACAGCGACAGCAACAAGGATGGCGGCATCTTCACCAGCAACTGGGAGCTGTACCGCGCCGAGATCTCGCTGGTCGAGCTGTTCGACGAGCTGGCCGACAGCCATGGCATCAGCCTGCGCATGTTCCATGGCCGCGGCGGCACCGTGGGCCGGGGCGGCGGCCCCAGCTACCAGGCCATCCTGGCCCAGCCCCCGGGCACGGTGCGCGGCCAGATCCGCCTCACCGAGCAGGGCGAGGTCATCGCCTCCAAGTACGCCAACCCCGAGATCGGCCGGCGCAACCTGGAGACCCTGGTGGCCGCCACGCTGGAGGCGACGCTGCTGCAGCCGACCAAGCCGGCCACGCGCGCCTTCCTGGATGCGGCGGCCTTCCTGTCCGAGGCCAGCATGGGTGCCTACCGCGCCCTGGTGTACGAGACCCCCGGCTTCACCAGCTACTTCTTCAGCAGCACGCCCATCCGCGAGATCGCCGAGCTGAACATCGGATCGCGCCCGGCCTCGCGCAAGCCCTCGCAGAAGATCGAGGACCTGCGCGCCATTCCCTGGGGCTTCAGCTGGGGCCAGTGCCGGCTCACGCTGCCGGGCTGGTACGGCTTCGGCGCGGCGGTCAAGGCCTTCATCGACCAGCCGGGCAAGGATGGCAAGGCCCAGCTGGCCCTGCTGCAGAAGATGTACCGCCAGTGGCCGTTCTTCCGCACCCTGCTGTCCAACATGGACATGGTGCTGGCCAAGAGCGACCTGAACCTGGCCTCGCGCTATGCCGACCTGGTCCCGGACGCGCGCCTGCGCCGCCGTATCTTCAGCGCCATCGAGGCCGAGTGGCACAGCACCGTCGATGCGCTGGCGCGCATCACGGGCGACAAGCAGCGCCTGGCCCACAACGAAGCGCTGGCGCGCTCCATACGCCATCGCTTCCCCTACATCGATCCGCTGCACCATCTGCAAGTGGAACTGGTGCGCCGCTGGCGCGCAGGCCAGACCGACGAGCGCATCAAGACCGGCATCCACCTGTCCATCAACGGCATCGCGGCCGGGGTGCGCAACACGGGCTGATCCCGCGCGCAGGGGGCGTGACAGCCCCCTTGCGGCCGGCGTTGTACGATGTGCCCCGGACAGGAGCGCCTGACTTCTGCCGGGAACAAAAGGGTGGGAGCCATGGGCAACAAGACGCCACGGGCCGGCTTTCCGGACGTGCAACTGTTCCTGACGCAGCGCCTGGCCAGGCTGGCCGGCGCCAACTCCATGCGGGCCATTCGCGAGGGCCTGCTCTGGCTGGTTCCATGCCTGCTGGTCTCGGCCCTGTTCCTCATCCTGTCGGCGCTGGCGCAGATGTCCGGCCAGCCTGAATCCGTGGTGCGGGTGCTGGCGGGCCTGCACGCGGAGATCGGCAGCATCCTGCCGCTGCTGGTGGCCGCGTCCATCGGCTACATGCTCTCCATACGCCACCGGCTGCCGCGCCTGCCGGTGACCTTTCTGTGCTTTGCCCATGTGCAGATGGCCATCTTCCTGTTGCGCGAGCATCCGCGCGCTGCGGCCACCCTGGTGCTGTTCATCTCCATCGCCTCCCCCCTGATCACCGTGCCCCTGATGGCGCGCCTGAGCCGGCTGCGCTGGACGCGCATCGCGCGCACCGGCTTCGTGAGCGAGAACGTGCGCGAGGTCATGAACCTCGTCGTTCCCGGCGCCCTTGTCGCCGTGCTGCTCGTGCTGCTGCTGCTGGGCCTGCACCTGGTGCTGCCGGATATCTCGCAGGCCGAACTGCCGCTGGCCATCGCGGGCCCCGAAAACCCCTACCGCAGCGGGCTGACGCTGGCACTGCTCAATTCCGTGTTCTGGTTCTTCGGCGTCCAGGGGTACTACGCCATGCAGCCCTTCTTCCAGGTGCTGGACCAGGCGGTGGTGGCCAATGCCGCCGCGATGGCGCAGGGGCTGCAGGCGCCGTGGGCGCTCAGCGGCGGGCTGATGGGCTCCTTCGTCTTCATCGGAGGCTCCGGTGCAACGCTGTCGCTGGCGCTGGCCGTGCTGCTGTTTTGCCGGGGGCGGGGCCTGCGCGTGCTGGCGCTGGCGGCGCTGCCCATCTCCTTGCTCAACGTCAACGAGATCCTGCTGTTCGGGCTGCCGATCATCCTGAACCTGCGCCTGCTCGTGCCGTTTCTCGCGGTACCCGCCATCAACCTGGTCGTGGCCGTCACGGTGGTGCAGGCCGGCTGGGTGGCACCGGCCTCCATGGTGCTGCCGCTGACCGCGCCCGTGGTCTTCAATGCCTATGTGAGCACGGGCGGGGACATGGCGGCCGTGGTGCTGCAGCTGGCATTGACGGCCCTGGGCGCGCTGATCTATGCGCCCTACGTGCGGGCCATCGACCGGCTGGGCCAGGACGATGGTCCCATCGTGCTGCACGCGCTGGACACCACGTTCTCGCGCCTGCCCGAAGAGGCCGGCCTGATCGCGCGCGATCCGCTGGTGCAGGCGCACCAGGCGCAGGCCCGGCGCGAGACCATGCTGGCGCATATCCGGCGCATCAGCGAGTACGAGTTCCACCTGGAATTCCAGCCCCAGGTCTCGCACCGCAGCGGCCTGTGCCTGGGCTGCGAGGCCCTGCTGCGCGCGCGGGACGCGCAGGGCCGCTTGCAGCAGCCCGGCAGTTTCCTGCGCTGGCTGGCCGATGCGGGGCTGATGCGCGAGGTGGACCTGTGGGTGGCGGGCGCAGCCGTGCGCCAGAGCCGGCACTGGCGCCAGGAGGGCTTTGCCATGCCGATCAGCATCAATGTGTCGGGTGCCACGTTGACCTCGCCCGAGTACTGCTCGCGCCTGATGCTGCTGCTGGCCCAGGCCAGGGGGCAGGTCGGCGTGGAGATCACGGAGGAAGAAATGGTGGGCGACGTGGAGGCGATCCGCCGCGCCATAGGGCAGATCCATGCGCTGGGCGCCAAGGTGTCCATCGACGACTTCGGCACCGGCTTCTCGTCCATGAGCTACCTGCACCAGTTCGACGTGGATGCCATCAAGATCGACCGCAGCTTCGTCGTGGCCAGCGGCCATGCCAAGGGCGAGCTGGTGCTGGACGGCCTGCTGCGCTTTTGCGAGGCGCTGCAGCTGAACGTGGTGGCCGAAGGCGTGGAGACCGAGGCGCAGTTGCAGGCCCTGGGCTTCGAGGGCGAGCTGCTGGTGCAGGGCTGGTACTTCAGCCGCGCCCTGCCGGGCGAGAAACTGCCGCAGTTCGCCAGGGACTGCGCCGCCAGGGCAGGCGGCGGGACGGTCTAGATTCCTGGATTCCTGTGGCGGCATCGCGGGCGCGATGCGCAGCGCGGATCATCAGTGCAGCATCAGCGAGCCGGCGCTCTTGCTCTTGCCGGCGCGTGCGGGCGGATTGCACAGGCCGCACTGGTAGTGGCGCTCGTTCTCGTAGGGCTCGGTCACGAACTGGCCCTTGCACACCGTGCACTGGGTGCGGGTCAGCATCTGCGCGTCGACGAACTTCACCAGGCGCCATGCGCGGGTGAAGGACAGCAGCGCCTCCAGCTCGGCGGCCTGGATCTGCTCGGTATAGAGACGGTAGGCCTTGGTCAGTTGTTCAACGGCGTCCAGCTCGGCGCCCTTGGACAGGTATTCGTAGATGTTCAGGAACAGCGAACTGTGGATGTTCTCCTGCCAGGTCAGGAACCAGTCGGTCGAGAACGGCAGCTGGCCCTTGGAAGGCGACTTGCCGGCGATCTCCTTGTACAGGCGGATCAGGCGCTCGTAGGACAGCGTGGTCTCGGATTCGAGCACCTGCATGCGTGCACCCATCTCGATGAGCATGGCGGCACGCTCGATCTGCTTGGACTCGTTCAGGACACTTTTGGCGGTGGTGGACATGGCGGGCTCCAGAGTTCTTCAGGCGGATCAGAGGACTTCGGAGACGCGGCTGGCCATCAGGATGTTGGCATGCAGCGTATTGGTCGCACCGTTGCCGATCTTGTTGCTGCTGTGGTTGGTCAGCAAGCTCCAGACCATTTCGTCGTCCACCCGGAAGCTGGCGAGCAAGGTGTTGCGCGAGGCCAGCTTCAGCACCTGGGCTGCCGACAGTGCGGCCAGCAGGTCGCACGATTCTTCGTTCAGTCCCAGGCGGAACACCGCTTCGGCCTTGTCCTGGCGGATCAGGGTCTGGGCCAGCATCAGGTAAGTGAGGTTGGCTTCGCGGATTTCGGCAAGCAGCTGTTCATTGTTCATAGGACCATCCTTTGCATCTCGGCAGCCGCAACGCCCGGGAAGAAACAAGATGTTCAACCTGTTGCGATCTGTTGAGATGGATTGTGGAGGAGGGCCCTTCGCCGTTGAAGTCGGGGCAGGTCTGCGCCGGATGTCTGGTTGTGAGACGGCGTTTGTAAGATTTACCTTACATCTGTAGCAAGGTTTGGATGACTTGGGTTTCACCGGCTTCTGCCGAACGGCGCTTGCCGGGACGCTGTTGCGGCAACTGTGTTGTATGTCGGTCTTTTGACACAGTGCTGTCATTGTGCAGCCTCCCAAGGGGAGGCATAAGCCGAATTAGCCGCGCTCCACCGGCCTCTTCGGGTCACTGCACCACTCGCTCCAGCTGCCCGCGAACAGCCTTGCAGGCGGCAGCCCCGCAATGCGCATGGCCAGCAGGTTGGGCAGCGCGCTCACGCCGCTGCCGCACTGGTGCACCACGCTGGCCGGATCGCGGCCTGCCAGCAGCTGGTCGAACTCCGCGCGCAGCAGGGCCGCGGGCTTGAAGCGGCCGTCGGCGGCGATGTTCTCGGTGAAGGGCCGGTTGAGCGCGCCCGGGATATGGCCGGCCACCGGGTCCAGCGGCTCGACCTCCCCGCGGTAGCGGGCCGGGGCGCGTGCATCGAGCACGGTCTGGCCGGCGTTGCCCAGTGCATCGAGCACCTGCTGCGCCGTTGCCAGTTGCTGCAGCGGCTCGCGCAGCTCGAAGTTGGACTGGAAGCGCGCGCTTTCCTCGCCCGATGCCACGGGCTGGCCTGCGGCCTGCCAGGCCTGGAGGCCTCCGTCGAGCACGGCCACATCGCCATGGCCGGCCCATTGCAGCATCCACCACAGGCGCCCGCAGTAGTTGGCGCCGTTGCGGTCATAGACCACGGCCTGCATGTCGTTGGAAAAACCGATGCTGGACAGCCACACGGCAAAGCGTTCGCGGTTGGGCAGCGGATGGCGGCCGCCCGAGGCGGCCTGCTCGCTGGCCGCCACGCTGCCATGGGCGCCGGGCACGCCATGCTTGGCGCTGAGGTCATGGTCCAGGTCGGCGAAGACGGCGCCTGGAACATGGGCCTGCAGGTACTGGGCCTTGCCGGCCGCAGGCTGGGCCAGGTCGAAGCTGCAGTCGAAGACCATCAGCGGACGGCCACCGGCCTGCAGCGCGGCCAGCTCCTGGACGGAGATCAGGGTCTGGTGGGTCTGGTAGGTGGTGTTGGAAGTCATGGATGCGGAACTCCGAAGGCCTGTGCAGGCGGCGGGGTGCCTGCGGCAAAAGATCCGATCCATTATGCGACGGCCCCGGGCAGGCTGGCAGCGTCAGCCGCGCGAACGCAGGGCCGTGGCCAGGGCGCCGCTGGCCACGATCAGGGCAATGCCGGCCCAGCCGATCAGCGGCACGCTTTCGCCGAACATCGCCAGGCTCAGCAGGGCCGCGAAGACGATGCCCGAATACTGCAGGTTGGCCACGACCAGAGTGTTGCGGCTGTTGCCGGCCGAGGCGTAGGCCGCCGTCATGCAGACCTGGGCCACGGCGGCCAGCACGCCCACGGGCAGCAGCCACAGCGCGCGCCAGCCCGGCCAGGCGGACACGCCCGTGAAGCACATGGCCAGGGCGCCGGCCACGGCCGAGCCCAGCGCGAAATAGAAGACCACGCGCGCCTCGGGCTCGCCCATGCGCGACAGCGTGGCGACCTGCATATAGGCCATGGCGGCGAACACCCCGCCGACCAGGCCGCCCGCGCTGGCCACGAACTCCTGTGGCGCCGCGCTGGGGCGCAGCACCAGCACCACGCCCACGAAACCCAGGGCCACGGTGCCGACCAGGCTCCACGGAAACGGCGGCAGCGCGCGCAGCGCATGCGATTCGGGCTCGCGGCGCAGCTGGTGGCGCAGCAGCAGGCCCTGGCCGATCAGAAAGACCGCCATCCAGATGCTGCTCATGGAGTTGAACGTGGCCGCCGTGGCCAGCGGCAGATGGCCGATGGAGTAGAACCAGGCGCCCATGGAGGTCACGCCCACGAAGCTGCGCCAGGCATGCTCGCGCGGATAGCGCGTGGCCAGCGAGATGCCCTGGTGGCGTGCCAGCCACCACAGCGCCACCATGCTCACCAGCCCCCGGTAGAAGACGATTTCCGCCGCATTGAAATCCTGGGAGGCGAACTTCACACACACACTCATGACCGCGAAAACGAACGCGGCCGCCACCATCCACAGGGCTTGCATATTAATGATCGGATAGTGCCGCGCAAGACGGCGGCGCTGGACAGAAAAGGGGGTTGGTTGGGCGCATGCCGTCCTCGCCGCAGGCGGCTCGGGGCCGTGGCGGGGACATGGGCCAGGGAACTGTATTGCATCCGCCAAGACATTGGAGTCGCCTCGGAATGAATTGCCGCCGCCAGCCCCACCCATCGGGCACGACAGGCCACTTGTTTCCCGAGGGGCCGTGCTGCCGGCGCATCGCACAATGCAAACGGCCCGCTTCGCAGGCGGGCCGTTTGCATGGAGTGCGGGAGTCGCGGGGGGTCAGCGCCGGGGCACTGCGTCACCCATCACGCCGCGATACCACTCATGGAAGTGCTGCATGCCGTCTTCCATGGGGCTCTGGTAGGGGCCGACCTCGTTGTCGCCGCGCTCGTACAGCGCCCTGCGGCCGGCGTCCATGCGCTCGCCGATCTCGTCGTCCTCGATGCAGGTCTCCATGTAGGCGGCCTTTTGCGCCTGCACGAATTCGGGCTCGAAGGCCGCGATCTCTTCGGGGTAGTAGAACTCGACCACGTTCAGCGTCCGGTCCACCGCCAGCGGGTGCAGGGTCGAGACCGTGAGCACGTGCGGATACCACTCCACCATGATGTGCGGGTAGTAGGTCAGCCAGATCGCGCCGCGATCGGGCAGCTCGCCGTTGCGGTAGGCCAGCAGCACGTCGTGCCACTTCCTGTAGGTGTCCGAGCCGGGCTGGGCAAAGCCGGGCGCCACGCCCACGGTCTGTACCGAGTACTCCTTGGCAAACTCCCACTGCAGGTCATCGCAGGTCACGAAGTTGCCCAGGCCCGGGTGGAAGGGGCCCACGTGGTAGTCCTCGAGGTAGACCTCGATGAAGGTCTTCCAGTTGTAGTTGCACTCGTGCATCTCGACATGGTCGAGCACGAAGCCCTCGAAGCTCAGCTGCTCGCGCAGCTTCATGCCGGCCAGGTCGGACTCGATGTCGCGGCCGTTGTCCTCGAACAGCAGGCCGTTCCACTCGCGCAGCCGGTAGTTGTTCAGGTTCAGGCAGGGATCGTGGCTGAAGTGCGGTGCGCCCAGCAGCTCGCCGCTGGTGCTGTAGGTCCAGCGGTGCAGCGGGCAGACGATGTTGCCCCCCGCGTGGCCCTTGCCTTCGGTCATCAGGTTGCCCCGGCCCTTGAGCATCACGGCCTGGCGGTGGCGGCAGACGTTGGAGATCAACTCCACCTGCCCCCGGGTATTGCGCACCAGCGCACGGCCTTCCTTTTCCTGGGGCAGGGCGTAGTAGTCGCCTATCTCGGGAACGGCCAGTTGATGGCCCACGTAGCGTGGGCCGCGTTGAAAGATGGTCTCCAACTCGCGCTGGAACAACGCAGGGTCGAAGTAACTGGAAACTGGTAGTTGGCTTGCGGCCTGCTGCAGTTGAAGACTTAAATCAGACATGGGTGACCTGACCTAAAGACTCCCCACAGGGAGGGTGCGCGTGCGCACGGGATTGGAAAAAGCGAAACCGGCCGTTCCTGGACATGGAGGCAGGCTTCACGACGTGAAAAGAAGCGGCGCCCGAGGCGCTGTGTCTTGTCGATGAGCCCGACCGTATGCCCAGGCAAGGGGCCGGTTTGACGGGGAATGGGATTATAGCCCGTGGGGTTATTTCCGGATGCCCGGTACGTGTATTGCGCGCGCCGGATGCCGCCCGTCAAGGGCTGTCCGGTTATTGGCGGCACGGTCATGGAGGGGCGCCTAGAATCGTCGGTTCCCTACAACGCACCGCCATCGCACCATGCCCAAGGCTGCTCCCAAGGCTCTTGCCGAGCCCACCAGTTACGAATCCGCGCTGCAGGAGCTGGAGCAGCTCATCGCGCAGATCGAGTCGGGCCAGCTGCCTCTGGAGCAGATGCTGACAGGCTACCAGCGCGCGGCGCAGTTGCTCGGCTATTGCCGCGGCCAGCTCGACGCGGTGCAGGAACAGGTCAAGGTGCTTGACGAGGGGACGCTGGCCCCATGGAGCCAGGATTGAAGATTGCCATGAGTGCCGTGATGACTTGCGCTTCCGATGTTTCCCAGCCGACCGTCCCCGGCGCGCTGGATTTTCCCTGCTGGATGACCGATCGCCTTGCGCGCACCGAAAGCGCACTGTCGCAATGGGTGGGCGTGGATGCGCCCGCGGGCCTGGGCGAGGCCATGCGCTACGCCGTGCTCGATGGCGGCAAGCGCCTGCGCCCGCTGCTGGTCTGGGCCGCCGCCGAGGCCGTCGATGGCCTGCAGTCCGCCGCCGTGCGCGCCGGCTGCGCGGTGGAGCTGATCCATGCCTATTCGCTGGTGCACGATGACATGCCCTGCATGGACAACGACGTGCTGCGCCGTGGCAAGCCCACGGTGCATGTGCAGTTCGGCGAAGCCTCGGCCCTGCTGGCTGGCGATGCGCTGCAGGCGCTGGCCTTCGAGCTGCTCGTTCCCGAGCCCGATCAGGCCGGCAGCATGCCGGACGCCCTGCAGGCGCGGCTGTGCCGGCTGCTGGGCCGTGCCGCAGGCGCGCAGGGCATGGCCGGTGGCCAGGCCATCGACCTGGCCAGCGTGGGCCTGCAACTGAGCGAGGCCCAACTGCGCGAGATGCACCGCCTCAAGACCGGCGCCCTGCTGCATGCCAGCGTGCTCATGGGAGCGGCCTGCAAGGAGGGCGTGGATGCCCAGGCCTGGCAGGCGCTGTCCGACTACGGGCAGGCGCTGGGCGTGGCCTTCCAGGTGGTGGATGACATCCTCGACGTGGTGGCCGACTCGGCCACCCTGGGCAAGACGGCCGGCAAGGACGCGGCCAACGACAAGCCGACCTACGTCTCGCTGCTGGGCCTGGACCAGGCCCGCGCCCATGCCGACGAGCTGTGCGCCCTGGCGCACGCGGCGCTGGCGCGCAGCGGCCTGCCGGACACGCGGGCCCTGGCGGCACTGGCCGACATGGTCGTGAGCCGCACCCACTGACAATGAAGCACCCCCTGAGTCGCTTCGCGCCTTCCCCCTCTCTACCCGCTTCACGGGGGAGGGGGACGACACCCTCGCTGCGGGGCGGCCCTTGCTCGGTGTCCCTTGGTGGGGGCGCGCCACTTGCAAGGGTGGCGTTCGATGCCACAGGCAACTGATACGAAAATATGGGCGATGGTCTTGCGGCCATCAAGATATCTAGCATGACCACGAACACCTACTCCCTGCTGCAGACCATAGACGATCCCTCGGATCTGAGGCGTCTGTCGCGTGCCGAACTCAAGACCCTGGCCCAGCAACTGCGTGCCTATGTGCTGGACAGCGTCTCCAAGACCGGCGGGCATCTGAGTTCCAACCTGGGGACGGTGGAACTGACGGTGGCGCTGCATGCGGTGTTCGACACGCCCTACGACCGCGTGGTCTGGGACGTGGGCCACCAGACCTATCCGCACAAGATCCTCACGGGCCGGCGCGAGCGCATGGCCTCGCTGCGCCAGTTCGGCGGCCTGTCGGGCTTTCCGCAGCGCGCCGAGAGCCCGTACGACACCTTCGGCACGGCGCACTCCTCCACCAGCATCTCGGCCGCCCTGGGCATGGCCCTGGCCGCCAAGCAAAAGGGCGAGGACCGCCGCGCCATCGCCGTCATCGGCGACGGCGCCATGACGGCCGGCATGGCCTTCGAGGCGCTGAACAACGCCGGCGTGACCGATGCCAACCTGCTGGTCATCCTCAACGACAACGACATGAGCATCAGCCCGCCCGTGGGCGCGCTCAACCGCTACCTGGCCCAGCTCATGAGCGGGCAGTTCTACGCCAAGGCGCGCGACATGGGCAAGAGCGTGCTCAAGCAGGTGCCTCCGCTGCTGGAGCTGGCCAAGCGGCTGGAACAGCAGGCCAAGGGCATGGTCGTGCCGGCCACGCTGTTCGAGAACTTCGGCTTCAACTACATCGGCCCCATCGACGGGCATGACCTCGATTCGCTGATCCCCACGCTGGAGAACATCAAGAGCCTCAAGGGCCCGCAGTTCCTGCACGTGGTCACCAAGAAGGGCCAGGGCTACAAGCTGGCCGAGGCCGATCCCGTGGCCTACCACGGCCCCGGCAAGTTCGACCCCAGCGTGGGCCTGGTCAAGCCGGCCACGCCCCCGAGGCAGACCTTCACCCAGGTCTTCGGCCATTGGCTGTGCGACATGGCGGACAAGGACCAGCGCCTGGTGGGCATCACCCCCGCCATGCGCGAGGGCTCGGGCATGGTGGAATTCCACAAGCGCTTTCCGGGCCGCTACTACGACGTGGGCATCGCCGAGCAGCATGCCGTCACCTTTGCCGCGGGCATGGCCTGCGAGGGCCTCAAGCCCGTGGTCGCCATCTACTCGACCTTCCTGCAGCGCGGCTACGACCAGTTGATCCACGACGTGGCGCTGCAAAAGCTGCCCGTGGTCTTTGCGCTGGACCGTGCCGGCCTGGTCGGCGCCGATGGCGCCACGCACGCAGGTGCGTATGACATCGCCTTCGTGCGCTGCATTCCGCACATGAGCATGGCCTGCCCGGCCGACGAGCGCGAATGCCGCCAGCTGCTCACCACGGCCTACGAGCAGGACCATCCCGTGGCCGTGCGCTACCCGCGTGGCGCGGGCGTGGGTGTGGCGCCGCTGGAGAGCCTGGAGGGCCTGCCCTTCGGCAAGGGCGAGGTGCGCCGCGAGTCTGCCAAGAAGCAGGTCGCCATCCTGGCCTTCGGCACCCTGCTGTACCCGGCCCTGGCCGCGGCCGAGGCGCTGGACGCCACCGTGGTCAACATGCGCTGGGCCAAGCCGCTGGACGAGGAACTGCTGCGCCAGGTGGCCTCCACGCACGAGCTCATCGTCACCGTGGAAGAGGGCTGCATCATGGGCGGCGCAGGCAGCGCCGTGGCCGAGTCGCTGCAGGCCGCGGGCATCACGCGCCAGCTGCTGCAGCTGGGCCTGCCCGACGAGTTCATCGAGCACGGCGATCCCGCCAGGCTGCTGGCCCTGCAGGGCCTGGACGCGGCGGGCATCGAGGCCTCGGTCCGCGCCCACCTGGCGCCCGAGCGCGCCGTGGCCTGAGCGGCGCCGGGCAGCCGAGCAGGACTACGCGGGGGAAAACCCCGTCCGCGCTTGCTTTGCGGCGTTTTTAGAATCGATACCACCTGATACAGTGTGAATGCACGTGCGAACGTGCGTTTTTTTTGCCGCCGGGCCCCCCAAGGCAGCAGCGACCCCTCGGGGGGCGCGGACCTTGCACAGCAAGGGGGTGGTGGTGGCTTTATCTGACTGACAACACATCGCGGAGAGACATTCATGGACCGTCGTTCGATCATCAAACATGCGGGAATCGCTGGCGTGCTGGCTGTGGGAGCCGCACCCGCAGTCCACGCCCAGGAGGCGATCCGCTGGCGTCTGGCCGCGAGCTTTCCCAAGTCGCTGGACACCATCTTCGGCTCGGCCGAAATGTTCTCCAAGACGCTCAAGGCGATGTCGGGCGGCAAGTTCGAGGTCTCGGTGCATGCGGCCGGTGAGCTGATGCCCGCCTTCGGCGTGGTCGACGGCATCCAGAACGGCACCATCGAGATGGCGCTGACGGCGCCCTATTACTTCACCGGCAAGGACTACATCTTCGCCTTCGGCTGCGCCGTGCCCTTCGGCCTGACCGCGCGCCAGATGGATGCCTGGATGGAGCACGGTGGCGGCCGCAAGCTCATGGACGAGTTCTATGCGCAGTACAACATCAAGAGCCAGAGCGCCGGCAACACGGGCACGCAGATGGGCGGCTGGTTCCGCAAGGAAATCAAGTCGGTGGCCAATCTCAAGGGCCTGAAGATGCGCCTGGGCGGTGGCCTGTTCGGCGACGCCATGCTCAAGCTTGGCGTGGTCGCGCAGAACATGCCCGTGGGCGAGGTCTACCAGGCGCTCGAAAAGGGCACGCTGGATGCCGTGGAATTCGTGGGCCCCTACGACGACCAGAAGCTGGGCTTCAACAAGGTCGCTCCCTACTACTACTACCCCGGCTGGTGGGAAGGCGGCGCCGAGCTGGAGTTCTTCATCAACACCAAGGCGTATGCGGCCCTGTCGCCCGAGTACAAGGCCATGGTCGATGCGGCCTGCAACGTGGCGGCACGCGACATGACGGCCAAGTACGATGCCAACAACCCCGTGGCGCTCAAGAAGCTGGTGGCCGACAAGACCCAGCTCAAGGCCTTCCCCAAGGACTTCATGGATGCCGGCTACAAGGCCGTCATGGAGATCATGGCCGAGCATGACGCCAAGTCGCCCATGTTCAAGAAGATCAACCAGAGCCTGCGCACCTTCCAGCGCGACCAGCTGCTGTGGGAGCGCTTCTCGGAGTTCCGCTACAACAGCTACATGACCACGGCCAAGCTGTAAGGCCAGGTCTGCAGCCAGCAGCACGCACAAGGACGGTCCATGCCCTCCAAGCCTGCAGGCCAAGCCCGCGTCCCCTCTGCCAAATGCAGCGGGGACGGCGGGCTTTTTTGCCGCCGGGCCGCCCCAAGGCAAAAAGCGGCCCCCTTGGGGGGCAGCGGACCTTGCGCAGCGAGGGTAGCGTGGGGGCTTTTTTGCCGCCGGGCCGCCCCAAGGCAAAAAGCGGCCCCCTTGGGGGGCAGCGGACCTTGCGCAGCAAGGGTAGCGTGGGGGCTTTTTTGTTCCGATGATGTATGTGGGCCGAACTGCCAAGAGCAGTCCGGCCTTTTTTGAATGCTCTCAAGCAGAGCGAACCAGGAGGAGACAGTGATGGACAGAAGAAAAGCACTCAAGCACGCCGGTCTGGCCGGTGTATTGACTGCCGCGGCGGCACCGGCCGTTCACGCGCAGGCGGCGGTGCGCTGGCGCCTGGCGTCGAGCTTCCCGCGCTCGCTGGACACCATCTACGGCTCGGCCGAGGTGTTTTCCAAGGCGATCAAGGAGATGTCGGGCGGCAAGTTCGAGGTCTCGGTGCATGCGGCCGGCGAGCTGATGCCCGCTTTCGGCGTGGTCGATGGCGTGCAGAACGGCACGGTGGAGATCGCGCACACGGCGCCCTACTACTTCTTCGGCAAGAACGAGGCCTTCGCCATCGGCGGCGCCATTCCGTTCGGCATGAACTCGCGCCAGCTCACGGCGTGGAT
Source organism: Delftia sp. UME58 (assembly GCF_014170385.1). NCBI lineage: Bacteria > Pseudomonadati > Pseudomonadota > Betaproteobacteria > Burkholderiales > Comamonadaceae > Delftia > Delftia sp. UME58. The sequence goes on from NZ_LZZV01000011.1 coordinate 207,439, forward strand.
CGTGGACGGCAACGGCGGCAAGCTGATGCGCGAGTTCTATGCCGAATACGGCATCGTCAACTTCCTGGGCGGCAACACGGGCGCACAGATGGGGGGCTGGTTCCGCAAGGAGGTGAAGACGCCCGAGGACATCAAGGGGCTGAAGTTCCGCATCGGCGGCTTCGCGGGCCGGATCATCGAGCGCATGGGCGGCGTGCCCCAGAACATCCCGGGCGGCGAAATCTACCAGGCGCTGGAGAAGGGCACCATCGATGCGGCCGAATGGATCGGTCCCTATGACGACCTCAAGCTGGGCTTCAACAAGGTCGCGCCGTTCTACTACTACCCCGGCTGGTGGGAAGGCAGCCTGAACCTCGAGTTCTACGTGAACCAGAAGGCGCTGGCCGCGCTGACGCCCGAGCAGCGCGCCATGGTGCAGGCCGCCTCGCACGAGGCCCACGTGGTCACCCAGGCCCGCTACGACGCCCGCAATCCCGGCGCGCTCAAGCAACTGGTGGCCAGCAAGGCCAAGGTGCTGGCCTTCCCGCAGACCGTGCTCGATGCTTCCTACAAGACCACCATGGCGGTCTATGCGGAGCTGGCCGAGAAAAATCCTGCGTGGAAGAAGATCTACGGCGACTACCGCAACTTCCAGCGCGACGAGGTGCTGTGGTTCCGCTTTGCCGAGGCGCGCTACGACGCCTTCATGTCGGCGCAAAAGCTGTGAAGTCGCGGCGCCCTCGGGCGTCATGCGGGAAAGCCGGGCACTGCCCGGCTTTTTTCATGAGTGCAGGGGACCGGCGCACGCCAGGGCCCGAATGAAAAAAGGCCCCGCGGTTGCGGGGCCTTTGCTGTCCTTGAGGGCGCCTGCGATCAACTGCCGGACTTGCTCTCGCCCGGCGTGGCCGGTTGCTCGCGCTGCAACTGGTCCTGCAGCGCCTTGAGCGCATCGTCCTCGCTGCCCGGGGCCGATGGCTCGCCAGGGGTGCCCTCGGGTGCAGGCGGCTGGTTCGCGCCGTCGCCGTTGAACATGGGGTCGTTGAAGTCGATGGCCTCGGGCATGGATGCCTCCATCTCCTGGCGCACCTTGTCCAGGTCGTACTCCACCTTCTTGTCCAGCCCGCTGGAGACGATGCCTGGGAAGATGATGATCAGGGCCACCATGAACAGCTGGATCAGCAGGAAAGGGATGGCGCCCGCATAGATCTGCATGGTGGTCACGGGCTCGGTCATCTTCTTGGTGACCTTGTCCACGTAGGCCTTGGCCGGGGCCACGCTGCGCAGGAAGAACAGCGCGAAGCCGAAGGGCGGGTGCATGAACGAGGTCTGCATGTTCACGGCCAGCAGCACGCCGAACCAGACCAGGTCGATGCCCAGCTTGTCGGCCACGGGGGCCAGCAGCGGCACGACGATGAAGGACAGCTCGAAGAAGTCCAGGAAGAAGGCCAGCACGAAGATCATGATGTTGACCACGATCAGGAAGCCGATCTCGCCGCCGGGCAGGGACACCAGCAGTTCCTCCACCCACTTGGGGCCGTCCACACCCTGGAAGGTCAGGCCGAACATGGTCGCGCCGATCAGGATAAACATCACGAAGCACGACAGCTTGGTGGTGGACATCAGCGCCTGCTTGAGCAGGTCCATGCTCAGGCGGCCGCGCACGAAGGCCATGATGGCCGCGCCCAGCGCGCCCATGGCGCCGCCTTCGGTGGGGGTCGCCACGCCCAGGAAGATGGTGCCCAGCACCAGGAAGATCAGCAGCAGCGGCGGGATCAGCACGAAGGTCACGCGCTCGGCCATGCGGCTGAGCAGGTGCAGGCCCGTGAGCTTGTTGAACATGGCGGCGATGAAGGCCAGGGCCACGCCGAAGCACATGGACACCACGATGGTCTCGTCCAGCGCGACCTTCTCGACCACCTCGCCGGACCACCAGGTGTGCAGCTGGGGCATGTACTGACCGACCACGATGGAGGCGGCCACGCACAGCACGGTCAGCACCAGGGTGGAGGGCAGGCCGGAATTGCCATTGGGCTCGCGCAGCGTGCGCGCCTCGGGCGGCAGGGCGGGCACCATGGCGGGCTTGAAGATGGCCAGCACGACGATGAACAGCGCATAGAAGCCCGTCAGCATCAGGCCCGGCAGGAAGGCGCCCTTGTACATGTCGCCCACGCTGCGGCCCAGCTGGTCGGCCAGCACGATCAGCACCAGCGAGGGCGGAATGATCTGCGCCAGCGTGCCCGAGGCCGCGATCACGCCCGAGGCCACCCGGCGGTCATAGCCGTAGCGCATCATGATGGGCAGGGAAATCAGGCCCATGGAGATCACCGATGCCGCGACCACGCCCGTGGTCGCCGCCAGCAGCGCGCCCACGAAGATCACCGCAAAGGCCACGCCGCCGCGCACGGGGCCGAAGAGCTGGCCCACGGTCTCCAGCAGATCCTCGGCCATGCCGCTTCGCTCCAGTATCAGCCCCATGAGGGTGAAGAACGGTATGGCCAGCATCGTCTCGTTCTGCATGATGCCGAAGATGCGCAGCGGAAGGGCCTGCAGCAGGGCTTCGGGCAGCACGCCCAGTTCGATGCCGACAAAGGCGAAGAACAGTCCGCAGGCGCCCAGGCTGAATGCCACGGGAAAACCCACGAGCAGGAAAAGTATCAGCCCCGCGAACATGATCGGGGCCAGGTTGTGGATCACGAATTCCATGATGTCTGTTTCCCCGATCAGGCGCTTTGCCCGCTTTTGTCCTTGGCACCTGCCAGCCCGCGCAGGGCTTCGGCCAGGTCTTCCTCGGCGGTCTTCTCGCCCTTCTTGGCCGTGGGATCGTCGATCAGGCCCTTCAGGAAGGCGATGCGCTTGATCAGCTCCGACATGCCCTGCAGCAGCAGCAGCCCGAAGCCGATGGGGATCATCAGGTAGACGGGCCAGCGCACCAGGCCGCCTGCGTTGCCCGACATCTCGCCGGTCTGCATGGCCTGGATCACGAAGGGCGTGCCGAACCACAGGATGGCCAGCGCCATGGGGGTCAGGAAGAAGACGAAGCCGAAGATGTCGATCCAGATCTGCGTGCGCTTGGACAGGCGGCTGGCGATCACATCCACCTTCACATGCTCGCCCTGCAGCAGCGTGTAGCCGGCGGCCAGCAGGAAGGAGGCCGCGAACAGGTACCACTGCACTTCGAGGTAGGCGTTCGAGCTGGTGTGGAACACCTTGCGCACGATGGCATTGATGCCGCTGATGACCGTGGAGGCCAGGATCAGCCAGATAAGCCATCGCCCGACCAGGCTGTTGAGCCAGTCGACCCCCCTTGAGAATTTGAGCAAAGCCTGCATGGTGTCTCCAAAAAGTAGGCTGTATTGGGTCCGTCGCCGTACGCCGGCCTGTAGGCCGGCGCGCAGCGCTCTTGTCGGCGCATGGACCAAAGCCGCCAATTCTACGGAGAGCAGGCTGCCGCAGGCGGCCTGCTTCCCCTAAAAGAAATCCGTGTGAACCCGAGGAAACGTCCCGTTCAGGTTGTCGTGCGGGGCTTGCGCGCCCCCAGTTTGCGGTACAGCGTGGCCCGGCTGATGCCCAGCGCGCGGGCGGCGCGGGCCACATTGCCCTGGGCGTCCTGCAGTGCCTGCTCGATCAGCACGCCCTCGCTGGCGCGCAGCGGGCTGGCCTGGGCGACCGTGGCCGGCGCTGCCGTGCCCAGCGCTGGCAGCAGCTGGCGCAGCTGGGGGCCGGGCTGCACCAGCGCCTGCAGCCGCAGGCCCGACCACAGCGGCAGGCGCAGCGGCTCGTTGGGGCGCTGGCGCGCATGGTCCACCAGCGCCGACCAGGGCATGGCCAGCAGTTCGCTGCAGTGCAGCGGCTGGCCCGGCAGCGACAGCGGCTGGGGCACGAGCTGGCGGGCCAGGGTATTGCCGCCCGCCACATGCCCTTCGGCGTCCACGGCCAGCAGGCCTTCGCCCTCCTGGCCCAGCGGCCCGCCGGGCCAGTTCAGGTGCAGCAGCAGCGCATGGGGCAGGGCGCGCAGCAGGCGGTCCTCGATGGCGCGGGCGCAGCGCAGCGCCAGGTGCACGAGTTCGGGTCGCTCGGACACATCCACGCCCGTGATGTCCAGCATGCCCAGGCAGCCACCGTCCGGGCCGAACAGCGGCGCGCCCGCGCAGCTGTAGTGGCGGTTGGCCTCGAAGAAATGCTCGGCCTGGTGCAGCCAGACGGGGCCATGCTCGGCCAGGGCCGCACCGATGGCCGTGGTGCCCACGCCCTGCTCGGACAGGTCCACGCCCACGCGGGCGATCGCCTGCACCCGCATGTCGCTGCGGTCCAGCGGCCCCTGCACCTCCAGCACGGTGCCGCGTGCATCGGTCAGCAGGCTGAAGTAGCGCATGGCGCCCACGGCGCCCACCAGCTGGGCCATCACGGGGTGCGCGGCCTGCAGCAGCGCCTCATGGCCATCGCATGTCTGGCGCAGCGCATGCGGCCCCAGCGCTTCGTAGACCACGCGCTCGTCCGGGCGGCGGCCTGCCGCCAGGCAGCGCTGCCAGGAGCGCCACAGCCAGGGCGCGATGCCGGGTGGTGAACCGGCCAGCGCCTGATCGCCGAAAGCCAGGCTGCGGGCCCGCGCGACCTGCTGGTGGCGCGGACCGGCGGGGCAGGGCTGCACGGCATCGGGGCTCAGGGCGAACATGGGGCGGAAACTCCTGTGGCTGGCTGGCAAGGGATTGCGAACGGGCTGGCAGGGGGGCAGAAGCTGGCGCAGGCGAAGACCCGGCCGCTGATGGCGGAGGCTGCGCAGGCAACTGTGTCATTTTGAGAATATCCGCGCCGTCCGGCCCGGGCTTGCGGGTCAACCCTAGAACGGGCGCCTGCGGGCAGGGCGACCATGGCAGGCGAGGTTCCCGGCGTTCCCCCACGTTCCAGATCACCGCCGATCACAGGCAGGAGACAGCACGATGAATGTCCAGCTCACCGTCAACGGGCGCGCGCAGCGCATCGACGTTCCTCCCAACACCTTGCTCGTGCATGCGCTGCGCGAGCACCTGCGCCTGACCGGCACGCATGTGGGCTGCGACACCAGCCAGTGCGGGGCCTGCACCGTCATCGTCGACGGCCACGCCGTCAAGTCCTGCGCCATGCTGGCCGTGCAGGCCGAAGGCTGCGAGGTGCGCACCATCGAAGGGCTGGCGGATATCGACGGCGGCCTGCACCCCATGCAGGCGGCCTTCAAGGAGTGCCACGGCCTGCAATGCGGCTTTTGCACGCCAGGCATGGTCATGAGCGCCGTGGACCTGTGCCAGCGCCAGCCGTGCGCGGGCGATCGCGAGATCCGCGAGGCGCTGGAGGGCAACCTGTGCCGCTGCACGGGCTACCAGAACATCGTGGCCGCCGTGAAAAAGGGCAGCCAGGCCATGGCAGGGCCTGCGGCCTGAGCGCCGCAGGCCACCACAAGGAGACAGCCATGGGTGCATCCGACTTTTCCAAGCTCCCCCACATCGGCGAGCCCGTCAAGCGCAAGGAGGACTACCGCTTCCTCACGGGCGCGGGCCAGTACACCGACGACATCGCGCTGGCCGCCCAGGCCCATGCGGTGTTCGTGCGCTCGCCGCATGCGCATGCGCGTGTGCGCTCCGTTTCCACCGATGCGGCCAAGGCCGCGCCCGGCGTCATCGGCGTGCTCACGGGCGCCGATGTGGCGGCCGACAAGATCAACGGCCTGCCCTGCGGCTGGCTGATCACCAGCACCAACGGCGAGCCCATGAAGGAGCCGCCGCATCCCATCCTGGCGCTGGACACCGTGCGCTACGTGGGCGACCAGGTGGCCATGGTCGTGGCCGAGACGCTGGAGCAGGCGCGCGACGCGGCCGAGCTGGTGGAGGTGGACTACGACCCGCTGCCCGCCGTGGTGCTGGTGGCCGACGCGGCGGCGGGCAGGGTGCCCGGCGCGGTGGTGCACGACATCGCCCCCGACAACCACTGCTACAAATGGGCCATCGGCGACAAGGCCGCCGTGGATGCCGTGTTCGCGGGCGCCGCCCACATCGCCCAGCTGGACCTGGTCAACAACCGCCTGATTCCCAACGCCATGGAGCCGCGCGCGGCCATCGGCAGCTACAGCCGTGCCAATGACGAGTACACGCTGTACGTGGCCAACCAGAACCCGCACGTCGAGCGGCTGCTGATGACGGCCTTCGTCATGGGCCTGCCCGAGCACAAGGTGCGCGTGATCGCGCCCGACGTGGGCGGCGGCTTCGGCTCCAAGATCTTCCTGTATGCCGAGGACGTCTGCCTGACCTGGGGCGCGCGCAAGCTCAATCGTTCCATCAAGTGGACAGCCGACCGCAGCGAGTCCTTCCTCACCGACGCGCATGGCCGCGACCACGTCAGCCATGCCGAGATGGCCATGGACGCCAGCGGCAAGTTCCTGGCCATGCGCGTGCACACGGACGCCAACCTGGGCGCCTACCTGAGCACCTTCGCCAGCGCCGTGCCCACCATCCTCTATGCCACCTTGCTGGCAGGCCAGTACGCCACGCCCCAGGTCTACGTGGAGGTCGATGCCTGGTTCACGAACACCGCCCCCGTCGATGCCTACCGGGGCGCGGGCCGGCCCGAGGCCACCTACCTGCTGGAGCGCCTGGTCAGCCGTTGCGCCTGGCAGCTGAACCTGTCCCAGGCCGAGATACGGCGGCGCAACTTCGTCACCAGCTTCCCCTACCAGACGCCCGTGGCCCTGCAGTACGACGTGGGCGACTATGGCGCCTGCATGGACAAGGCCGAGGCCCTGGCCGACGTGGCAGGCTTTGCCGCGCGGCGCGCCGACAGCGAGGCACGGGGCCTCAGGCGCGGCCTGGGCTACAGCAGCTACATCGAGGCCTGCGGCCTGGCGCCCAGCAACATCGCGGGCGCCCTGGGTGCGCGGGCAGGCCTGTTCGAATGCGGCGAGGTGCGCGTGCACCCCACGGGCAGCGTCACCGTGTTCACGGGCTCGCACAGCCACGGCCAGGGGCACGAGACCACCTTTGCCCAGGTGGTGGCCGCGCGCCTGGGGATACCCGTGGAGAACGTGGACATCGTCCACGGCGACACGGGCCGTGTGCCGTTCGGCATGGGCACTTACGGATCACGCTCCATCAGCGTGGGCGGCGCGGCCATCATGAAGGCGCTGGACAAGATCGAGGCCAAGGCCAAGAAGATCGCAGCCCACCTGATGGAGGCCAGCGACGCCGACATCGACTTCGCGGGTGGCGAGTTCACGGTGCGTGGCACGGACAAGAAAATCCCCTTCGCCCAGATCGCGCTCACCGCCTATGTGCCGCACAACTACCCGCTGGACAAACTGGAGCCCGGCCTCAACGAAACCGCCTTCTACGACCCCACCAACTTCACCTTCCCCGCAGGCACCTACATCTGCGAGGTCGAGGTGGACCCGGCCACGGGCGTGGTGCGCGTGGACCGCTTCAGCGCCGTGGACGACTTCGGCACCATCATCAATCCCATGATCGTCGAGGGCCAGGTGCACGGCGGCGTGGCCCAGGGCATAGGCCAGGCGCTGCTGGAAAACTGCGTCTACGACCGCGAGACCGGCCAACTGCTCACCGGCAGCTTCATGGACTACGCCATGCCGCGCGCCGACGACTTCCCCGAGTTCAGGCTCGGGACCGTCTGCACGCCCTGCACGCACAACCCGCTGGGCACCAAGGGCTGTGGCGAGGCGGGGGCCATAGGCTCGCCGCCCGCCGTCATCAATGCCGTGCTCGACGCACTGCATCCCCTGGGTGTCAGGGACCTGGACATGCCGGCCAGCCCGCACCGTGTCTGGTCGGCCATCGACGCCGCAGCCACCTCCTGAGGAGAGCGCCATGTACGCATTCACCTATGAAGCCCCGGGCACCACGGCCGACGCCGCCGCGCTGGCCGCGCAGGGCGGCCAGTACCTGGCCGGTGGCCAGAGCCTGTTGCCATCGATGCGCCTGCGCCTGGCGCGGCCCGAGCAGATCGTGGACCTGAACCGTGTCCAGGGCCTGGCCGGCATCGCCGTCAACGGCCAGACCGTGGAAATCCGCGCCATGACGCGCCATGCCGACGTGGCCGCCAACCCGCAGGTCCAGGCCGCCATCCCGGCCCTGGCCGAGCTGGCCGGCGGCATCGGCGACCGCCAGGTGCGCGCGCGCGGCACCATCGGCGGCTCGCTGGCCAACAACGACCCTGCGGCCTGCTACCCCAGCGCCGTGCTGGGCCTGGGCGCCACCGTCGTCACCGACCGGCGCGAGATCGCGGCCGACGACTTCTTCCAGGGCATGTACACCACGGCGCTGGGCAGCGGCGAGCTGATCACGGCCGTGCGCTTTCCCGTGCCGAAGAAGGCCGCCTACCTCAAGTTCAAGCAGCCCGCCTCGCGCTTCGCCCTGGTGGGCGTTTTCGTCGCCCAGACCGACAGCGGCGTGCGCGTGGCCGTCACGGGCGCCGGGCTCAGCGTGTTCCGCCACGCGGGGCTGGAGGCCGCGCTCAACCAGAGCTTCACGCCCGACGCGGCCGCCCAGGTGCTGATCGACCATGCCGACCTCAACAGCGACCTGCATGCCAGCGCGCGCTACCGGGCGCAGTTGATCAGCGTGCAGACGCAAAGGGCTGTCTCTCAAATGTTGGGGTGACTATGGTGACCCCCTGAGTCGCTTCGCGCCTTCCCCCTTGAAGGGGGACGACACCCTCGGTGCGGGGCGGCCCTTCCTCGGTGTCCCTGAGTTGGATTGCGCCAGTTTTGCGCAGCGCAGACGAAGCGCAGTTCCATGACGATTGGATAAGGACTGAATGAAGGTTCCCGAGCAAGCCATTGCCTCCATAGACGCCCTGGTCGCCGCGCTGCAGGCCGAAGGCTATTTCGCCGACCGGCGCCTGGCCACGGCCGTCTTCCTGGCCCTGCGGCTGCAGCGGCCGCTGCTGCTGGAGGGCGAGCCCGGCGTGGGCAAGACCGCGCTGGCCCAGGCGCTGGCGCGCGTGCTGGCGCGCCGCCTGATCCGGCTGCAGTGCTATGACGGCATGGAGCAGCGCGAGGCGCTGTATGAATGGAACTACGCGGCCCAGCTGCTGCACCTGCGCGCGGCCGAGCTGGCCTCGGCGCAGCCCGCGGCCGCACCGGAGCAGGACCGCCTGCAGCGCGCCGAGCAGGAGGTGTACCAGGAGCGTTACCTGGTGAGCCGCCCGCTGCTGCAGGCCCTGCAGCAGCCCGAGCCCGGCGCCGTGCTGCTGATCGACGAGATCGACCGCGCCGACGAGCCCTTCGAGGCCTTTCTGCTCGAATACCTGGGCGAGTACCAGGTCAGCATACCCGAGCTGGGCACGGTGGCCGCGCGCGTGCCGCCCGTGACCGTGCTGACCAGCAACCGCACGCGCGACCTGCACGATGCCGTCAAGCGTCGCTGCCTCTACCACTGGCTGGACTATCCCGGGCGCGAGCGCGAGCTGGCCATCGTGCGCGCCCTGGTGCCCGGGGCCGGGCAGGCCCTGACCGCCCAGGTGGCGAGCTTCGTGGGACGGCTGCGCAGCCAGCCCTTTGCCGACGCCTTCCAGCGCGTGCCCGGCATTGCCGAAAGCGTGGAATGGGCCAAGGCCCTGGTGGCGCTGGACACCCTGGTGGTCGATCCCGAAGTCGTGCACGACACGGCCGGCATCCTCTTCAAGCAGCGCGAGGACGTGGCCGCGCTCACGCCCGAGCGGCTGCAGCAACTGCTGGCGCCGGAGCCCGCGCCGTGAAGGCTGGTGCAGCCGGTGCCGCCGGTGTCGCCGACGGGGGCGGGCGCACCAGCTGGCTGGGCGATGCGCGCAGCGGCAAGCTCGCCGGCAACCTGGTCGGCTTTGCGCGTGCGCTGCGCCGTGCGGGCGTGCCTGTGGACGGCGGGCGCATGGCGCTGGCCCAGCAGGCCCTGTCCCTGGTCGGCCTGGCGCGCGAGGACATGGCCGCAGCGCTGGAGGCCGTATTTGTGAGCAACGCCCAGGACCGCGCCGTGTTCCGCGAACTGTTCGACGCCTACTTCCGCAATCCCGATGTGGCGCGGCAACTGCTGGCCCAGTTGCTGCCGCAGGCGCCCCGGCCGTCCGCGCCGCGCCACCGCCCGCGCGTGCAGGAAGCCCTGTCGCCCCGCCAGGCCGGCGAGGGCAGGGCCGCCGTCGATGAAGAGCTGAAGCTGGACGCCGCCATGACGGCCAGCGAGCGCCACCGCCTGCGCCATGCCGACTTCAACCAGCTCAGCGCCAGCGAATACCTGCTGGTGCAGCGCCTGGCCCGGGACATTGCCCTTCCCTTGCCCCGCTACCGCAGCCGCCGCACGCGCACTGGCCAGCGCGGCGCGGTGCCCGACTGGGCTGCCAGCCTGCGTGCGGCATCGCACCATGGCGGCGAAATGCTGCAGCTGCTGCGGCGCGAACGCCGGCGCCTGCCGCTGCCCTGGCTGGCCCTGGTCGATGTCTCGGGCTCCATGGAGCGCTATGCGCGGCTGTTGCTGGCCTTCCTGCACGCGGCCACCAGCACGCAGCGCCATGCGGGCCTGCGCCGCCAGGTCTTCAGCTTCGGCACCGAGCTGCGCGACCTGGGTCCGGCCTTTGCCCAGGCCGATACCGACGCCATGCTGGAGCGCGCCAACGCCGCCATTGCCGACTTTGGCGGCGGCACGCGCCTGGGCAGCAGCCTGGGCGAACTGCGCCGCCTGCATGCGCGCCACCGGGTTTCAGGCCTGGTGGGCCGGCGCACCCTGGTGCTCATCATCAGCGACGGCCTGGACACCGGCGATGCCGCCGAGCTGGACCGCGAACTGGCCTGGCTGCGCCGCCACAGCGCGCGGCTGCTGTGGCTCAACCCGCTGCTGCGCTTTGACGGGTATGCCCCACTGGCCCAGGGGGCGGCCGTGCTGCATCGTCATGCCCATGCCATGCTTGCGGTACACAACCTGGAATCGCTGCAGCAACTGGCCGGTCACCTGGCGCGGCTGCTGGCGGCACCCGGCCGCTGAGCCGCTTGCGGCCACCCCCATCGCAGAAAGGAATTGCCATGGAAATGCAAGCCAGCCGTTCCCTTGCCGTCAGCCAGCAGCAGGCCTGGGAGGCGCTCAACGATCCAGAAACTCTCAAGGCCTGCCTGGCCGGCTGCGACCGCTTCGAACCCCTGGGCGATGACCAGTACGCCGTGGGCATGGCGGTCAAGGTGGGGCCGGTATCGGCCAAGTTCAGCGGCAAGGTCACGCTGTCCGACATCACGCCGCCCGAGCGCTACCGCATCGCCTTTGAAGGCCAGGGCGGCGTGGCCGGCTTCGGCAAGGGCGAGGCCGACGTCACCCTCACCCCCGAGCCCGATGACGCCGCAGGCCAGCCGCGCTGCCTGCTCAGCTACAGCGTGCAGGCCCAGGTCGGCGGCAAGATCGCCCAGCTGGGCCAGCGGCTGATCGACGGCGCCGCCCGCAACATGGCCGACGACTTCTTCGCGCGATTCGACACGCTGATGCAGCAGCGCCACCCTCGCGCGCCGGCAGCGCCTGCCGATGCAGGCGACACCGCCGACCTGTCCCACCTGCCTGCCGGCCTGGCCGATGAAACCGGCCACATCGAGCCCACCGTGGACGCCCAGGCCTGGGAGCACGACGCCGCAGCCGGCGTGGCCACGCCGCTGGATGCCGCACCGGCCACCGAGGCCGAGGAACGCTCGCGCCGCGCCATCCCGCTGTGGTGCTGGGGGCTGGCCATCGTCGTCGTTCTCGGGGCTGGCTGGCTGCTCTCGCGGTACTAGGGCGCTCCCCCTGAGCGGCTGCGCCGCTTCCCCCGTGTGCACGGCGCCCTCTCTCGCTTCGCGGGAGGGGGCATACGGGCAGCCGGCGACGCCCTCGGCTGGGCGCCCCCGCCGCGAGGCGGCTCTTGCTCGGCGCCTTTGGCCTCGGATTTGTTGTGGCTTCTATGCTTCGCCCCGCGCTACCAAGCCCTTTTTACATGCTGCTGCACCCTTCTTGATGCAGAGAGACAATAGCCGCCGAAAACGCCAGGCGCCCAGCTGCACAGGCAAGCCAGGTGCGGGCGTGGAGATTTGCAATGGAAAACCTGGATGTTCATGTTCTGCGCCACCTCGCGCAATGGCGCGCTCAGGGCGAGCGCGCGCTGCTGGCCACGGTGGTGCGTACCTGGGGCTCGTCGCCCCGGCCCATCGGCTCCATCATGGCGCTGGGGGCCTCGGGCGCCGTGGTGGGCTCCGTGTCCGGCGGCTGCATCGAGGACGACCTGATCGCCCGCTACAGCCACGCCTCGGACACCGACGCCCTGCGCGACGGCGCGCCCCGGCTGCTGCGCTACGGCGTCAGCGCCGACGAGGCCCACCGCTTCGGCCTGCCCTGCGGCGGCACGCTGGAGCTGCTGCTCGAATTCGATCCCGACGCTGCTGCGCTGCAGCAGCTCGTGCAATGGCTGGACGAAGGCCGCATGGTGCGGCGCACCGTGGACAAGGCCACGGGCCAGGTCGCCCAGCAGCTCAGCGAAGCGCCCGAGCCGCTGGTACACGATGCGCTGCAGGTCGCCAACAGCTTCGGGCCCGAGTACCGCATGCTGCTCATCGGCGCAGGCCAGCTGTCCGAATACCTGGCCACCATGGCGCTGTTCAACGGCTTTGCGGTCACCGTCTGCGACCCGCGCGAGGAATACAGCCGCCACTGGAGCGTGGCCGGCGTGCAGCTGTCGCGCGAGATGCCCGACGACCTCGTGCGCGCCATGCGCGCCGATGCGCGCACCTGCATCATCGGCCTCACGCACGACCCCAAGCTCGACGACCTGGCCCTCATGGAGGCCCTGGAATCCCCGGCCTTCTACGTGGGCGCCATCGGCTCGCGCCGCAACACCGCGCTGCGCCTGCAGCGCCTGAGCGAGCACTTCGGCCTGGGCGACGCGCAACTGGCGCGCCTGCGCGGCCCCATCGGCCTGTACATAGGCAGCAAGACGCCTCCCGAAATCGCCGTCAGCATCATGGCCGAGGTCCTGGCCGCCAAGAACGGCGTGGCCCTGCCACGCGGCATGACCGTGGAAGAAGGCAAGCTCGCCGCAGCCCAGCCCCCGCAGCCGCTGGAGGATGACGGGCCCGAGGGCATCACGCCGCTGGTGTGCGGGGTGGGTTAGACCACCGCATGGAAGGCCTTGTTGGCAATCTTCCAGCCCGCTTCCGTCTTGAGCAGCACGAAGTAGTCGATGAAGGTGATGGCACCGTGCACCAGGGTGATCTTGGCGCTGGCCGCCGTGCCGGCTATGTCGATGGCGTCGATGCTGCGGCGGCGCGTGGCCTCGTCGGCTGCGGGCTGGCCCTTGAAGCGGGCGCAGTAGGTGTCGATGTCCCAGGAGGTCAGCGGGCCTTCGCGCACGCTTTCGATGCGGGCGGTGGGCATGAAGGCGGCGCGCATGTGGGCGCTGTCGTCCTCGGCATGGCCGCGCATGTACAGCTCCAGCGGCACGCGCACGGCGGCTTCTTCGGGGTGGTCGGTCAGGCGTGGGTTGGCAGTCGTCATGGTGTTCTCCTGTGACGGATGGATGGCGGCCTGCGCCTGCAGGCCGGCGGCCGCGCATCGTAGCCACAAGCGCGGGGAGCAGTCCAACCGGGGGCGAGGCGCGGCCCGCGCCGGGGTGCGGTGCAATGCCTTGTTTTCAATGGATTTTTCGGCCGATGCGCCCCGCATTGGCCGTGCCTGGGTCAACAGTGTTTTGAGCGCCATGCCTTGTCTGAGACCCTGCCGTCGGGTGGCCGACCTGTTTCCGAAAACGCTCTGGCCAGAGCGGGTAAAGCCGGGGTAAAGCGGGGGTAATGCCTGCGTAAAACGGCGATCTGCCTCGTTTTGGAGAGCATGGGACTGGCTACCATAGCCGCATCCGCCGCCGTTCCCTGTTCCGGGGCCGGACCCACGGTTTCCTCCCACGACTTCCCGCAGTGACCATGAAACGCCTGTCAAGCAGCCCCTTTGTTGCAGATGCCCACGGCGTACGCCAGCGTGGCCGGGTACGACCCGCCCTGATGTGGGGCGTGGTGGCTCTGGCCCTGGTGGCGGGGGGCGGGCTGTGGTGGTGGAACAAGCGGGCGCCGGCGCAGGGCGAGCAGGCCTCGGCCGGTGCGCCCGGCCCGGGTGGCGGGCGTGCGGGAGGCGGCCGGCGCGGCCCCGGCGGGCCGGGTGGGCCTGGCGGCCCCGGCGCCATGGGTGCCCAGGCGCAGCCGGTGTCCGTGGGCGTGGTGGAGCGGCGCGACATGCGCGTGCTGATCAGCGCCATCGGCACCATGAACCCGCGCGCCACGGCCGTGGTGCGCGCCAAGGTGTCGGGCGAGTTGCTGCGCCTGCATTTCAAGGAAGGCGACGAGGTCAAGGCCGGCCAGCTGCTGGCCGAGATCGATCCGCGCAGCTTCCAGGCCAGCTTCAACCAGATCCAGGGCACGCTGCAGCGCGACCAGGCGCTGCTCAAGAACGCCCAGCTGGACCTGCAGCGCTACAAGGAGCTGCAGGCACAGGATTCCATTGCCGGCCAGCAGGTCGATACCCAGGCTGCGCTGGTGCGCCAGTACCAGGGCACGGTGGCCGCCGACCAGGCCCAGGCCGATGCGGCCAGGCTGCAACTGAGCTACACGCGCATCACGGCGCCCATTGCGGGCCGGCTGGGCCTGCGCCAGGCCGACCGGGGCAATGTGGTCAACCCTTCGGATGCCAACGGCATCGTCACCATCACCCAGGTCAAGCCCATCGATGCGGTGTTCTCCGTGCCCGAGGCCCATGTGGGCACGCTGGCACGGCGCCTGGCCGAGGGGCGCGAGCTGCCCGTGGAGCTGTGGGACCGTGACCTGAAGCAGCAACTGGGGCGCGGCCGCCTCAATGCGGTGGACAACAGCATCGACATCGCCACCGGCACCATCAAGGCCAAGGCCGCTTTCGACAATGCCGAGGGCCGGCTGTTCGCCAACCAGTTCGTCAACGTCAAGCTGGAAGTGGACCGGCTGGAGCAGGCGCTGACCGTGCCGACCACGGCCGTGCAGAACAACTACGTCTACCTGGTCCAGGAGGATGGCACGGTGACGCAGCGGCGCATCGCCGTGGGCGTGACCGATGGCGACCGCGTCAGCGTGAAGGGCGAACTCAAGCCTGGCGAGCAGGTGGTGGTCGATGGCATTGACCGCCTGCGCGAAGGCGCCAAGGTCACGGTGATCGAGCCTGACAAGGTGCAGAAGGTGGACCAGGCCGTGCAGGATGCCTCCGGCCAGCCGCGCGGCATGCGCAACCTGCCGCCCGATGTGCGCGCCAAGCTGGCGACCATGAACCCCGACGAGCGCAAGGCCTACCTGCAAAAGCTGCGTGCCGAGCGCGGTGGGCAGCGCAATGGTGGTAACGGTGGCAGTGGCGGTAACGGCGGCAACGGCGGCAACGGCGGCAACGTGACCGCGCCGGCGGCCGAAGGCTCCGCGCCCGCAGGCCGGTCGCCGGCACCGTCGCCCGGATCGCCCCAGCCTTCGCCCGGCCCGGCACCTGCTGCGCCCTCTGCGCCTGCTGCTCCGGCGGCTCCCGCAGCTCCCGCAGCTCCCGCTCCGGCCGGGCGCTGAGCAGCGCCCCGGCACCTGAAGACTGCAAGCCCTTCCAGGCGGCCCCATGAATCTTTCCCGCATCTTCATCCTGCGACCCGTCGCCACCTCGCTGCTGATGGTGGCGGTGCTGATCGCCGGCCTGCTGGCCTACCGGCTGTTGCCGATTTCGGCCCTGCCCGAGGTGGACTACCCCACCATCCAGGTCACCACGCTATACCCCGGTGCAAGCCCCGACGTGATGACCTCCAACGTCACGGCGCCGCTGGAGCGCCAGCTCGGCCAGATGCCGGGGCTGTCGCAGATGTCGTCCACCAGTTCGGGCGGCGCCTCGGTGATCACGCTGCGCTTTGCGCTGGACATGGCCATGGACGTGGCCGAGCAGCAGGTGCAGGCCGCCATCAACGCGGGCTCCAACCTGCTGCCCAGCGACCTGCCCATGCCCCCGCTGTACAGCAAGGTCAACCCGGCGGACGCGCCCATCCTCACGCTGGCCATCACCTCGCCCTCGCTGCCGGTAATCCGCGTCAATGACCTGGTGGAGAACCGGCTGGCGCCCAAGCTCTCGCAGGTCAACGGCGTGGGGCTGGTGGCGATTGCCGGTGGGCGCCGGCCTGCCGTGCGCATCCAGGCCAACCCGACGGCGCTGGCCGGCCTGGGCATGACGCTGGACGATGTGCGCACCGCCATCGCCGCAGCCAACGTCAAGCAGGCCAAGGGCGGCTTCGACGGCCCGGCGCGCGCCTCCACCATCGATGCCAATGACCAGCTGCAGTCGGCGGCCGAGTACCGCAACCTCATCATCGCCTTCAAGAACGGCCTGCCCGTGCGCCTGTCCGACATCGCCCAGACCGTGGACGATGCCGAGAACACGCGCCTGGCCGCCTGGGCCGGCACGCCCGAGGGTGGTTCGCGCGCGGGCGTGATCCTCAACATCCGGCGCCAGCCCGGCGCCAACGTGATCGAGACGGTGGACCGCATCAAGGCGCTGCTGCCCCAGCTCAAGGAGACCCTGCCGGCCTCGCTGGACGTGCAGGTGCTGACCGACCGCACGGTGACCATCCGCGCCTCGGTCAACGACATGCAGCTGGAGCTGATGCTGGCCATCGCCCTGGTGGTGGCGGTGATCTTCGTCTTCCTGCGCAGCGCCTCGGCCACGCTGATACCGAGCTTTGCCGTGCCGCTGTCGCTGATCGGCACCTTCGGCGTGATGTACCTGGCCGGTTTTTCCATCAACAACCTCACGCTGATGGCGCTGACAATCTCCACGGGCTTCGTGGTGGACGATGCCATCGTGATGATCGAGAACATCGCGCGCTACGTGGAAAAGGGCGAGCCGCCCATGCAGGCCGCGCTCAAGGGCGCCAGGCAGATCGGCTTCACCATCATCTCGCTGACGATTTCGCTGATCGCCGTGCTGATCCCGCTGCTGTTCATGGGCGACGTGGTGGGGCGGCTGTTCCACGAGTTCGCCATCACCATGGCGGTGGCCATCCTGATCTCGGCCGTGGTCTCGCTGACGCTCACGCCCATGCTGTGCGCGCGGCTGCTGCGCCACCAGCCCGAAGGGGCCCAGGAAGAACGGCATGGCCGCCTGTACCACGCCACGGGCCGTTTCTTCGACCGCACCATCGCGGGCTACGGCCGCATCCTCACCTGGGTGCTGGACCGCCGGGGCCTGACCTGGATCGTCTTCCTGGCCACGCTGGCCGTGACCGTGCTGCTGTACTTTGCCGTGCCCAAGGGCTTCTTCCCGGACCAGGACACGGGCACCATCCAGGCCACGACCGAGGCCGACCAGTCCATCTCGTTTGCCGCCATGGCCGAGCGCCAGCAGGCCCTGGCCGAGCTGCTGCTCAAGGACCCGGCCGTGCAGAGCATCTCGTCCTTCATCGGCGTGGACGGCAGCAACACCACGCTGAACACGGGCCGGCTGCTGATCGACCTCAAGCCCCACGGCCAGCGCGACGGCGCACCCGCCGTGCTGCGCCGCCTGTCCGATGATGCGCAGCAGGTGCCCGGCATACGCCTGTATGCCCAGCCCGTGCAGGACCTGACCATCGAGGACCGCGTGGCACGCACCCAGTACCAGCTGCTGATGTCCTCGCCCGACATGGCGCAGCTGACCACCAGCACCCAGGCCCTGGTCGAGCGCATGCACGACCTGCCCGAGCTGGTGGACGTGGGCAGCGACCTGCAGGACCAGGGCCTGCAGGCCTTCGTGCAGATCGACCGGGCCCAGGCCAGCCGGCTGGGCGTGACGGTCGCGGCCATCGACACGGCGCTGTACAACGCCTTCGGCCAGCGGCTGATCTCCACCATCTTCACGCAGTCCAACCAGTACCGCGTGGTGCTGGAAGTGGCGCCGCAGTTCAAGATCGGGCCCGAGTCGCTGCAGGCCATCTATGTGGCCTCCAGCGCGGGCGCGCCCGTGCCGCTGTCCTCGGTGGCCACGGTCAGCGAGCGGCCCATGGCCCTGGCTGTGAACCATGTGGGCCAGCTGCCGGCCGCCACCATTTCGTTCAACACTGCGCCCGGCGTGTCGCTGGGCCATGCGGTCAAGGCCGTGCAGGACCTGATGGCCCAGCTGCGCACCGAGGGCCATATGCCGCTGTCGGTGGACGCCGCCTTCCAGGGCGCGGCCCTGGCCTTCCAGGCCTCGCTGTCCAACACGCTGCTGCTGGTGCTGGCGGCGGTGATCACCATGTACATCGTGCTGGGCGTGCTCTATGAGAGCACCATCCACCCGGTGACCATCCTGTCCACGCTGCCCTCGGCCGGCGTGGGCGCGCTGCTGGCCCTGTTGCTGGCGGGGCTGGACCTGGACATCATCGCCATCATCGGCATCGTGCTGCTGATCGGCATCGTCAAGAAGAACGCGATCATGATGATCGACTTCGCGCTGGAGGCGCAGCGCGAGGAGGGGCATACGCCGCGCGAGGCCATCTACCAGGCCTGCCTGCTGCGGTTCCGGCCTATCTTGATGACGACCTTGGCTGCTTTGCTGGGGGCCTTGCCGTTGATGCTGGGGACGGGGGTGGGCAGTGAGTTGCGGCATCCGTTGGGGGTGACGTTGGTGGGGGGCTTGCTGGTGAGTCAGTTGCTGACTCTGTTCACTACGCCTGTGATTTATTTGACGTTTGAGGGGTGGGCGCAGAGGTGGCGGGATCGTCGGGGTGCTTCTTCGGAGCAGGCCCATGCTTGAGCTTGATCTGCGCTTTTGGCTGGCGCCGCTGGCCGGGGTTCGGCCCGGCGGCCGACCTACTTTCTTGTCGCGCGACAAGAAAGTAGGCAAAGAAGCGCGCCCCACTGCCCGCGACCCCTTCGCTTCGCTGCGGGGCCACCTGCGTCGTGGTGCTTGCGGGGTTCGCCGTGAAACTCACTTCGCGCTGGCGCGCTGCGTTCAGACAATCACGGCGAGCCAGATGACGAAGCAGTCCTGTCCTTCGGCAGGACTGCAACCCCGCAAGCACCACGACGCAGGCGCGGGCAGAAGGGGAGTTTGCTCGGGCCATCGCTTCGCTCGGCCTGGGATTTTTGGGGCTGGATCATGAGCCAGCTGTCCAATCTCTCGGCGCCGTTCATCTTCCGGCCCATTGCCACCATGCTGATGACCATCGGCCTGGCGCTGGCGGGGGCGGTGTCGTACTTCCTGCTGCCGGTGGCGCCGCTGCCGCAGGTGGACTATCCGACGATTTCGGTGTCGGCCAGCCTGCCGGGTGCAAGCCCCGACACCATGGCTGCCACGGTGGCGACGCCGCTGGAGCGGGCGCTGGGGGCGATTGCGGGGGTCAATGAGATCACGTCCAGCTCCAGCCTGGGCAGTACGCGCATCACGCTGCAGTTCGATCTGTCGCGCACGGTGGACAGCGCGGCGCGCGATGTGCAGGCTGCCATCAATGCGGCGCGCACGCTGCTGCCTTCGGGCATGCCGGGCAATCCTACGTATCGCAAGGTGAATCCGGCCGATGCGCCGATCATGATCCTGGCGCTGACGTCCAGCGCGCTGACGCGCGGGCAGATGTATGACGCGGCATCCACCGTGCTGGCGCAAAAGCTCTCGCAGGTGGAGGGCGTGGGCCAGGCGTCCATCAGCGGCGGGGCGCTGCCGGCCGTGCGCGTGGAGCTGGACCCGGTGAAGCTGGCGGCCAATGGCGTGTCGCTGGACCAGGTGCGTACCGCCATTTCGGCCACGAATGCCAACCGGCCGCTGGGCGCGGTGGAGCGCGAGGACCATTACTGGCAGGTGACCGCCAATGACCAGGCGCGCGTGGCGGCCGACTATGCGCCGCTGGTGCTGCGCTGGAGCAATGGCAATGCGATCCGGCTGCAGGACGTGGCCGATGTCACGGATTCGGTGCAGGACATCCGCAACTACGGCGTGGCCAATGGCAAGCCCGCCATCCTGCTGCAGATCTTCAAGCAGCCCGATGCCAACATCCTGGAGGCCGTGGCGCGCGTGCGCTCTTTGCTGCCGCAGCTCAAGGCGTCCATCCCCGAGGCCATCGATCTGACCATCGTGTCCGACCGCACGCCCACGCTGCGCGCCTCGGTGGTGGAGGTGGAACGGGCGCTGTTGATCGCCGTGGCGCTGGTGATCCTGGTGGTGTTCCTGTTCCTGCGCAATGGCCGGGCCACGCTGATTCCGGCCGTGGCCGTGCCGGTGTCGCTGGCGGGCACGTTCGGCGTGATGTACCTGGCCGGCTATACGCTGGACAACCTGTCGCTGATGGCGCTGACCGTGGCCACGGGCTTTGTGGTGGACGATGCCATCGTGGTGCTGGAGAACGTGATGCGCCACATGGAGCGCGGCAAGACCGCACTGCGCGCGGCGCTGGACGGGGCGCGCGAGATCGGGTTCACCGTGGTGTCCATGAGCCTGTCGCTGATCGCGGTGTTCGTGCCCATCCTGTTCATGGGCGGCATCGTGGGGCGGTTCTTCCGCGAGTTCGCGGTGGTGATGTCGGCGGCCATTCTGATCTCGATGGTGGTGTCGCTGACCACCACGCCCATGATGTGCGCGGCGCTGCTGCGGCCGCAGCGCGTGCCGCAGCCGGGCCGGCCGCGCAATGGCCTGCAGCGCGCCTGGGACCGCTTCGGCGCCTGGGTGGGCCGTGCCGAGCGGCGCGCCATGTCCGGCTACCGCGCAAGCCTGGCCTGGTGCCTGCGCCACCAGCCGCTGGTGCTGCTGGTGCTGGCCGGCGTGGTGGCGCTGAACGTGCACCTGTACATGGCCATCGACAAGGGCTTCATGCCCAGCCAGGACACGGGCCGCGTGATGGGCTTCATCCGGGCCGACCAGTCCACCTCCTACCAGGCCATGGAGCAGCGGCTCAAGCGCTTCCTGTCCATCGTGCAGGAAGACCCGGCCGTGGAGTACGTGACGGGCTTCACGGGCGGCGGCCAGCGCAATGCGGCCAACATGTTCATGTCGCTCAAGCCGCTGGCCGAGCGCAAGGTGTCTTCCGACGAGGTGATCAACCGCCTGCGCGACAAGCTCAAGAACGAGCCCGGGGCGCGGCTGTTCATGGTCACGCAAAGCGATATCCGCATCGGCGGGCGGCAAAGCTCGGGCTCGTACGACTACACGCTGCAGGCCGACGACATCCAGGACCTGCGCACCTGGGAGCCGCGCATCCGCCAGGTGCTGTCGCAACTGCCCCAGCTCACGGACGTGAACAGCGATGTGTCCGACTTCGGCCTGCAGACCTCGCTGGTGATCGACCGCGACGCGGCCACGCGCCTGGGGCTGACGGTGTCGCAGATCGACGGCACGCTCAACAACGCCTTCGGCCAGCGCCAGGTGGGCGTGATCTACAACCCGCTCAACCAGTACCGCGTGGTGATGGAGGCCGCGCCCCGCTACCTGCAAAGCCCAGAGACGCTGCGCGGTTTCTTCTTCGTGAACAACCAGGGCGTGCAGGTGCCGCTGACCTCGTTTGCGCGCATCACCACCACCAACACGCCGCTGGCCGTGAACCACGACCGGGGCACGCCGGCCAGCACCATCAGCTTCAGCCTGGCCGAGGGCGTGGCGCTGTCGGATGCCAGCGACGCCATCCGCGCGGCCGTGGCCGAGCTGGGCGTGCCCGTGTCGGTGCGCGGCAGCTTCAGCGGCACGGCCGGGGCCTTCCAGCAGGCGCTGTCGGGGCAGCCGCTGCTGATCCTGGCGGCCATCATCACCATCTACCTGGTGCTGGGCGTGCTCTATGAGAGCCTGGTGCATCCGCTGACCATCCTGTCCACGCTGCCCTCGGCCGGCGTGGGCGCGCTGATGGCGCTGATGCTGTTCAAGACGGAGTTCTCGCTGATCGCGCTGATCGGGGTGATATTGCTGATCGGCATCGTCAAGAAGAACGCCATCATGATGATCGACTTCGCGCTGGAGCGGCAGCGCGCCGGCCATGCCACGGCCGCCCAGGCCATCTACCGCGCCTGCGAGCTGCGGCTGCGCCCCATCCTCATGACCAGCCTGGCGGCCATCTGCGGCGCGCTGCCGCTGGCCCTGGGCCGGGGCGATGGCGCCGAGCTGCGCCAGCCGCTGGGCATTGCCATCGTGGGCGGCCTGATGCTGAGCCAGCTGCTCACGCTCTACACCACGCCCGTGGTCTATGTGCTGCTGGACAGGCTGCGCCAGCGTGCCATGGGCCTGCGTGGCCGCGTGCAGGGCAAGGACCGTGGCACCCCTGTGCCCGCCGCATCACCCCAGTGACCCGAATCCGAAAGCCCAAGCTGATGCAGTTCAAGACACTTCACTCCCCGGCGATCTGGCTGGCCGCCGCGCTGCTGGCCGGTTGCTCCACGCAGAGCGCCTACCAGCGCCCTGCGCTCGATGTGCCGGCCCAGTTCAAGGAAGCCACGCCCGAGGCGGCCGAGGCCGGCATCTGGCGGCCCGCAGATCCGTCGCGTGCGCAAGTGCCCGACAGCTGGTGGGAGCTGTTCGGCGACGAACAGCTCAACCGACTGCAGCAGCAGGCCGCCACCGGCAACCAGAGCATTGCCCAGGCCGCCGCTCGCCTGCGTGCCGCGCAGGCGGCCGTGGCCAGCAGCCAGGCCGGGCTGTTCCCCACGCTGGGCAGCACGGCCGGCGCCACGCGCTCGCGCAGCGGCGGGGGCTCCGGTGCATCAGGTGCATCTGGCACGGGCGGCAACACCGCCAGTAGCGGCAACATCTCGACCAACTACTCGCTGGGACTGAACGCCAGCTGGGAACTGGACCTGTGGGGCCGCGTTTCGGGCACGGTCAGTGCCAGCCAGGCCAGCGCCCAGGCCAGCAGCGACGACCTGGCCGCCGCGCGCCTGTCGGCCCAGGCATCGATCACGCAGACCTATTTCTCGCTGCGCGCGGCCGATGCCAGCGTGCGGCTGCTGCAGGAAACGCTGCAGAGCTACGAGCAAAGCCTCAAGCTCACCAACAACCGCTACCGCGCGGGCGTGGCCTCGTCGGCCGATGTGGCCCAGGCCGAGGCGCAGTACAAAAGCACCCAGGCCCAGCTCATCGAGGCGCAGACCAGCCGCGCCCAGCTGGAGCACGCGCTGGCCGCGCTGCTGGGCCTGCCGCCGGCGGCCTTCAGCCTGGAGGCCGGCGCCGAGCTGCCGCCGCCGCCCGAGGTGCCGGCCATGCTCTCGTCCCAACTGCTGGAGCAGCGCCCCGACATTGCAGCGGCAGAGCGCCGCGTGGCCGCCGCCAACGCCCAGGTGGGCGTGGCGCGCGCGGCCTTCTTCCCGGCGCTCACGCTGTCGGCCACGGCCGGCTACCGAGGCGCATCGCTGTCCAACTTGGTGAGTGCGCCCAACCTGTTCTGGTCGCTGGGCCCGTCGCTGGCGCTGGCGCTGTTCGACGGCGGCGCGCGCACGGCGGCCGTGGAGTCGGCGCGTGCCTCGCTGGACCTGGCCGCCGCCACCTACCGCCAGACCGTGCTGACGGCGCTGCAGGAGGTGGAGGACAACCTGGTCACCGCATCCGCCCTGGCGCGCGAGCAGCAGGTGCAGATCGAGGCCGTGGCCGCCGCGCAGAAGGCGCTGGATGTCGTCAACAACCAGTACCGCGCGGGCACGGTGGCCTATCTGAATGTGCTCAGCGCCCAGACCACGGTGCTGTCGGCACGGCGCAGCCTGATCGATGTGCGCAACCGGCGGCTGGCCGCCGTCAACACCTTGCTCAAGAACGTGGCCGGGCGGTGGCAGCCGCTGGGGCCGGCCTCCGTGCAGGGGCCGCAGGCTGTCGCGCGCTGATGTTCAGTCCTGCAGCTCGAAGGCCTGGCGCAATGCTTCGCCGAAGGCCGCGCTGCCGCTGAGCGACAGGTTCACCGTGGTGCGGCCATCCCCCGCCGCCACGGATTGCAGGCGCGCCGTGGTGGCATCGAAGCGCCAGGCCAGCGGCTGGCCGCCGTCGTCCTGGGCCTGCAGCTCGTAGTCCCAGTCGCCGCCTTCCTCGATGGGGCCGCGCCGGCCCTTGAAGCGGCGGTGCGCCCAGGCCAGCAATTGCTCCACCTCGGCCGCCAGCGCCGGCACGCGCGTGGCGGCCACGCTGGCCATGGCGTCCCAGCAGCCCGTGCCTTCGTCGTCTTCGCTGTAGTCGAAATCCAGGTAGTCGAGGGTCATGGTGGCGGTCCGCATGCGTAGTGCGTGGTTGGAAAAGGGAAAGCCCGGCATTGTGCCGCGTGCACAATCGCCCGCATCGCAGAACCGGAAAGACATTCAGATGGACACCGCACAGCAATCGATGGCGCCGCCGATGGTGAGCGCGCAGTCCCTGCGCTTCGGGCAGCCGGGCCTGCTGCTGTGGGATGGCGCCTCGCACGACTGGCCCGTGGGCCTGTGCCTGGTGCGCGGCGGCGAGGGCTGCGGCAAGACCAGCCTGCTGCAGGCGCTGGCCGGCCAGTTGCCCTTGCAGGGCGGGCGCCTGGCGTATCCGCAGCAGCCGGACCCGTCGCAGCGTCCCGCGCTGTTCTGGCGCGACCCGCGCGCCGAACTGTCCAATGCCGAGCGCGCCCGGCCCGCGCAGGAATGGGTGCAGGCACAGCGGCAATTGCACCCGGCGTGGAGCGAGGCGGCCTGGCAGGCCCATGCCGACGGCCTGGGCCTGGAGCCCCACCTGCACAAGCCCCTGCTGGCCCTGTCCACGGGCAGCCTGCGCAAGCTGTGGATGGCGGCGGGCTGGGCCAGCGGCGTGCCGCTGCTGCTGATCGACGAGCCGCTGGCCGCGCTGGACCGGGGATCGATGGACCATGTGCAGCGCACGCTGGCGGGGCTGAACCGTGCTGGCCAGCAATCTGCGCCCGTGGCCGGGCACGGGCCGCGCTGCGTGATCGTCGCGCACTGGGACGAGATGCAGGGCGTGGCCTGGGATGACGTGCTGGACCTGCCCGATCAGCCGCCGCTGCGCTGACCGGAGCCGGCGTCTACATCGCCACCTACATCGCCACCTACATCGCCTTGAACCGCTGCGCGTAGAGGCGGCTGACGGCCAGTTTTTCCCCTCGCTCGCGCAGCTGCAGCCACAGCCGGCCGGCCTCGTCGCGCTGGGCATTGGCAATGGCCGCCGCACGCACCACCGTGCCGCGGTGCACCTGCCAGAATTCCTCGGCATCCAGCCGGGGCAGCAGCTCCTTGAGCGGCGTGCGCACCAGGTACTCATGCGAGGCCGTGAGCACGCGCACGTACTTGTCGGCGGCCTCGAAGTAGACGACGTCGTGCACGGGCACCATCTGGATCTGCGTGCCCACTCCGGCCTGGATCATCTGCAGCGGCGGCTCGGTAGCGGTGGCGGCGGCGGCGGGGGCCGTGGCGCCGGCCAGGTGCCGCAATTGCTCCAGCGCCTGCGCCAGCGCAGCGCCGGCCGGGGCCACCGTGCGCTGGGCCAGCAGCTCGCGCAGGCGCTGCACGCTGCGTGCCAGCCGCTCGGGCTGCACGGGCTTGAGCAGGTAGTCCACGGCCTGGGCCTCGAAGGCGTCCATGGCGTACTGGTCATAGGCGGTCACGAAGACCAGGATGGGAAATGGCTGCGCCTCGGGCCAGGCGTCGGCCAGTTCGGCAGCCGCCTCCAGGCCGCTCTGGCCCGGCATGCGGATGTCGAAGAACAGCACATCGGGCTGCAGCGCCAGCGCCTGCCGGGCGGCACTCAGGCCGTCGCCCACCATGGCGGCAATCTGCAACTCGGGCCAGGCGCGGGCCAGGGCCTGGCGCAGGTCCTCTGCCAGCAGGGGTTCGTCTTCGGCGATCAGGGCGCGGGGGGCGTGGGTCATTTCAACCGGCGTTGGCAATGGTGATTTTGGCGAGCGTGCCGCCTTCGGGCAGGGCGGCCAGTTCGAAGTGCGCGGCGTCGCCATAGCGGCTGGCCAGGCGTTCGCGCAGCTGGGCCGTGCCGAAGCGGCTGCCGGGCAGGGCGGGCGCACCGGAATCCAGGCCCATGCCGTTGTCGGCCACGGTCAGCTCCAGCCGGTTGCCTTCGATGCGGCGCGCACGCACCGCGATATGTCCGCCTTCCAGCTTGGGCTCCAGTCCGTGGCGTATGCAGTTTTCCACCAGGGGCTGGAGCAGCAGCGGCGGCACGGGTACCTGGGCCAGGTCTTCGGGCAGGTCCAGCGTGTACTGCAGGCGCGGGCCCATGCGGATGGACATCAGCGCCAGGTAGTCGCGCAGGCGTGCGAACTCTTCGCCCAGCGCATGCTCGGTGCTGCGCGAGCCGCCCAGCGTGGCGCGCAGGTAGGCGATCAGATGGTCCAGCATGGCCTGGGCGCGCTGCGGGTCGCTGGCCACCAGCACGCGCAGGTTGGCCAGGGTGTTGAACAGCATGTGCGGCTCCAGCTGGGCCTGCAGCAGGGTGAGTTTGGCCTCGGCCGCCTGGCGTCGGGCCTGCTCGGCCTGCATCTGCAGGTGGCGCGAGTAGCCCAGCAGGAAGAAGGCCAGCGACATCACCGTGCTGGCGACGATGGTGACGGCCAGCGGTATCCACAGCCGGTGCATCAGGGCCGTGCTGGCGTCGGGATCGGCCCACTGCCTGTAGGCCGTGCCGATCAGCGACCCGATCACAAACCCCGTCACGATGCCGGCCACCACCAGCGCGGCGCCGCGCCAGCCGCCGGGCCAGGGAATGTCCTGGCCCCGCGTCAGGCGCCAGCGGCCCAGTTCGATGGTGAGCCAGCTGGTCAGGCCAATCGACAGCGAATAGACGAGGTTCACGTCCCAGCGGCCATGGTTGCTCAGGCTGAATGCGGCGGCAATCAGGGCGCAGGCCGAGGTCGTTGCGATGCCGTGGCGCAGCAGCGTGGTCCGTTCCACGATGTGGCCCTGTGCGGCCCGCTGGGATGGGGCGTTGGATGCGGGGTCGGGCATGGAGAGCAATGGTAGTCCCATGGCGTCGCTCAGCGGGCGCGGCCCTGGTCCTGGCGCTGGTCCTGGCGTGATTGCAGCGCCTGCCGCTCGCGCTCCACCATGCGCCCGTGCCAGCCGTTGCCCGGCAGGGCCAACCAGACCACGGCGCCGTGGATGGCCAGCCCCAGGCCCCAGCCCAGGGCCGGGAAGAGGGCCCAGTGCCTGCCCTGGGACAGCGACAGCGCCGCCAGCCCGAGGTTGACCAGCACATAGACGCTGGCGTGGATCATCCAGCCCATCTTGGCGCCTGCGCGGCGGCGCGCCATGCGCTCCAGGGCATTGTCGTCGTGGCGGGCAGAGGGATCGAGGGGGGCAAGGGGATCGAGGGTACGCATGGGAAGTTCTCCGTCAGGGGGAAGGAAAGCGGCGTCAGGCCAGGCCCAGCTGCTGCCACAGCAGGTCGCCCAGGTAGCGGCCGGGCAGCAGTGTGAACACGCCCGCCACGACGCAG
The DNA here is from genome assembly GCF_014170385.1 of Delftia sp. UME58. Taxonomy (NCBI): domain Bacteria; kingdom Pseudomonadati; phylum Pseudomonadota; class Betaproteobacteria; order Burkholderiales; family Comamonadaceae; genus Delftia; species Delftia sp. UME58. The sequence goes on from NZ_LZZV01000011.1 coordinate 234,798, forward strand.
GCGCCGATGTATACGCTGCGCATGATCTTGCGGTGGCCGGCGATGTTGCCGTGGTACAGGTGCCAGAACGAGCGGCCCAGTCCGGCAAAGGTCAGCGGCACCAGCAGGTGGACGGGCGTGTAGCCGGCCCAGTTGGGCAGGCGGTAGTCGCGGATGAAGCAGGCGGACACCGCCGCGCAGACCATGAGCGTGACGAAGGCGTAGCCGGCCGCGCGGTGCAGGCGGGGATGGACGGCGGCCTGGCGGCGTGCCAGCAGGGCGATGGCACCCGTGGCCGTGGCCCCGAGGGCGGCACTCATGTGGATGGCGATCAGCGGTGTCATTTGCATGGCGGTGTCCTGGCGTGCGGCCCGGTTCTGCGGGCCTGTATGGGACAGGACTGTCGCTGCCGGACGCGGGCCGGGCCAGCGCCATGCGACGGACGGGCGCCGGCGGGGTGCCAGATGCATAGGGGCGCCGCGAGCTGCAGGAATCTCCGTGGTCGTTGGAAGATTACGGCCATGAGGAGTGCGTACGGACTATCGGGTAGGGCCTTTGAATTCAATCACCTGCAGGATTGCTCCAATGCAACAGATTGAGAAAATTCATAGCAGCGCCCCCATGTGGTTGGTAAGCTAACGGATTCTGCAAATCATTCTCAATATCATCCTCATGCCCTCCATCCGCCCGATTTCCCTGGCCGTTCTCTGCCTGTGCAGCCAGCAGGCCCTGATTGCCCAGACCCGGGGCGGCGACCCCGTGCTGGAGGCCGTGACGGTGGAGGCCAGTGCCGACGCATCGGCCCAGGGCCTGTCCAAGCCCTTCGCAGGCGGCCAGGTGGCCACGGGGGCGCGCAACGGCGTGCTGGGCACGCTGGACTGGAAGAACTCCTCGTTCTCCACCACCAGCTACACCCAGCAGCTGATCGAAGACACCCAGTCCAAGAGCGTGGGCGATGTGCTGCTCAACGACCCGGGCGTGCGCCAGGCGCGCGGCTTCGGCAACTTCCAGGAGCTGTATGTGCTGCGCGGCTTCCCGGTCTATTCGGACGACATCGCCTACAACGGCCTGTACGGCCTGCTGCCGCGCCAGTACATCGCCTCGGAGTTCTTCGAGCGCGTGGAGGTGCTGCGCGGCGCCAATGCCTTCCTCAATGGCGCGGCACCGGGTGGCAGCGGCATCGGCGGCACCATCAGCCTGCTGCCCAAGCGCGCCGGCAACGATGCGCTGACGCGCGTGGGCGCCGGCATACAGACGGGCGGCCAGGCCTTTGTCTCCACCGACATCTCGCGCCGCTTCGGCCCTGACCGGAGCACCGGCATCCGCCTGAACGCCGTGCGCCGCGACGGCGGCACGGGAGTGGATGGCGAAGACCGCTCGCTCACCGCCCTGGGCGTGGGCCTGGACTGGCGCAGCCGCAACCTGCGCCTGTCGGGCGACGTGGGCTACCAGCGCAACAGCTACAACGGCGGCCGCCCCAGCGTGACGCCGGGCAACTTCATCCCGGCCGTGCCCGACAACAAGACCAACTACGGCCAGAACTGGTCGTACTCCACCGAGCGCGACCTGTTCGCCACGCTGCGCGCCGAATGGGACATCAACGACACCACCACGGCCTGGGCCGCAGGCGGCCTTCGCCGCGGCAAGGAAGACAACTCCCTGAGCGGCGTGACCGTGAGCAATGCGGCCGGCGACACCACGGGCACGCGCTTCGACAACAAGCGCAAGGACAGCGTGGGCACGGGCGAGGTCGGCATCCGCACGCGCCTGACCACGGGCAGCGTGGGCCACGAGCTGGTGGCCACCGCCAGCACCTACTCGGCCACCGAGCGCAATGCCTGGGGCATGGGCTTTGGCGTGGTCAACAACATCTACAACCCCTGGAGCAGCGCACGCCCGGCGATGACGCTGTTCGGCGGCAACCTGGCCGATCCCACGCGCGCGGGCGAAACCCAACTCAACAGCTTCGCCATCGGCGACACGCTGACGATGCTGGACGAGCGCCTGCGCCTGACCGTGGGCGTGCGCCGCCAGAGCATCGAGCAAAGCAGCTACGACTACAACACGGGCGCGCAGACCGACAACTACAAGAAGTCCGCCACCACGCCCATGCTGGGCCTGGTGTTCAAGACCAGCGAGAACACCTCGGTCTACGCCAACTACATCGAAGGCCTGACCAAGGGCGCCGTGGCGCCGCAGACGGCCAACGACCTGCCCGTGTCCAACGGCGGCCAGGTGTTCGCGCCCTACAAGTCGCGCCAGAAGGAAATCGGCTTCAAGTGGCAGGGCCCGCAGCTGGGCGCCACGGTGGCGCTGTACACCACGGACATGCCTTCGGCCTATGTGGCCAACCAGGTCTTCGGCCAGTACGGCAAGCAGCGCAACAGCGGCCTGGAGGCCACGGTCTTCGGCGAGCCCGTCAAGGGCCTGCGCGTGCTGGGCGGCGTGACCTTCAGCGAGGCCAAGATCCGCGAGGCCGCCGATGCCACCACCATCGGCAACTACGCCATCGGCGTGCCCAAGCGCCTGCTCAACCTGGGCGTGGACTGGGATGTGCCCGGCGTCTCGGGCCTGGCCCTCAATGCGCGCGTGATGCACACCTCCAGCCAGTACGCCAACGGCGCCAACACGCTGAAAGTGGCCTCCTGGACGCGCACCGACATCGGCGCGCGTTATCTCATGGACATCGGCAACAACCGCCTGCTGACCCTGCGCGCGCGCATCGACAACCTGTTCGACAAGGGCTACTGGTCGTCCGTGGGCGGCTACCCGGGCGCCAACTACCTGGTGCAGTCCATGCCGCGCACCTTCTCGCTGAGCGCATCGGTGGATTTCTGAGCCGGAGCGATCTGAAGCATGCGCGCGTTGTGGACGGTGGTGCACCGCTGGATCGGCCTGGTGCTGGCCGGTTTCCTCACCATGGCCGGCCTCACGGGGGCCGTGCTGTCCTGGGACCATGAAATCGACGAATGGCTCAACGCCGACATGCTGCAGACACCGGCCCGCGGCGCGCTGAAGACTCCGCTGGAGCTGGCCGCCGCCGTGCAGGCCAGCGAGCCGCGCGCCGAGATCAGCTACATGACCCTGGGCCTGGTCGAGGGCGAGGCCGCCATGTTCATGGTGCGCCCCCGGCCCGACCCGGCCACGGGTCAGGCGCCTGCGCTGGGCTATGACACGGTCTTTGTCGATCCCGTCAGCGGCCGGATCACCGGCCAGCGCAACGGGCGCAGCTTCGCGCTCAGCCAGCGCAACCTCATGCCCTGGCTGCGCCACCTGCACGAAAGCCTGCTGGCCCCGCGCTTTTGGGGAACGGACCGCTGGGGCTACTGGTTCATGGGCACGCTGGCCCTGCTGTGGGTGGCCGACAGCTTTGTCGCGCTGCTGCTGACCTTTCCCGTCAAGCTCAGGAAAAGCGTCCCGCGCCTGACGGCGGCCGCGGGATCGTGGTGGCGGCGCTGGCTGCCCTCATGGCGCGTGCGCTGGGGCGGCGGAGCCTACAAGCTCAACTTCGACCTGCACCGTGCGGGCGGCCTGTGGGTCTGGGCCGTCATCGTCATCGTGGCCTTCACCTCGTTCTCGCTGAACCTGTACCGCGAAGTCTTCTACCCGGTGATGAGCACCGTCTCCACCACCACGCCTGGCCCCTACGAAACCCTCAAGCCCGCGCCCCAGGGCACGCTTCTCGTGCCCCAGGTCTCGTTCGCCCAGGCCATCGCCATCGCCCAGCAAGAAGCACAGCGCCTGGGCTTCGCCCAGCCCGCCGGCGGCATCTGGTGGGGCGGGGACTTCCCGTTCTACAACATCTCCTTCTTCGACCCGCACGACGAAACCGGCGCCATGGGCATGGGCCTGTCCAACATCTACGTCAGCTCGGACAACGGCGAAGTCCTGGGCACCTACCGCCCCTGGCACGGCACGGCTGCCGACGTCTTCGTCCAGCTGCAGCTGCCCCTGCACAGCGGCCGCATCCTCGGCACCCCCGGCCGCGTGCTCATGTCCTTCGTCGGCGTGCTCGTCGCCGTCCTGTCGATCACCGGCGTCATCATCTGGTGGCGCAAACGAAGGGCTAGGAAGATGACTCCCTGAGCGGCTGCGCCGCTTCCCCCTTCTCGCTTCGCGGAGGGGGACGCAGCCCTCACTGCGGGGCGGCCCTTGCTCGGCTGCCCGCGCTTGAGCCCTGCGAGTTTGAACGGCTGTCGGTAGTGCACGGCTCCATTGATAGCCAAATCAGAAAACTATCCGCCTAAACAGCAAAGCCACCGAAAACGGTGGCTTCAATGAAAGCTTGCTGCAGAAATAGGGCGCAGCCTCCAAATCTGGCGCGGCCCGACACCAGAGACGCCGAGCAAGAGCAGCCTCACGGCGGGGGCGCCTAGCCGAGGGCGTCGTCCCCCTCCCCCGCGAAGCGGGTAGAGAGGGGGAAGCGGCGTCAGCCGCTCAGGGGGAGCTTCAGTCCTTCTTCAAGCACTCGCTCATGAACGCCTTGCGCTCGTCGCCCTTCTTGCCGGTGGCGTCGGCATTGCAGGTCTTCATGCGTTCCTGCTGGCGCTTCTTGCCGTCGGACAGGCAGGACTTCATGAACTCCTTGCGCTCGTCGCCTTTCTTGCCGGTGGCTTCGGTGTTGCAGGTGCCCATCAGCTTTTGCTGGGCCGTGGGGGCCTTGTCTCCGGCGGCCATGCCGATGCTGCAGGCCAGGGAGACGACTGCCAGAACAACGATTTTTTTCATGATGGAATGGTTTTGAAGGCGCGCTGAAGTCCAGCGCACCCACATTGCAGCACAGTGCCGGGCGCGCAGCAACGTCGCGGGCCGCGCGCTGTAAAAGTTTGCGATTGCCGCCGACAGACGGGCAGGAGGACACCGGCAAGCCACGGCCAGCGCAGATAATGGCGCACTTTTGCATTGCGACAGGACGCTTGCCGTGGACATTCTTTTGCTGGTCAAGGCCGCCATCATGGGCATCGTGGAGGGACTGACGGAGTTCCTTCCCATCTCTTCCACCGGGCACCTCATCCTTGCAGGCTCGCTGCTGGGCTTCGACGATGCCAAGGCCAAGGTCTTCGACATCGCCATCCAGACCGGCGCCATCTTCGCCGTGGTGCTGGTGTACTGGCAGAAGATCCGCTCCACCGTGGTCGACCTGCCCACCAGCCGCCAGGCGCAGCGGCTCACGCTGAACGTCATCATCGGCTTCCTGCCGGCCGTGGTGCTGGCGCTGATCTTCGGCAAGTTCATCAAGGCGCACCTGTTCACGCCCACCGTGGTGGCCACCACCTTCATCCTGGGCGGCTTCGTCATCCTGTGGGCAGAGCGCCGCCCGGCATCGGCCACGCGCGTGATGACGGTGGACGAGATGACGCCGCTGGATGCCTTGAAGGTCGGCCTGATGCAGTGCCTGGCCATGATTCCCGGCACCAGCCGCAGCGGCGCCACCATCATCGGCGGCATGCTGGCGGGGCTGTCGCGCAAGGCAGCGACCGACTTCTCGTTCTTCCTGGCCATTCCCACGCTGATCGGCGCCGGTGTCTACAGCCTCTACAAGGAGCGTGCCCTGCTGTCGGCGGCCGACATCCCCATGTTCGCCGTGGGCCTGGTGTTCTCCTTCATCAGCGCCTGGCTGTGCGTGCGCTGGCTGCTGCGTTACATCTCCACCAACAGCTTCGTGCCGTTTGCCTGGTACCGCATTGCCTTCGGCATCATCGTGCTGGTGACGGCCTTCACGGGCGTGGTCGGCTGGAGCGAGGGCTGATGCCCCCTTCGCAGCCTGACGCCGCCCGGGCCTGCCGGCCCTCAGCGTGGGCGGCGGCGTAGGCGCAGGCCCGCCAACAGCACGGCCAGGCTCAGCGCCACCAGCGCGGGAGTACCCGTGGCAGGAATCGCCTGCGGCGGCTGCAGCGCCGCATTCATGGCGTGCGTGAGGGAGTTGTTGGTCGGCACCGGGTCGCTGCTACTGCTGCCCGCCGTGATGACCAGGCTGAGCGGGTCCGACGTGGCCGGCGTGAAGGCCACCGAGCACGAGATTTCCGCGCCCGAGGCCAGCGGCGTGCCGGTGGGCGTGGCCGGTGTGCAGGAGGCATGGACTCCCAAGGGCAGGCCGGTGATGGCACAGGTGGCCGCCGTGGCGTCACCAGGGCCTGCATTCCTGCAGGTGAACGTGCCGGTGACGGGAGTGCCTGCGCCCACGGTCGATGGGAACGCCACTTCCGTGGCCTGCATGTCGGCCACTGGCTCGACGAGCGTATGGATGCCGTTCCAGGTGTTGTTGGCCGGGAGCGGATCCTGGGTGGCGCTGCCCGCCGTGACCGTCACGGACAGGGAGCCCGCCTTGGCAGGCGTGAATGCTACGGAGCAGGAGATGGAGTCGCCCGATGCCAGCGGCGCGGCCGTGGGCGTGTGGGGCGTGCAGGAGATGGAGGCGCCTGCGGGCAGCCCCGTGATGGCGCAGGTGGCCATGGCTGCGGCCTCGAGCCCTGCATTCTTGCAGGAATACGAGCCCGTGACGGGTCTTCCCACGGTCATGTCCGTCGGCAGCGAGGCGGCCATGGCCTGCATGTCGGCCTGCGGTTGGGTGGGGTCGTAGGGGTGGGCCCGCCTGTTGTTGGTCGGCAGGGGGTCGGGCGTGCTGCTGCCCGCGATGAGCATGGCGGTCACCGCGCCCGTGCTCGTGGGGGTGAACTTCACGGTGCACTCGATCCTGGCGTCCTTCTCCAGGGGCAACGTCGTGGGCGAGGTGGGAGTGCAGGACGTCAACGCGCCAGGGGGCAGGCCCGTCAGCTCGCACGATGCCCCGACAGCGGCGCTGGGTCCGGCATTCATGCAGGCGAATTGCCCGTTTACCTCGATGCCCACGGTCATTTCCCTGGGCAGGCCCACATCCGTGGCCTGCATGTCGGCCACGGGCGTGACCTCGAGCACGGCGGGCGCGGCGGGCGGGTTCAGGCCCGCCAGCGTGAGATTGCCGGCGCCGTTGCTGAAGCTGCCCGGGCCTGCGGGGCGTACATCGACGGAGACCTCGCAGGAGGCTGCGCCTTGCGCAAGGTTCCCCTGCGTCACCGTCACGCGCGTGCTGTCGGGCGCGGCGTCAACGACCGTGCCGGCTGCGCAGGTGGTTCCGGCATTGCCCGCCACGGCCAAGCCGGGCGGCAGGCTGTCGGTGAAGGACCAGCCATTCTTGGCCAGCAGGTCCGTGGTGTTGGTGATGGTCAGCGTCAGCCGGGCGGTCTGCAACTGCGTGATATTGGCAGGGGTGAAGGCCTTGTCCAGCTGGGGTGTCACATCCAGGATGCGGACGTTGTCGATCGCGGCGTCGTTGCCGGTCTCGCTGGTCTGGTCGTTGTGGAGCATGAAGCCGACGGAGCTGCCGCTGAACAGCAACGCGCCCGGGGAGGTGACGGTCTGCGCCACCGCCGTTCTGCTGATCGCGTCTCCGATGGCGCTGGTCGAGTACCTGCTCCCACCTTGGCATGGATCCATGGGGGTCGCGGACAGCGGCAGCGCAACGCCCGAGTCATTGACCAGCGAAAACCTCAGCGCGGGATGGACGTAGTCGCCATCGCAAAACGTAGCGACCACGTCGATGCTGCCGCTGAAGAACCGGCGGTCGGCGCCTGGTGGCAGCGGGATGTTGCTGGCCGTGCGAAACGTGGTCGAGTTCACGGGATAGCTGCCCCCCACGGTCAGCATTGCCATCGCATGGTTTTTTCGTGCATCGGACGCCGTCCTGCCGGCAAACAGCCCGGCGACCTCGGCCATTTGCTGGAGACCGTTCCAATGGCGCCGTTCGACGCATGCCTTGGCCATGGCCGCTGAGGTGGGGTTCGCGTTGAAGGTCGCGATGATGCCGTTGCAATGCTTGGCGTCCATCCGCCACAGCGGATCGGCGGTGTATTTCTGTCCGACCGGGTTCAGGCCTACGTAGAGCAGCAGGTCCGTGCCATCCATGCTGGAGGTCGGCGCGGGAAGATTCTCGAAATCCTCGCTCCAGACAACGACGGGTGGGGCGGGTACGCCAGGCGCGGCGCTCGCATGGCCGGGCAGTGCGCCCAGGCACAGCGCCAGGCCTGCGCCGGACAAGGCCAGCTTCAGGGCGCGAAGAAAAGACGGGGCGTGGATTGAATGGTCGTGCTGGTGGCGGGTCGCGTTCATTGGCGGCGGCATATGTCGTTCCCTCTTGAAATGGATCACAGGCAGCCGGTGTTGCATTCGGGGATTTCTGCGCTCGGTGCAGTCCTCCCGAAAGATGCGTAGCAGTACGGCAGCCTGCTAGGACTTGTCCTAGGAGAATATACGGAGTATTAAGAAAAGCCAAAGTCAATTTATGTTTCCTATCGGAAGGGTTGGCAGGCCCCACCCTGTTCGGGGCATCACAAGCGTGCTCGGATGAGGGGCCGCTCCGGTGGAGCAGCGAAGCCCTGGGCGCAGCCTGCATGGCAGGGAGCAGGGAGCAGGGAGCAGGGACGCATGACCATGGAAAACCCTGGTCTTGGCTATGTGTGGCCGTTCTATAGTTATAAAAAATATGTTTTTTTCATAACTTTCAGGGAGCGGGTGATGGCAGCAGAACAAGGGCAGTTGCTGTGGAGCCCCAGTCCGCAGCAGATCGCGCAAAGCGGCCTGGCGCATTACATGGATTGGCTGGCCGCGCAGCGAGGCCTGGGCTTCGATGGCTATCAGTCGCTATGGCAGTGGTCGGTCACGGACCTGGATGGCTTCTGGCGTTCGATCTGGGACTACTTCGGCATCGAGGCCGACGGCGACCCGGCCCGCGTGCTGGGCGAGCGCGGCATGCCGGGTGCCCAATGGTTTCCCGACACCCATCTCAATTACGCCGAGCATGTGTTTCGCAACGCCGGCAGCGGCTGGCCCGCCCTCATTGCGCGCTGCGAATCGGCAGAGCCGGTCGAGCTGACCTGGCGGCAACTGCGCCGCGACGTGGGTGCGCTGGCGGCCACGCTGAGGCGGCTCGGCATAGGGCGTGGTGACCGTGTCGTGGCCTATCTGCCCAACGTGCCGCAGACGGTGGTGGCATTTCTGGCCTGCGCCAGCATTGGCGCGGTCTGGTCCAGCTGTGCGCCCGAGATGGGCCGGAGCGTCGTGCTGGACCGCTTCCGGCAGATTGGCCCCCGGCTGATTTTCGCGACCGACAGCTATACCTACGCCGCAAAGTCCTTCGACCGCCGCGCCGTGCTCGACGAAGTGCTGCAGGGACTGCCGGGGATAGAGCATGTGATCCATGTACCCGGCCCGCTGTTCAGGCCCGGCGATCCCTCTTGCGCGCTGCCCTGGCGCCATTCCTCGGCCTGGGACGATGCGCTGGCCCGGCCGGCCGAACTGGCTTTCGAGCGCGTGCCCTTCTCGCACCCGCTGTGGGTGGTGTATTCCTCGGGAACGACCGGGTTGCCCAAGGCCATGGTCCACAGCCATGGCGGCATCGTGCTCACCCACCTCAAGACCAACCGGCTGCAGCACGATGTGCGGCCCGGCGACCGTTTCATGTTCCTGGGCAGTACGGGCTGGATCGTCTGGAATCTCATGGTCGGCGGCCTGCTGGCCGGGGCCACCGTGGTGCTTTCAGATGGCAATCCGACCTCGCCCGACGACGACGCGCTATGGGATTTCATCGACCGCCACCAGGTCACGCTGTTCGGCTGTGGCGCGGCCTTCCTGGTCAAAAGCATGAAGGCGGGCGTGGTTCCGGGCCGTGGCCGCAGCTTCCGCAAGCTGCGTGCCATCCATTGCACGGGGTCCCCGTTGCCGCTGCCGGCCTATGGCTGGGTCTATGGCAGCATCAAGCGCGACCTGTGGCTGGCCTCGGTCAGCGGCGGCACGGACATCGCTGCGGGCTTCGTGGCCTGCGCGCCGCTGTTGCCCGTGCATGCGGGTGAAATCCAGTGCCGCGAGCTTGGCGTGGCAGCCCACGCCTTCGACGAGCAGGGGCGCAGCGTGGTCGGCGAGATGGGCGAGCTGGTGATCACCGAGCCCATGCCGTCCATGCCCGTGCATTTCTGGAACGACGACGATGGATCGCGCTACCGCGACAGCTATTTCGACACCTTTCCCGGCTGCTGGCGCCATGGAGACTGGATAGCGTTCAGCGAGCGAGGAACCGCCGTCATCTACGGCCGCTCCGACACCACCATCAACCGCTTCGGCATCCGCATGGGAACGGCCGAGATCTACCGCGTCGTCGAAGAGATCCCTGCGGTCGTGGACAGCCTTGTCGTGGACCTGGAGTTCCTGGGCCGTCCCTCGTTCATGCCCTTGTTCGTCGTACTGGCGCCGGGCATGGCGCTGACCGATGCGCTGGTGATCGAGATCAGGAATGCCATCAGGACCCGGGCTTCGGCGCGCCATGTGCCCGATGCCGTGGTCCAGGTGGCCGAGGTGCCGCGCACCCTCACCGGCAAGAAGATGGAATTGCCCGTGCGCAAGCTGCTGCTGGGCGCCGACCCCGCCAAGGTGGCCAGCCCTGACGCCATGGCCAATCCGCGCAGCATCGATTTCTTCGTCCAGTACCGGGTGCCGGGCGCTGCTGGCGCAGGCGAGGAATGAAATGCCCCCCAGGGCCTGGGCATCCCGTCTTTGACCACAAAGGAGATCAGCCCATGCTGCGCCGCCGATTCGCCTCAATGACTGCGCTGGCCCTGGCCGGCACCATGCCGGGTGTCGCCAGCCTGGCGCGCGCCGAGGGCTATCCGTCCCGGCCCATCAGAATCATCGTGCCGTATGTACCGGGAGGCCCCGTGGACGTGATCGCACGGCTTGTCGGCGACAGCATCGCGCGCAGCACCAAGGCCCCGGTCATGGTGGAGAACCGTCCTGGCGCGGGCTCCAATATCGGCAGTGCCTATGTGGCCAGGGCTGTGGCAGACGGCCATACGCTGCTGCTCGTCCCGGGCAGCACGTTGACCATCAACGATGCTCTCTATTCGAGGCTCGGCTACTCTCCTTCCACGGATTTCGCGCTCATCTCCGTGATCGGCGACATGCCCTTGATCCTGACGGTCGCCAATGAGGTGCCGGCCCGCGACATGCAGGAGTTCGTGCGCTGGGGTCGCAGAGGACCGTGCCAAGTGGCATAAGATCATCAGGGAGGCCCGCATCCACCTGGATTGACCCGGGCTGCAGCACGGCCGGCTCGACGAGCGGGGCAGTGCTTTTTTTGATTGCGCCACCCCATCGCCGATGAAGTCCGAACTCCGCCAAGATTTTCTGATGCAGCAACTGGGCCATTGCGCCCGCCTGGCCCATGCGACCGTGCGCCCCCACTATGCAAGGCATATGCTGGGGCTGGATCTCAAGCCCTCGGAGTTCGCAGCGCTGTCCCTTGTCGCGGCCAATCCAGGCGCGTCCCAGCGCCAGATTGCCGAGGCCGTGATGATTTCCCAGCCCAATATGGCGGCGTTGATGGACAGGCTGCAGACGCGCGGCTTGCTGCGGCGCGAGGCCGACCCTGCCGACAAGCGCCTGTCGCTGCTCTATCTCACGGCCGAGGGCGATCGCCTGCACCAGGAGGCGGCGGTGCGGGTGGAAATCCTGGAGCAGAAAGCCAGCAGCATGCTGAGCCCCGAAGAAAAGCAGCAGTTGCTGGGGCTGCTGCACAAGATGATCGATTGCGCCGCTTGGCCGATCGCTTAGCCGGCCCCCCTTCCTGAAACACCAAGGCCTGATTGCCATCGACTTCCGCACTCATGCTTCCACACCCAAGGACCGCGTGCTGTCCGGCAGCGACTGCCGTCTGATCACGCCGGACCGCTGGAGGAGGGAATTCGAGGCGGGCGGCTTGACGGCTCAGGACAGCAGATTGAGCAAGGAAGCCTCGATGGCCGCGGCCGTGACATGGGGCCGCTCCATGGGAAACAGGTGACTGCCGTCGAGCATCATCACGCGCCCGCGCGTGATGCGCTGGGTCAGGTCCATTCCGACCTGGCGCATTTCCACCGAGGCGCGCCCGCCGATGAAGGCCGCCGGGCAGCGCAGCGGATGGTGGTGCAGCAGCGAGGCCAGGTTGTGCGGCAAGGTGTTGTAGATGGCGGTCTCCACTTCGCGCGTGAAGTTCAGCATGCGCCGGCCGTCCACATCGGCCAGGCCGCCCTGCACATAGTCCTGGAGCACCTGCGGGTGCCATTGCGCAAATACCTTCTTGGCGCGGAAGTAGGCCAGCGCCTCCTCGTCGCTGTCCCAGGCATTGCGGCGGCGCGCGCTGATCTTGCCCGGCGAGACCGAGCCCACCAGCTGGGTGCGCTTGGCCACGCCCACGGCATTGGCACGCCAGCCGCTGAGCAATGGCGAGTCGATCAGCAGCACGCCACGCGCCAGCTCGGGGTGGCGTGCGGCCGTCATCACGCTCAGGAAACCGCCCAGCGAATGCCCGACCAGAAAGACCGGGCCGCCCACGCGCTCCACCTCGGCGCGCGTGAATTCGGCCAGTTGCTCGACCAGGTGCGGCCAGTTGTTGGTGACGGGAAAGCGCGGGTCATGCCCGAAGCGCTCCACGCCCCGGGCCGCGATGCCGCGCTCGGCCAGCAGCGAGAACAACAGCCGGTAGGTGGGCAGCGGAAAACTGTTGGCATGCGAGAACACCACGGGCAGTGGTGCCGATGCAGTGCGCAAGCCCGTACCCGTGCCTGCAGCCGCCGCGTCGCTCGCGGCCCGCTGCGCGGACCGGGCCGGGTTCACGGCTGAGGCTCCTGGCCGGCCTGCGCGGGACCATCGGGCAAGCCCTGCTGGTGGCCGGAGGGCTGGCCCGCATCGGGCCGTACGGGCGAACCCGGGCCCGGCTGCAGGGGGGTCATGGGCGATGTCGCAAGTCCGTCGGCCGTGGAGGTGCCCAGGCCTGCGCCCGCGCCGCTGTGATAGGGCTGGCGCAGCGCCGCAGGCGGCAGCCGGCCCATGGTGCGCGCGTTGGCGCGCAGGGCGCCGGCCGGCGCGGTGACCTTGGTCAGCGGCTGGGCCTGGCGGCTGTGCACGCGGATGGGCACTGCGGAGTCACCGCCATCCCAGGCCGGGTCCTCGATGCTGTCGAAGACATGGCGCAGGCGCTCGCCCCAGCTGTCGTGCAGCATGCGGAAATACGGGTTGCTCTCGTCGATGCTGACGATCTTGTCGGAGGCGAAACGGTCCTTCTCGTACACGATCAGGTCCAGCGGCAGGCCCACCGAGAGGTTGGACTTGAGCGTGCTGTCCATGGACACCAGGGCGCACTTGGCGGCCTCGTCCAGCGGCGTGCGCGGCGTGATCACGCGGTCCAGCACGGGCTTGCCGTACTTGGACTCGCCGATCTGGAAGTAGGGCGTCTCGCTCGTGGCCTCGATGAAGTTGCCTGCCGAGTAGACCTGGAACAGCCGCATGTTCTCGCCCTGGATCTGGCCGCCCAGCACCAGCGAGATATTGAAGTCCACGCCCGAGCGCGACAGGGCCACGCCGTCGCGCTCGAACACATGGCGCACGGCCGCGCCCAGCACGCGGGCCGCGTCGAACATGCTGCGCACGTTCCAGATGGTCAGCATGTCGCCCGTGGCCTCGTCGCGCAGTTGCTGGCTCTCCAGCAGCTCGCGCACCGATTGGGTGATGGACAGGTTGCCGGCCGACAGCAGCACCATGAAGCGGTCGCCGGGGTTCTCGTAGACCATGAGCTTGCGGAACGAGCTGATCTGGTCCAGGCCGGCATTAGTGCGCGAGTCGGCCAGGAAAACCAGGCCGGCGTTGAGCTTGATGGCAACGCAATAAGTCATGGGGGGCGTCCGAATCTGCGGAAATGGCGAGTTTAGTGCGCGGAGAGTGACCGCGTTCAGGCAGCGATCTTCTTGAGCTGGTAGAGGGCCTCCAGCGCCTCGCGCGGGCTCAGCGCATCGGGGTTGATGGCCGCCAGGGCCTCGGCCAGGGGGCTGTGCTGGTGCTCCGGCTCGGGCATGTCGGGCGCATCGAACAGGTCCACCTGCAGCCGGCCCTCGTCGGCATGGGCCTCCAGTGCCTCCAGGGCATGGCGCGCGTGGTGCAGCACGCCGGCCGGCATGCCGGCCAGCTTGGCCACCTGGATACCGTAGCTGCGGCTGGCCGGGCCGGGCTGGATCTCGTGCAGGAAGACGATGTCCTGGCCCGACTCCGCGGCGCTCACATGCATGTTCACGGCCGCGCGTGCCTTGGCCGGCAGCTCGGTCAGCTCGAAGTAGTGCGTGGCGAACAGCGTGAAGGCGCGCGTCCTGTCGTGCAGCTGGGTGGCGATGCCGCTGGCCAGCGCCAGGCCGTCGAAGGTGCTGGTGCCCCGGCCGATCTCGTCCATCAGCACCAGGCTGTGCGGCGTGGCCGAGTGCAGGATCTGCGCGGCCTCGGTCATCTCCATCATGAAGGTGGATTGGGCATTGGCCAGGTCGTCGGCCGCGCCGATGCGCGTGTGGATGGCGTCGATGGGCCCCAGCCGGCAGCTGGACGCCGGCACATGCGAGCCCATGCTCGCCAGCAGCACGATCAGCGCCACCTGGCGCATATAGGTCGACTTGCCGCCCATGTTGGGGCCGGTGATGACCTGCATGCGCGTGTTGGCGTTCATGCGCGTGTGGTTGGCGATGAAGCTGCCGCTGGAGGTCTCGGCCATGCGGGCCTCCACCACCGGGTGGCGTCCGGCCTCGATCTCGATGCAGGGATGGTTCACGAACTCGGGCGCGCACCAGTTCAGCGTCAGCGAGCGCTCGGCCAGCGTGCACAGCACGTCGATGGCGGCAATGGCGCCGGCCACGCGCGTGAGCGCCGGCACATGGGGCTGCAGCTGGTCCAGCAGCTGCTCGTAGAGGAATTTCTCGCGCTGCAGCGCGCGCTCCTGCGCGGACAGGGCCTTGTCCTCGAAGGCCTTGAGCTCGGGCGTGATGTAGCGCTCGGCGTTCTTCAGCGTCTGGCGGCGGCGATAACGCTCGGGCACCGCGTCCTTGTAGCTGTTGGTGATCTCTATATAGAAGCCGTGCACCTTGTTGAACTGCACGCGCAGGTTGGGAATGCCGGTGAGCAGCTTTTCCTTGGCCTCCAGCTCCAGCAGGAAGTCATCGCAGTTGTTCTGGATGGCGCGCAGCTCGTCCAGCTCGGCGTCGTAGCCCGTGGCGAACACGCCGCCGTCGCGCACCAGGGCGGCCGGCTCCTTCATGATGGCGCGCACCAGCAGCTCGGCGCAGCCCTCGGGCGGCTGCAGGTCGGCGAACAGCTGGGTCAGGTGGGCCGAGGGCGTCTGCCCGGCCTGGGCCAGCACGGCGGCCTTGTGCAGCGTGCGGCCCAGTCCCACCAGCTCGCGCGGGCGCACCTGGCGCAGCGCGGTGCGCGCCGTGATGCGCTCCACATCGCTCACGCCCTTGAGCTGCTCGCGCAACTGCTGCCAGGGCGCGGCCATGCCACCTGCGCTGGCGCCCTGCAGCGCCCGCGTGGCCTCCAGCCGCGCCATGGCCTGCGTGCGGTCGCGGCGCGGCTCCAGCAGCCAGGCCTTGAGCAGGCGGCTGCCCATGCCCGTCATGCAGGTATCGAGCAGCGAGAACAGCGTGGGCGAATCCTCGCCGCGCAGCGTCTTGACCAGCTCCAGGTTGCGGCGCGTGGCCAGCGGCAGCGCAATCAGCTCATCGTCGCGCTGCACCTGCAGAGCATGGATGTGCGACAGGCTGCGGCCCTGCGTGTGCTCGGCATACGACAGCAGGGCGGCGCTGGCGCCATGGGCCAGCGGCAGATCCTCGGCCTCCCAGGCCTTGAGGCTGGCCGCGCCCAGCAGCTCCAGCAGCTTGCGCTCGCCCAGGCCGCCGTCGAACTGCCAGTCAGGGCGCGGCGACAGCGGGCAGGCGATGGAGCCGCCATGGCGCAGCGCGAACAGGCTCTGCTCGAAACGCTCGGTCACGCCCGCGCTGTAGATCAGCTCGCTGGGCGCGATGCGTGAAATCCAGGCGCCCAGCTCGTCGTGGGAGCACTCGGCCAGATGAATCCGCCCCTGCGTCACCGCCATCCAGGCCAGGCCGCAGCGCTGGCGCCCGGCCGTGTGCAGGGACAGCAAGATCGCCTCGCTCTTGTCCGACAGCAGCTCGCTGTCGGTCAGCGTGCCCGGCGTCACCACGCGCACCACCTTGCGCTCCACCGGGCCCTTGGCGGCGCCCACCTCGCCCACCTGCTCGCAGATCGCCACCGACTCGCCCAGCTTGATCAGCCGGCCCAGGTAGTTCTCCAACGCATGGAAGGGCACGCCCGCCATGGGAATCGGCTGCCCCGCCGTCTGCCCGCGCGTGGTCAGCGTGATGTCCAGCAACCGCGCCACCTTCTCCGCGTCCCCGAAGAACAGCTCGTAGAAATCCCCCATGCGGTAGAAAACCAGCGTGTCGGGGTAGTTGATCTTGATGCCCAGGTACTGCTGCATCATGGGCGTGTGCGCCGACAGATCAGGGGCCGGAGAGGGCTGTGTGCTTTGCGAGAGGTCGCTCATTGGCTTGGGAATCAACAGGTTGCGGCGGCGCGAAGGTGCCGGGCAAGGCCTGCCTGGATGGCGCGGGGCCGCAGGAAGGCGCGAATGTTCTTGTGTCGTACTGCCCGCCTTGGGCCGTATCCATCGTTTGGGGCGTGGTGGCGGGCAAAGGTCACATTATTGACTACCCGAGGTTGGACGCCGCGCCAAGGGGGCGAAGATCGCGGCACACAAATGCGCAGCGCTCAATCCAAGGGACCATTTCCGCCGTGCGTCGTTACACGGCTCCTTCTGGCAACTGCTTGGCTCCTTGGTAGGGCGCGCTGCGCATCCGCCAGGGTGATCACTTCGTCCCCGGTGAGATAGCTCATCAGAACACTGTTGAGTTTCGCGATGCGTGCGCCATAGCAGCGAATCAGCGAGGCGATCTGAATCTGCTCCGGTTCCGTGATCTGATCTCCCAGCGCTGTCACGGCGTGGGCTGCTGCCTCGATGTCGAACGAGCAACGAATGAGCAACTCACTGGCCCGGTGGCCGCTTCTAAGCAACGGCGATGCCGCTGTGACTGGTGATGCTGTATCTGCCTGGCTGCCGAATGTATTGATACCGTTGCCAGCCTCCTTGGTTGCAGCAAAGCTGGCCAGGAAACGCAGGTCGTCCAAGGAGTGGGGTAGCTCGTTGTGGGCCCCGAACAGCCGGTCTGAAAATTCAAAGGCGTGTTCCAGCAGTCCATGAACAAAAGCCGCTTCGTCTGCTGCACTGAACCGGTTCTCTCGGAATGTGTCGCGAGCGAACTCCAGTTCCGAGCTGATGAGGGCGAGCAGTGAAAGCAGATCCACCCGCACCGGCTCATGCGGACTGGTTGCCGGGTAGCAACCGGGAGCAGGAAGTTGGTTGAGCGCTGCAAATGCCCGGCAGAGGTGCGGGCAGGAGTAGCGGTCCTGTGCTCCGTCGTACAGGATGCTTTTCACCGTGTACTTGAGCACTCCCGCAGAGCACAGGACTGCTTGGTGGGCATCGACAAGAGAGGCTCGGGCCATGCATGGGGCGCGGCGTTGGGGCTCAGGGTGCGCGTGATTTCTATCGTGGCGCTGAATGTTTGGCCGCACTCGATTCAGCGCCGCTCGGCGGCGGTGTCGGTTTGACCCAGCACGATGCGGCCCTCGTGCGGGGCGCCGTCCCATGCGCGTTCCAGCTCTTCGCCGGTCATCCCCAGTGGAATGCGTTTGGAGTACATCAGGGGCTCGACCGTGGCCGAGCGGTGGCGGGTGTGGTGCGCTGGGGTGGTCATGTAGTATCTGGAGTTAGGTTGTTACAAGGCATGGTGTATTTTGCACAATTTTTTGTGATAATCAACGGATTTACCAAAAAAATGGATGAATTTTTCCAAAGGTTGCGTGAGGAGCGCAAACGGCTTGGCCTAAGCCAAGAGGCGTTTGCATCCCTGGGCGGGGTGTCCAAGAACACTCAATCGAACTACGAGACGGGGGCAAATCTGCCTGATGTTGGCTACCTCAACACCATTCGCGGGTTCGGGGTGGATTCCGGCTATGTGCTCACGGGCATACGTACTTTTGACCCCAGCGCGATAGAGCATGTACAGCCCGCTGCCACGCTTGCGGCCCGCCTGGTGCAAGAGCGCAAGCGGCTGGAGTTGACCGTGGGCCAACTGGCCACCAAGTCCGGCGTGGACCGCCTGGCCCTGCTGAAATTTGAAGAAGGCGAGTTCGTGCCCGACGCCAAGGCGCTGCAGCAACTGCACGCCGTGGGTGTGGATGTGGGCTATGTGCTGCTGTCGCTGCGCGCAGGCGCGGCGGGCGGTGATGCCGGCGCGGCGGCCTCAGTCAGTTCTGAGTCACAGCAGCTGCTGCAGCACTACGACAAGGCGCCCGCAGAGGCACAGGCTGCACTGCGCACGCTGGCGGCTATTGCTGCACGCGCATAGAGAGGGCTTTCCACAGGGAGGAACGAGCATGGCTGCACAGCCCGAGATGCGGTTTGTTTACCGCAATGGCGCCGGGGAGGTTTCCGAGCGCATGCTGCTGAATTGGGCCGAGATCGGCCACTACATCAAAGGGCATTGCACTACCAAGGGTAGCGTGCTCACGTTCCGCAAAGACCGCGTGAGCGAGTACCTGAACGGTAGCGATGCGCTGCTGGGCACTCCCCGCAGTTCGCCTCCACCGCGGCCTGTGCGTGGCGCCCCGGTCGATGCTCGCCCTCGCATCCATTTCACAGGCTTCGCCTCAGCAACACGCGATGCCATGCAGAGCCAAGCCGACGCAGCTGGCCTACAGGTCATGCAGACCATGGCAAACGGCATCACTTTCCTCGTTTGTGGCCCCCGTGCTGGTGCGCTCAAGATCGAGAAGGCCCGAGCCGGAGGGGCTTTTGTAGTGGCTCAGGAGCATTTCACCACGCTGCTGGAAACAGGTGAGCTGCCCGACGAAACGGTAGTCGAGTTGGGCGTGGTCGCCTGAGGAATGCGCAGCCTTAATTTTGCGATTGCATTCGCGGCGTGCCTGACGTCTGCCATGCCGGCATGGTCTGCAAACTACCCCTGCAGCGGCAGCAAGGGCGGCGTGGCGCATTGCTCAGGCGCGCAGTTTGTGTGCAATGACGGCTCGGTCAGCGGCAGCAAGCGCCATTGCAGCGCCGAGCTTGGACAGTCGTCACCGCGTGCGTTGGTGGCCCCCAGCCGGGCCGGGGCATCTTCAGGTGATTGCTCATGCCGGTCCGGTGGCGTTTGCACCGGGCCACGGGGTGGGCAGTACTGTATATCGGATTCTGGAAAGAAGAGCTATTTGCGCTAGTAGCCTTATGAGGCGCATACCGAGGCAAGAGGAACTCCGCCGCTTATGTCCTACAGAGTACAAGATCACATCATTGATGTAAGTGATTGGGAGATCGACCAAAATTTTGGCATCTTTCCAGCCGGTGCGCGCGCCAAGGACGCGGTGATTGCTCCGCTGGAGCATGGCTCCAAGATTTTGACGGGAGGTTGTCGGTACCTGTTGAAACGTTCTCAGCAACGCTACCCCGACCAGTTTTGGGGAGAGATTGTTGCCTACAGAGTAGGCGCTATGCTGGGTTTCGACACCCCTCCGACCTATGTTGGCCTGCATCGGCCCAGCGGGGTCGTGGGGGCGTTGGTTGAGTGGTTCTATGACGACACGACTGAGCACTTTGTACCCGCAGGGGATTTGTTGCAGGTTGTGAACCCTGATTTCGACCGCAAGTTAGGTAAGGCGCACAACCTCACCGACATTTCTATGCTGATGAAGGCCTTGGCGCGGACGCGGTTGAAGGGCTTTGACTGGCACACATGGTGGCTGAACACGCTTGCTTTCGATGCGTTGATCGGAAACACTGACCGGCATCAAGAGAATTGGGGACTTATCTATAGTCCAAACTTCGACACCCTGCGACTTGCCCCGCTGTTCGACAACGGAACCAGCCTTGGGCAAGACAGGTTTCCGCACATCGTCCAAGACTGGTCGCAAGATGAGCTTGATCGCTACATCCTCAACGGTCGAAGCCACGTCACATGGGAGCGTGGCGATGATCGAGTGTGTCTTTTCTCGCTACTACGCACAGCGCTTAAAACATGGCAGGCCAGTGCTGATATCGCTGACTTGCGAGCTAGGCTAGAGGTACCACCTGCGCGGTTGAGCGCATGTTTGAGAGACCTCCTGAACCTGGCGCCACCAGTGCCATACCGCCATCTGCAGCAAGATCGTGTTGCGTGGATCGAACGAAACTTGCTGCGTAGATTTGAAATTTTGAAAGAGTTGCTCAATGAGTTCAATTAGCCATCTTTGTGAGCCTTCCCGGCTCTTGTTGACATGGCAAGGCTTGGAGTCGGCAACGAACCCTAAGGCGCGTTATCGGTATGTGGTGGGCGAACTCGTGCCAACAGATGATCCGTCTGTTGTGACGTTCCGCTACCTTTCCGATACGCCTGACTTCCGTGCTGCACGCGAGTATGGGTTCAAGGGGCACCCCGCGTTCCGCCTGAATGAAAAGGAATCTGTTTGGAGCGATGTGCTCCAGACTTTCATGCGCAGGCTACCACCTCGTAAGCGTGAGGATTTCCCGGCGTACCTACAGAGGCACCTACTACCCCATCCGTTTGCGCTGTCGGATTTGGCGCTGCTAGGCTACACAGGCGCCCGTCTGCCCAGCGATGGGTTTTCGCTGTCCCCTGTCTTTGACTGCACCAAGCTGCCCTGCCAGCTCGTCACTGAGGTTGCTGGCACGCGGCACTACGCTACGTTGCAGGACGTTGAGGCAGTGCGTGTGGAAGACGTCGCCGAGTTGATCCTGGAGCCAGAAAACGAAACAGATCCGGAGGCGATCCGTGTCGATATTGGTGGAAAGAAGATGGGCTACATCAACCGAGTTGTGAACACCAATGTTCACGGCTGGCTGGAGCATGCGGTTGTGACTGCTAAGGTTTGCAAGAAGAACGGTACGCCAGAGCGGCCCTTGATCTACATAGCGATCACAGCCCAACCGAAGTGAGCAGCTGCCGGCGGCCGCTTTTCAGCTGTCGTCGTCGATTGCCTCTGCTGACTGCGCTATCACCATCGCCCTGCAGCTCCAGCTCAATCTGCGTGGTGAAGCCGCCATCACCTAGGGCATGCTCCATGGACTTTATGCATCTCGGACTGCGCGGCTTGGCGCGCAGCCTCGGCGCTGGAGAAGGTGTCTTTCAAGGTCTTCACGCTGCCGGTGGGGCTGCCGGCAACCACGCCCTTGCGGCGGGCGTGTTTGCCATCGTGCCAGTACGCGCGCACCCCGGTGTAGCTGGTGCGGTCTGCCGTGTGCCATCGGTGTTGGTCGCCCATTCGCGCGTGATGTGCATGGGGCGATGGCCTGGCCGCTGGCGTTGATGCGCCTGCTCGCTAGTCCGCCCTGAACAATTCCGTTCTTAGCCACAGACCGATCGGCGATTGGCTGGAGCGGCGATCAACGCGGCGATGACCGCCTGCATGCACAGCCCAAAGCGGGCGCAATAAAGCCGCAGCGCGGCCAAGATCAGACGCAGGTTGTGCCCGGCGCCGCACATCACCGCGTGCAGCGCATCGCCCAGCGCGCCCTTGAGCGGATTGCGGCCCAACCGCCCGTCCATCTTCATGTGTCCTATGGCCGGCTCGATGGCGCTGCGCCGCCGGATCATGGC